>QFOL01000593.1 GCA_003241215.1 Agrobacterium fabrum
GATCGTCTCCAGCGCCTCTACCAGATTTTCTTCTTCCAGTTCCTCGACGATCTCGGCAACGAAGGCGTTGACGAGCATCGCCCGTGCCTTTGCCCGCGGCACGCCGCGCGCCATCAGGTAATAGAGATGATTGTCGCTGATATCGGCAACCGTCGCGCCATGGCCGCACTGAACGTCATCGGCGAAGATTTCCAGTTCCGGCTTTGCCGAGAACTCGCCATCGTCGGACATCAGCAGCGTATTGCACGCCATCTTCGCGTCGGTCTTCTGGGCATCGGGCGCCACCCGGATCATGCCCTGGAAAATGCCCTTGGCACGGTCGAACACCACGTTGCGGAATACTTCCGTCGAGGTCGTGTTCGGCACATTGTGGCCGAGAACCATCGTCACGTCGGTATGGGTTTCGCCACCCAGAAGGTTAACGCCGCGAACGATGAGGTCAGTGCCCTCGCCTTCCACGTCGATGCGCAGTTCCTGACGCACCAGCTTGCCGCCGGCATTGACAATGAACAGGCGAATCTTGGCATCCGCGCCGATTTTCATGCGCAGCTGGCCAAGATGGATATCGGCCGCACCCTGTTGCTGCAGGATGATCCAGGTCACTTCCGCACCGTCTTCGACGACGATGTCGCTGACGGAGGAAACAAAGGCCGCATCCGAAGTCACCGAAAGGTGACGCTCGATGACGGTTGCCTTGGAACCCTTGCCGAAACGGACCGGGAAGCGGCTGTGAACCTGGCCTGCGCCATGGACCGCCTGCAATTCGATCGGCTTCTCGATCTCGGCATCATCAGGGATCTCGAGCACCAGACCATCGCGCACGAAGCTGCCATTGATGCGGCCAATCGCGTCATCCTTGCTGGCTTCGGCAAGACCGGCAGCAGCAGAGCCATCGAGCAGGCTTTCGGCAAAGCGCGACACGCGGACGTCTTCAATCTTGCCGATATCAGCCGTGCCATGCTGCACATAGGCGACCAGCGAGCCGGAAACCGTTGGTGTCTGCTTTTCAATAACAGGCGCGGGCCGGTCTTCCGGAACGGCGCGCAGCAGGCTTTTCAGATCGGTATAGTGCCACGCCTCGATGCGGCGGGTCGGAAGACCGCCGGTCTTCAGATCGTCGAACAGCACGTCACGCGCGGCAACAACAGCGCCGTCGCCCGGCAATTCGCTGAACTTGGCGGTGTAAGCGTCGACCAGCGCGGTTTCCGCTGGCGTCAGCCGGTTGGTAGCTTGAATGTTCATGGACATCACCTCCTGGCCTTCGATCAGGCCGCTTCACCGATGATGT
>QFOL01000142.1 GCA_003241215.1 Agrobacterium fabrum
AAAAGCAGGATCCCGCCTCCAATCATAACGAGCTTGCGCGAAAACCGCATTCGTCCGAATACAGCTTTCACCCGCAACATCCTGACATCAAGTACCCCGTCTATCGCCCTCACCCCGGAACGTGGCTCGAAGGATGAGCAAAACACGCGGGACAAGCTCCGGACGTTGCTGTCCGAGCCTTGCGATAGTGCCGCTTTCTCATTGAAAAAAGTTTAACCCCACCGGCGGAACGCCGGCAAAAACGCGCCATTTTCGGACATTTACAAAACGTCCTAATTTGCGAATGATTTGCAATAGCGTTGACATGCGTGATTTTATAACAGAAGGTATTGCGAATTAATCGCAACAATATCTGGTGAGCTCCGTGAACTTCGATAAAATTCGCCACGCCATTTTCGCTTTTTCGCTTTTTCTCCCCACCGCCGCCCTTGCCCAGGAAAAACCCGTCGTCGTGACCACCTTCACCATCATCGCCGACATGGCGCGCAATGTGGCAGGAGACGCGGCCGAGGTGGAAAGCATCACCAAGCCCGGTGCAGAAATTCACAACTACCAGCCGACGCCGCGCGACATTCTCAAGGCCCGCAAGGCCGATCTGGTGCTGCGCAATGGCCTCAATCTGGAATTGTGGTTCGAAAAGTTCCTGGCCAACCTTTCCGGGGTGCCGGGCGTGACGGTGAGCGAGGGCGTGGAACCCATGGCGATCAGCGGCGGGGCGTATCAGGGAAAACCCAATCCGCACGCCTGGATGTCACCCGATAACGCCTTGATCTATGTAGAAAATATCCGCAAGGGCCTGACCGGGATCGACCCCGCCCATGCCGATGTCTATGCCGCCAACGCCAAGGCGTATTCGGACAAGATCAGAGCCACCGTGCAGCCGATCCGCGACACGCTTTCCGTTCTGCCGGAAAACAAGCGCTGGTTGGTAACGAGCGAAGGCGCCTTTTCTTATCTCGCCCGCGATTTCGGCCTGAAGGAACTGTTCCTGTGGCCGGTCAATGCCGACAACCAGGGAACACCGCAGCAGGTGCGCGGCGTGATCGACGCCATGCGCGAGCACAATATCAACGTCATCTTCAGCGAAAGCACGGTTTCCGCCGATCCCGCCCAGCAGGTGGCCAAGGAAACCGGTGCGGCCTATGGCGGCATCCTCTACGTCGATTCGCTGAGCGAGGCGGATGGCCCGGTTCCGACCTATCTGGACCTTTTGCGCGTGACCAGCGAAACCATCGCCAAGGGGCTGTCTTCATGAGAATGGGCCACAAAAAAACGGGCGGCCTGACGGTTCAAAATGCGACAGTGACCTATCGAAACGGCCACACCGCATTAAGAAATGCCAGCTTTTCCATCCCCCGCGGAACGATCACTGCACTTGTCGGCGTCAATGGCGCCGGCAAGTCCACGATTTTCAAGGCGATCATGGGTTTCGTGCCGCTGGCCGCCGGCTCCGTCTCGATTTTCGACCTGCCGGTGAAGGAAGCGCTCAGGAAAAACCTCGTCGCTTATGTGCCGCAGGCCGAGGAGGTGGACTGGAGTTTTCCGGTGCTGGTGGAGGATGTGGTGATGATGGGCCGTTACGGCCACATGAATTTCCTGCGCATCCCCTCGAGGCGCGACCATCACATGGTGGAAGAGGCGCTGAAACGCGTCAACATGCTCGATTATCGCAAGCGCCAGATCGGCGAACTCTCCGGCGGGCAGAAGAAGCGGGTGTTTCTGGCCCGCGCGCTGGCGCAGGAGGGTCAGGTGATCCTGCTGGATGAGCCTTTCACCGGTGTCGACGTGACAACGGAAGAGCAGATCGTCGCACTTTTGAAGGCGCTGCGCGACGAGGGCCGGGTCATGCTGGTCTCCACCCATAATCTCGGCAGCGTGCCGGAATTCTGTGACCGCGCCGTCTTCGTCAAGGGCACGGTGCTGGCATCGGGCAAGACGGCGGATACCTTCAACGAGGAAAACCTGCAAAAGGCCTTCGGCGGCAGCCTGCGCCACTTCGTGCTTGGCGGGGCGGACCTGCACAACGACGCCGATCCGCGCCGGGTAAAGGTCATCACCGATGACGAACGGCCCTTTGTGATCTACGGCAAGAACGGCCAGAACGGGCGCGATCCCGAGACCCCGAAAGAAAAGCTCGATGATAAACAGCCTTCTTGAGCCCTTCACCTACGGTTACATGCTAAACGCCATCTGGGTCAGCGCGCTGGTGGGCGGCGTCTGCGGTTTTCTCTCGGCCTATCTGATGCTGAAGGGCTGGTCGCTGATCGGCGATGCGCTGTCTCACGCCATCGTTCCGGGTGTGGCGGGCGCCTATATGCTGGGCCTGCCCTTTGCGCTCGGCGCTTTTCTCTCCGGCGGGCTCGCGGCCGGTTCCATGCTGTTCCTGAACCAGAAAACGCGGCTCAAGGAAGACGCCATCATCGGGCTGATCTTCACCTCGTTTTTCGGGCTCGGCCTGTTCATGGTGTCGCTCTCGCCCACCTCGGTGAATATTCAGACCATCGTGCTTGGCAATATTCTGGCGATCACCGCCGAAGACACCATCCAGCTGGCGCTGATCGGCGGCATCAGCCTCCTTGTCCTGGCGCTGAAATGGCGAGACTTCATGGTGGTGTTTTTCGATGAGAACCACGCCCGCACCGTGGGGCTGAAACCGGAAGTGCTGAAGGTGATCTTTTTCACCCTGCTTGCCGCTTCCACGGTTGCCGCCCTTCAGACTGTCGGGGCCTTCCTCGTTGTCGCCATGGTGGTGACGCCGGGCGCCACCGCCTATCTGCTCACTGACCGTTTCGAGCGGCTGATCCTGATGAGCCTGATCATCGGTGCGGGCACCAGTTTCGTCGGCGCTTACCTCAGCTATTTCCTCGATGGCGCGACCGGCGGCGTCATCGTCGTGTTGCAGACCGCGATCTTCCTTGCCGCTTTCTTGCTTGCGCCCAAGCACGGGCTTCTCGCATCCCGGGCCAAGGCCCGCAAGGCGCTGGGGGAAACGCCATGAGCGACTATCTCGAACTCGCCATCCTGCCGTTTCAATTGCCCTTCATGCAATATGCCTTCGTGATCACTTTGATGATCGCCGTGCCGATGGCGATGCTCTCCTGTCTTCTGGTGCTGAAGGGCTGGTCGTTGATGGGGGATGCGGTTTCGCATGCCGTGCTGCCCGGCGTGGTGCTGGCCTATATCGTCAACATCCCGCTTTCCATCGGCGCCTTCATCGCCGGCATGATCTGTGCCCTCGGCACCGGTTTCATCAAGGAAAACAGCCGCATCAAGGAAGACACGGTGCTTGGCATCGTCTTTTCCGGCATGTTCGGGCTGGGGCTGGTGCTTTATGTGAAGGTGCAGAGCGATATGCATCTCGATCACATCCTCTTCGGCGACATGCTGGGCATTGCGCCGTCGGACATGCTGGAGACGGGTCTGATCGCCCTTTTCGCCACGCTGTTTCTCGGCATCCTGCGCAAGGATCTGCTGGTCAACGCCTTCGATGCGCAGCATGCCAAAGCCATCGGCCTGCCGGTGCGTCTCCTGCATTATGGCCTGTTGATGGTTCTGTCGCTGACCGTGGTCGGGGCGCTGAAGGCGGTGGGCATCATCCTCTCCGTCGCCATGCTGGTGGCGCCGGGCGCAATCGCCTTCCTGCTGACCAGGCGTTTTTCCGCCATGCTCGCGGTTGCCATTGCGGTGGCGGTCGCCTCATCGCTTTCGGGCATATGGCTGAGTTTCCTGATCGACAGTGCGCCTGCCCCCACCATCGTGATGTTCATGAGCCTTGCTTTCGTCGCCACCTTCATCCGCACCACCTGGAAGGCCAGGCGGATCGACGCGGCGGGGGAAACAGGCTTCTAAAACAACGATTTTTGCGGGCGTGTGGAACATTTTCGCCTTTTGCGCGTCATTTTATCGAGCCTGTCGCGGGGCGGCGGGCTCGGGAAAATTACGCAAAAGGGGAAGCACCATGCTGAAGTGGGCTCTTATTTTCTTCGTTATTTCTTTGATCGCGGGCGTATTCGGCTTTACCGGCATTTCGGCAGCTGCGGCGGGCGTGGCCCGAATCCTGTTCTTCATCGCCGTGGTGATCTTCCTGGTCTTCCTCGTGCTTGCACTGATGGCCGGAAGCGCCGTCGTCTGAATGAAAAAAGGCGACCGGTGTAAGAGCCGGTCGCCTTTAATCTCTGAAAACTGTATATTCTCCTGCGTCATCCTCGGGCTTGACCCGAGGATCCATAGCCTGAGGTGTGGATCCTCGGGTCAAGCCCGAGGATGACGTTGAGTTTGTGGAGATGTTAAAATCTCAACCGGCGAATACACGCCGGTTCCATCTCCTCTCTCCCGTAAAATCCCTCAGCCCGTCCAGCCGCCATCGATCACATGAATCTGGCCGGTGGTGAAACCTGCCTCGTCAGAAGCGAGATAGGTGACAAGCGCCGCGATTTCTTCCGGCGTGGCGATGCGGCCCATCGGCTGGCGGGCGATGAAATCGGCCAGCGCCTGTTCGTAATTGCCGGTGGCGCGCAGGCGGTCATGCAAGGACGGGCTATCGACCGTGCCGGGGCAGATGGCGTTGCAGCGAATGCCCCTGGTGACGAAATCGGCGGCGATGGCCTTGGTCAGACCCACCACGGCCGCCTTGGAGGCGGTATAGGCGAAACGGTTCGGCACGCCCTTCACACTGGAAGCGACGGAGGACATGTTGACGATTGCGCCCTTGCCCTTTTCCAGCATGCCGGGAAGGAAGGCGCGGCAGGTGCGGTACATGGCCTTGGCGTTGAGATCGAAGGAGAAATCCCAGTCCTTCTCTTCGCATTCGAGGATGGTGCCGGAATGAACGAAACCGGCGCAGTTGAACAGCACATCCGCATGGCCGATATCGGCGGCGAAATCCTTGACGCCATCGCCATCGAGCACGTTCAGAACCCGGGTTTCCGCACCTTTCAGCGTCGAAAGCGCCTGCTCATTGATATCGGTGGCGATGACGCGCGCACCGAGCGACACGAACCGCTCCGCCGCAGCGCGGCCGATACCCTGACCGGCGGCGGTGATCACCACTGTCCGGCCGTTAAAATCCTGCACCATGAATAGCCTCCCGCTAAGGCGCGCCCGCCCTTCGGGGGCCGGACCGCTGAATTTCGATGATCTCAAATATGGATCGACAATTCATATGTAAACGCGGTATTCATATGACGTCAAGCAAACTTGCGTGGGTGCCGGCTATCGGGCAACCATATTTTAAGGCACCTCCGCCAGGCACCCATGCAAAACACCATCGAGGCCAGATGACCGACGACGACAGCGAAAGATATCGCGCCCCCGCCCTCGACAAGGGTCTCGACATTCTCGAACTTCTGGCCCGCACCGATGGCGGACTGACCCAGATCGAGATCGCCAAGTCTATCGGCAAAAGCCCGAACGAGCTTTATCGCATGCTGGACCGGCTGGTGCGCCGCGGTTATGTGCAGCGGCTTGAAGGCGACCGTTTCTCATTGACGCTGAAGATGTTCGGGCTTGCGCATTTCCACGCGCCGATCCGCCGGCTGGTTTCTTTCGCCGCACCGGTCATGCGCGATTTTTCGGCAAGCGCCGAGCAGGCCTGTCATCTGGCGGTTTACGATCGCGGCAGCGTCGTTGTCATCGCCCAGCAGGAATCGTCCACCTACTGGGCCATGTCCATGCGGGTCGGCGCGCAGATGAGCCTGTTCCACACCGGCTCCGGCCATGTGCTTCTGGCCTTCCAGACCGAGGCGCAGCGCCAGATCATGATAACCGAACAGGTGCGCGGCAGCGGCGAAACCGTGCCGCCGGACCTTGCCGGACGGCTGGCGGAGGTGCGCAAGAACGGTTTCGAATCCATGGACAGCCTTCAGACCGCCGGCGTGCGCAATATTTCCGCCCCGGTGCTGACGCTGGACGGCACGGCGCTTGCCGTCATCACCTGCCCCTATATTACCCCGCTTGGCGGCAAGGCCCCGACACGCGAGGCCTGTGAAGCGCTGATCCGCGAGGCGGCAAAGCGGATTTCCGAAGTGGCGACGGGAAACGGAAATGCCTGAAACGCACAAAAAAACGCGACCGGCAGGGACCCGATCGCGTTTTGAGTGACTGGAGATTTATATCTCTTAAACGCAGGGGGAACGTGGATGGTTCCCCCTTTTTTGTATCAGGCCGCAGCCAGCGTCAGTTCCTTGCGGACCATCTCGCGCAGCGTCACCAGATCCTTGGCGAACAGGCGGATGCCTTCCGAGAGCTTCTCGGTGGCCATCGCATCTTCGTTGAGCGCCCAGCGGAATGCCTTCTCGTCAAGCGACTGCAGCGGCTCTGCCTTGATATTGTCAGGCGAAAGCTTGCGCTCCAGCTTGCCGCTGTCCTTGTCCAGCTCTTCCAGCAGCGCCGGGCTGATCGTCAGGCGGTCGCAACCGGCCAGCGCTTCGATTTCGCCGACATTGCGGAAGGACGCGCCCATGACGACGGTGCTGATGCCATTGGCCTTGTAGTAATTGTAGATGCTGCGCACCGACACGACGCCCGGATCGGTTTCGGCGGTGTAGGTCTCACCGGTCGACTTCTTGTACCAGTCCAGGATACGGCCGACGAAGGGCGAGATGAGGAAGACCTTGGCTTCGGCGCAGGCAATCGCCTGTGCCTGGGAGAACAGCAGGGTCAGGTTGCAGTCGATGCCTTCGGACTGGAGAACCTCGGCAGCCTTGATGCCTTCCCAGGTGGAAGCGAGCTTGATGAGGATGCGTTCACGCTCGATGCCGCGCTCCTTGTAGGCGGCAATGATGTGGCGCGCCTTGGTGATGGAGGCTTGCGTATCGAAGGAAAGGTCGGCATCGACTTCGGTCGACACGCGGCCCGGAACGAGGCCGGCAAGCGCCGCGCCCACGGAAATGGCCAGACGGTCGGCAACGGCGGCAACCACGGCGTCGGACTGGCCGCCCTGCTTCTTGCCCCAGGCGACGGCTTCCTTCACCGCATCGGCAAAGGCCGGGGTGCCGAGCGCTTTGAGAACGATGGTCGGGTTGGTGGTGCAATCCACCGGCTTCAGGCGCGCAACCGCCTCGATATCGCCGGTGTCGGCAACAACCGTGGTGATGGCGCGAAGTTGTTCGAGTTTGGACGTCATATCGAATGATCCTTCATGATCTCTTGAAAACTTGCTCACCCGTCTTTTCGTTCCCGCACCATGGGTGCGCCCAAGGCCGAAATCGCGGTTTGTCCGGCTCCGACTATCGCAAGCTGCAAGGTCGAAAGTCAAGACATTTGCGCATCGCAATTGACATAAGTTTCACGCCTGCGATACTCCCCAAACATAAAGAATGGCGGAAACCGTGGCGAAACTGAGAAGAGAAACCCATACGGCCTATTCGGAAGCGGCTTCGCTAAGGCTGCGCGCCGCATGGCTTTATTATAATCAGGGCATGACGCAGAAAGACGTCGCGGAAAAACTCGGCATCAGCCGCTCCACCGTCATCCGCCTGCTGGACGAGGCGATGAAACGCTCCGAAGTGCAGATATGGATCAACGAAGGCATTGAGGATTTCGTCGAGCTGGCCGGCCGGCTGGAGGCGGCCTACGGGCTGGACGAAGCCGTCATTATCCCCTGCCCCGAGAAGGCGAGCGCCGAAAGCACCGCCAAGGCCGTTGGCCTGGCGCTGGGGCAATTCCTCTCCGAAGCGGTGCCGAACGACGCCACCATCGGCGTCGGCTGGGGCCGCACCATGACCGCCTCGCTTTCCAGTTTCCGCCCGCCGCGACGGGAAAACTGCAAGGTCGTCTCGCTGCTCGGCGGTATCGTCGCCGTGCACCAGACAAACCCGCTCGACTACACCTGGCGGCTGGCGAGCGCGCTCGGCGCTGAATGTTACATGTTCCTTGCGCCGCTCCTGGTGGATTCGGTTGAGACCAAACGGGCGCTGATCGAAAAATGCGGCCTCGCGACGCTTTACGATCTCGCCGAAACGCTCGATCTCGCCATCGTCTCCTGCGGCGATATCGGCCCGCACTCGACCTCGCTGTCGGAAGGCTTCATCTCGAAGGAGACATTGCGCGAACTCATCGACGCCGGCTGCGTCTGCGATACCATGTTCAATTTCATCGATGCCGAAGGCCGCTCGGTCGATCACCCGATCAACCAGCGCGCCATGGCAATCGATCTCGACACGCTGCGCAAGGCGAAACACATCGTGCTCGCCTCCGGCGGCGCCCACCGCGCCATCGCCATCCGCGCCACGATCAAGCGCATCGGCTGCAATACGCTGATAACGGACGAGGCGGCGGCGCGGGCGTTGATGGAGCTGGTTTAAGCCTCGTCAGGCCATTCGCGGGCAATATTCGCCCCCGTCATCCTCGCCCTTGAGGCGAGGATCCACAAGCGGCTTGGTCGTGGATCCTCGGGTCAAGCCCGAGGATGACGTCGCGTATGAAGAACCCGTGCAATATGCGCCGAGATCAAAGGGATCTAAGTCAGATCGGCAAAGATAATCAATCCAATCACACCTTCCCCGTTTCCCAGCCGAGCATCGCCCGCTTGCGGGTCAGGCCCCAGTGATACCCCGTCAGAGCCCCGCTTTTACCCACGGCGCGATGGCAGGGAACGACGAAGGACACCGGGTTGGCGCCGACTGCGGCACCGACCGCACGCGACGCGGTGGGCTGGCCGATATCGCAGGCGATGTGCGAATAGGTGACGGCGCGGCCCATCGGGATTTTCAGGAGGCTTTCCCAGACACGCACCTGAAAATCCGTACCGAGCAGCACGACGCGCAGCGGCCTGTCCGCCGACCACATGGACGGATCGAAGATGCGGGCGGCATAGGGCGCGGTCGCTTCGCGATCCTCGACATAGTTCGCATTCGGCCAGCGGCCGGCCATATCCTCGAAACAGGCCCTTTCCTCGCCCGGATCGGCAAAGGCGCAGCCGGCAAGGCCACGATCTGTCACCATGACCAGCGCAAGCCCGAAGGGCGAGGTGTGAAACCCGTAACGGATTGTCAGCCCACCGCCCTTGGCCTTCCATTCGCCGGGCGACATGGCCTCATGGGTGACGAACAGATCGTGCAGGCGCCCCGGCCCCGACATGCCGACCTCGATAGAGGTTTCCAGCAGCGGCAAATCCTCCTCGCGCAGCAGCCGCTTGGCATGATCGAGCGTCACGGCCTGCAGGAATGCCTTGGGCGAAAGGCCGGCCCAGCGGGTGAAGGTCTTCTGCAATTGCGTCGGCGACTGGCCGAGCTCTGCGGCAATGGCTTCGAGGGAGGGCTGCTCGCGATAATCCAGCGTCAAAAGCTCGATAACCCCGCGCACCGTGTCGTAATCCGATCCGATGGGGGTGATGTCTTCGTTCAGCGTTATATTGGCATTCATCGCAAATCTCCTGGCGGGTAAGAGAAAACCATTAAAGCGACTT
>QFOL01000143.1 GCA_003241215.1 Agrobacterium fabrum
TGTGACCGATGATGCGGCGTTGCCGTCGTTTGAAGACGGCGGCGACCTCGACCAGGCTATCGGCGATCTGCGTGGCGTCCTCAAGACGGATGCGGAAGGTTCGCTGTCCGATTTTGGCGACTTCGGCGATTTCGGAAGCACGGACGAGACTTCGACGGACAACGACCTTTCCGCCTTCGCTGGCGGAACGACCGATTTTGCAATGGACGATTTTGCCGCCGCCCCGCAGGCTGTGGGCGTTAAAGCGCCGCTTGGCAGCGGACTGTCCGAGAACATGGAAATGATCATGGACATCCCGATCGATGTCCAGATCGTGCTCGGCACCAGCCGGATGCTCGTTTCGGGGCTGATGAGCCTCGAAGAGGGCGCAACGATCGCGCTTGATCGCAAGATCGGCGAGCCGGTCGAGATCATGGTGAATGGCCGCCGTATTGCGCGCGGTGAAATAACGGTTCTGGAAGACGACGATACACGCTTCGGCGTAAAATTGATTGAAGTACTGAGTACGCGAAAAGCCTGATCCCTGTGGGGACGGAGAGGAAAGACCATGATGGACTTCGAGGATTTCGGTAACCCCCTGGCAGGGAAACCGTTGTCTCAGGCCGACAAGGCGGCCGCGGTGCTGCTTGCCATGGGCAAGGGCGTCGCCGGCAAGCTGCTCAAATTTTTCACGCAGCACGAATTGCAGATGATCATTTCCTCGGCCCAGACCCTGCGTGTCATTCCCCCGGATGAACTCGCGCAGATCGTGGCGGAGTTTGAAGACCTGTTCACTGAAGGAACGGGTCTGATGGACAACGCCAAGGCAATCGAAAGCATTCTCGAAGAGGGCCTGACCCCTGAAGAGGTGGACAGCCTTCTCGGCCGCCGCGCGGCCTTCCAGGCCTATGAAGCATCGATCTGGGACCGCCTGCAGGAAGCCGAGCCGGAATTCGTCGGCAAGTTCCTGCTGCGCGAACATCCGCAGACCATCGCCTATATCCTCTCCATGCTGCCCTCGTCCTTCGGTGCGAAGGTTCTCTGAGCCCGACGGCCGCCCAGATCATCGAGAAGCGTGTGGTCAACCTCATCAACGAAATCGAAGCCGAGCGCAATGCCGGCGGTTCCACGAAGGTTGCCGACCTGATGAACGAACTGGACAAGCCGCAGGTCGATACGTTGCTCAGCTCGCTCGAGACGCTCAGCAAGGAAGCCGCAAACAAGGTCAAGCCGAAGATCTTCCTCTTCGACGACCTCATGTTCATGCCGCAGCGCAGCCGCATGCCGCAGCGCAGCCGCGTCCTGCTGCTCAACGATGTTTCGGCCGATGTTCTGACGATGGCGCTGCGCGGCGCCACGATGGAAATCAAGGAATGCGTGCTCTCCAGCATCAGCCCGCGCCAGCGCCGCATGATCGAATCGGACCTTGCGGTGCCGCAGGCCTCGATCAACACGCGCGAAGTGGCGATCGCACGCCGCGCGGTGGCGCAGGAGGCGATCCGGCTCGCCAATTCCGGCCAGATCCAGCTGAAGGACGCAACGACGGACGAGCAATCGGCCGCAGCTTAAGCGGAAGCCGGTTGATAACCCGTCCCCGCCGCGGAACCGGCCATTGCGATGGCCGGTCATGGACGCTAGTTTCGGGATAACGGCCTGCCGGGAGCGGCGGGCCTTTTTTATTTCGGGAACGTGCCTTGGCAGACGATCAGGACAAGGACAGTAAAACAGAAGCCCCGACGGAGAAAAAACTCCGCGATGCGGCGGAAAAGGGCAATCTTCCCTTTTCGCGCGAAGTGCCGATCTTTGCCTCGTCGCTTGCCTTTTACTGTTATCTGGTTTTCTTTCTGCCCGATGGCGCCGGTCGTCTCGGTGTCACGTTGAAGGACCTGTTCGGCCAGCCCGAACAGTGGAACCTCAGCACCCGGCCGGATGCCCTGTCGCTGCTCTATTTTCTCGGAACGTCCATCGCTTACCTGCTCATGCCGGCGATGATCATGTTCATCGTCTTCGGGCTTGCCTCGTCGTTTTTCCAGAACCTGCCGTCGCCGGTGCTCGAGAGGGTGCGCCCGCAATGGTCACGCGTCTCGCCGGCAAAGGGCTTCTCGCGCATCTACAGCAAGCAGGGTTTCGTGGAATTCGGCAAATCCGTGTTCAAGATCATGATCGTCTCGGTCATCATGTTCTTTGCGCTTCGCGGCGACTTCTACAGCCTGATCGATCTGATGTTTTCCGATCCGCAGGTGATTTTTGTCCGGGTGGTCGAGATCGTCAAAAAAATGATGGTCGTGATCCTGCTTTCGACCGCCCTGCTTGCCGCCGTCGACCTTCTGTGGACTCGCCATCACTGGTTCACCCAGCTGAAAATGACGAAGCATGAGGTGAAGGAAGAATACAAGCAGTCGCAGGGCGACCCGGTGGTCAAATCCCGCCAGCGTTCCATCGCCCGCGACCGCGCCCGCCGCCGCATGATCAACAACGTGCCGCGTGCGACGCTGGTCATCGCCAACCCGACACACTTTGCGGTGGCGTTGCGTTACGTGCGTGAAGAAGGCGACGCACCTGTTGTCGTCGCCAAGGGCCAGGACCTTATCGCATTGAAAATCCGCGAGATTGCGGAAGAGAACAATATCCCCGTTTTTGAGGACCCTCCGCTTGCACGCTCCATGTTTGCGCAAGTCTCGGTAGATAGTGTGATTCCACCAGTCTTTTACAAGGCTGTGGCTGAGCTCGTTCATCGGGTTTACGCCATGAAGTCATCGAAAATACGGGTTCAATAAAACCAATGAAAAAATCCGCCTATTCCGAACAGCGGGAAATGATCGTCGCAGAGGCGATCAACCCGATCGCCACCGAACTTCGATTGTTAGACCCGGCCGACCTGATTTCGCTGCTCAGATTCGAGTGCTATGGCAGTATCGCCGATCTCGTTTCGTCGGCGGCGGAGCTTTATTATCATCCCGGGACGATCAATTTCGGCGCCGGCGGCGAATATAAGCTCGAATGGGAAGGCGCGCCGGAGGTCGTTCTCGATCTCGAGCTCAAGCCGAAGGGCGCCACGGTCTATGCACGATTGATTCTTGCCGACAAACATGCGGCGATTGAAATCAATCATGTCTCGTTTCAGAACCCTTCCGAAAATCCGGACGAAAATACCGAATTTCTCCGTCAGAGCCTGACGGCGGCGCGATTCGTGCCCACCCGCCAGGGCGAAACGGCCTGACCGGATTATCCGTCATTTCTGTCCAGCATCTCCGTTGCGCCCGACGAAAATCACGGGCGCAACGGTTCCGTTCCGGTGTGTCTTAACCCGAGCTTGCCTGAAGCCTGCCGGTTTATGCAAAACCCGGCCGTAAAAGCGAGGAACGCCTTGCAAATCAGTCTCGTTGTTTGTTACCTATCGCATTAACGATTTGTTAACGAACGGCAGGTCGCGATGGCCGGTTCAGGTCATTGCCGATGCGCATGATGCCCCTGCTCGTTGTCGGCACCGCGCCGGATTTTTTCTGAAATTTTGAGTTGGGTGGACCCCATGACCAGCATTTTGACCAATGCGGCGGCGATGGCCGCGCTGCAGACATTGCGCATGATCGACAAGAATCTGGAAACCACGCAGGCGCGTGTCTCGTCCGGTTATCGTGTCGAGACCGCGGCGGACAATGCGGCCTACTGGTCCATCTCGACAACAATGCGCTCCGACAACAATGCGCTTTCCGCCGTGCAGGATGCCCTGGGTCTGGGCGCGGCCAAGGTCGATACGGCCTATGACGCGCTTGAAAGTACGATCGAGGTCGTCAAGCAGATCAAGGCCAAGCTTGTCGCCGCCTATGGCGTCGGCGCCGACCGCGGCAAGATTCAGGATGAAATCAAGCAGCTTCAGGAGCAGCTGAAGAGCATCTCCGAATCGGCCTCGTTCTCGGGTGAAAACTGGCTGCAGGCCAGCATCAGCAATGGCGGCACGCCGCCGGTCGAAGAGCCGATCACGAAAAAGGTGGTTGCATCCTTTACCCGCACCGGCTCGGGCAATGTCGGTGTCACCACCGTTGACTACAAGCTCGACAGCAGCACGGTCCTTTTCGATCTCAGCGGCGGAAAGCTCGGCATTCTCGACAAGAACGCCGTTTTTGTCTCCAAGACCGAACATGAGGTCACCCAGACTTCGACGACCGCAGGCAAGGCGACGGAAGCGGGTTATGTCGTCGAAAAGCTTAGCGATGCACAGATCGGCGCGCTGAATGCCACGACGACGGATACGAATGCGGATCCGAATATCTATAGCAACGGAACCGACAATTATCTGCGACTTGCCGAAAATGTCTGGGTCAAGGTGACGGGAACAGATCCGTCGAGCGGTGGAACGACGGTTTCCCCGGCCTACCGCGATACCAGCAGCAATGACTGGTTTTACGATGTCAGCGCCGGTGCGGCTTCCGCCGATCGTTCCCTCGGTTTTTCCGTGTCCACGCTCGATCTCGGCAATCTCGATATCGTCGCCGCGGCCATGGGCGGTTTTGCCGGCGGCGGCACGACCTATACCGATGCGGACGCCATCGACATGATGATGTCCTTTGTGGACGGGCAGCTCGAGGCGATGACCAGCACGGCCTCCAGCCTCGGTTCTCTGCAAAGCCGCATCAACATGCAGGAAAACTTCGTTTCCAGCCTGATGGACGTGATCGACAAGGGCATCGGCCGTCTCGTCGATGCCGATATGAACGAGGAATCGACCAGGCTGAAAGCCTTGCAGACACAGCAGCAGCTCGGCATCCAGGCGCTCTCCATCGCCAACGCCAATGCGGAAAATATCCTCCAGCTCTTCAAGTAACGGGTTTCGGCCGGCGCCCGGGGGCGGGGATGAATGGGCGCAGGCTTGCTGATCGAGCCCGCCTTCATCCTCGCACAAGTTTGAACACCTAACGTCGGGTCAATATGGGCGGGATCGCATGGCGTGATCCGGCCGGGAAACGTGGAAGAGACGGGCAGGGTAGCAAGGATGACGGTGGTGCCGCCAAACGGCTTAGAGCATTTCCAGGAAAAGCGGAGCCCGGTTTTCCATCCGGAAATGCGACAGGACGCTCCAGTTAGCGGGCAGCGAAACATGTCCCGCCTCTTTGGCCTGTTTTGCCGGGGGCGGGCATGAGCGCGTCCATTGCAAGATATCTCAAGGATTTTGGTGACACCCAGCCGGCCGGGCTCGCCTTTGGCGATCCGTTGGCGGATGCAGGTGCCGCTTCTCCTTTTGCCGACGTCGCAACCGGTTTCGATGACCTCGAAACCGTCGATGTTGAAGGTGAGAAGCAGGCGGCCTATGCCCGTGGCCGCGAAGACGCCACGCGTGAGATTACCGAGAAACTGCAGGCGGAGCGGGAAGAGCTGATCGCGGCCCATGCGGCGGAGCTGGAGAGCCTGCGTTCATCCCATCTCGAGGAAATTGCGGCTTCCCTGTCCCGGGGTCTGCGCGAGGGTATCGACGCGATCGCGGCCAATCTCAGCGAACAGACAGCCAATATTCTCGCTCCGGTCCTGACGGAGAAGCTGTCGCTCAAGGCGGTCTCGGCGCTGGCGGATGTGGTGCGTAGCGCCATGCCGGATGGCGATGGGGTCACGCTTGTCGTGAAAGGCCCGAAGGATCTGTTCGAGCGGCTGAAGACGCAGCCGGGCTTTGAAGAAGAAACGATGAAATTTACCGAGACCACCGATATCGATCTTTCCGTCGAGTTGGGTGAAAGCGTGTTCGTGACGCGCATGTCCGCCTGGGCATCCAGTCTTCGCAAGGTGATGAAATGAGTGAAGGCGAAAATCACCACCACGGCAAGAACGAGATCATCATCGTCAAGCGCCACAAGGGCGGGCACGACGGCGCGCATGGCGGCGCGTGGAAGATCGCCTATGCCGACTTCATGACGGCGATGATGGCGTTCTTCCTCGTCATGTGGCTGGTCAATGCCGCCAATGAGGAGACCAAGGCCTCGGTCGCCAGCTATTTCAACCCGATCAAGCTTTCCGATGAGAAACCCTCGTCCAAGGGGCTGGAAAAGCCAGTCGACAAGGAAGAGGGGGTCCAGAAAAAGGACCAGTCCAATATCCAGGCGGAAAAGGTCACCAAGGGGTCCGCCGCGGCGACGGGCGAGGACCTGACCTCCCAGACCGGTGAGCAGTCGAACTTCTCCGAAGCGGATTTTTTCGAAAATCCCTATTCCGTTCTTGCGGAAATCGCCCAGCAGGTCGGGCAGCAGGCCAATGTCAGCGCCAAGGGCGAGGGCGGCGCCGCCGATTCCGGCCCGGCGACGGGTGCAAGCGGCGGTGAAGCCTATCGCGATCCGTTCGATCCCGATTTCTGGACCCAGCAGGTGAAAATCACCCGCGCCGATCAGCCGCAGAAACCGGTTGAACAGCAGCAGGTCGCCGAGAGCAAACAGGAGGATGCGGCCGAAAACGCCCAGGCGGTCGCGCTCAAGGCGTCCGAGACACCGGCCGACAAGGCGGAAGACGGCAAACCGATGGAAGTCGCCGCCGTTGTGCCGCAGCAGCGACCGGATGCGGCCGAGCAGGCAGCGCTCGCGCAGCCAAAGCCGGATGAGCCGCGACAGGCGATCGATGCACAGCAAAAGGCCAGCGATGCCGACTGGGAAAAGGCCGACACGCTGCGCGAGGAGATTGAGAAGCAGATATCCGGCATTACCGGCAAGCTTTCCGAAGGTCTGGTGGTGACGCCGGCCGAAGGCGGATTGCTGCTCACCATTTCCGACCAGACGGAAACGCCGATGTTCAATATCGGATCGGCCGTTCCCCGGCGTGAAATGGTTCTGGCCATGGAAAAAATCGGCAAACTGCTTCAGGAGCGCGGTGGCAGCGTGGTGATCCGCGGCCATACCGACGGGCGGCAGTTCAAGGGCGAGGCCAATGACAACTGGCGGCTCTCCATGGACCGTGCGCACAGCGCCTATTACATGCTGGTGCGCGGCGGCCTGTCGGAAGAGCGGGTAAAGCAGGTGTCGGGATTTGCGGACCGCAGATTGCAGGTGCCGGCGGATCCTCTGGCGGACGCCAACCGTCGCATCGAAATCCTGCTTGAGGCCGATCGGGGGTGAGTGTGACGAAAACCTCGAAACGCTGGCTTCTTCTTGCGGCGACGCTCTGCGGCCTCGGCTCCGAGCCGGGCAGGGCGTTTTCGCAGTCGCAAGACAATCTCATGCCCTATGCCATGCTGCGCTCCTTGCAATTCGTGCAGGATTCAGTCGCCATGGGAGACCATTCCGCCTCGGAAATGCAGCGGTTTCTGCTCCAGACGATCGATGAGCGGCTGAAGAGCGCGCCTTCGGCGATCTTCAAGGATCCGCGCAATGTCGACGCGGCGCTTATCTATGCGATGAGCGGCGGCAATCCCGCCACGCTGGAACTGCTGGTCGCACGCGATGTCGATGGCAATTTCGACAGCCGTGTCGCCGATATCCTGCGCAAATATCTCTCCGGCAAGGGAACGCTGGTCGCCCAGAGCATTGCCGCCATGGTGCCCGAATATCGCGGCAAACGTATCGGCGCCTATCTGGCGCTGATCGGCGGCAATGTGACGATCCCCCGCGATCCGGTCGCCGCGCTTGGTTTTTACGATATTGCCCGGCTCGAAGCGCCCGGCACCATCGTCGAGGAGGCCGCCTTGCGCCGTTCGCTCGCCATCGCGGTCGAGGACGGCGATGCGGCGCGCGGCGTCGACTATGCGCAGCGTTATGCGCGGCGGTTCCTGCATTCGCCCTATGCCAGCCAGTTCGCGGACCTTCTGGTCTCGCTGGTGGTCAAGCGCGCCGATTCCATCAGCGAGGAGGCGATACAGGAAACCTTCGCCATGATGGATATGGAGAGGCAGAAGGAAGCCTATCTGCGCCTTTCCCGCCTGGCGGCGATCAGCGGCAGGGATTCGCTGGCGCGTATGGCGGCGCTGAAGGCGAAGGCGTTGTCTCCCGCCCTGCCGGGCGAGCCGGAAGTGCAGGCAAATCTCTATGAAAGCCTTTCCAACATCGGCACGCCCGATGTGGTGAGCGCAATCGAAACAATCGGGCAAATCCCCGAAGCGCAGCTTTCGGATCGGGACAGGGCCCTGCGGGAGGCGGCAAGGGCGATTGCGGAGCAGGTGGTTCGTCCTCCTTCCCCGCAGCCCGGTGCCGAAGCAGAGACGGCCACGAAGGACACGGGGCGGAATGCGCCCGAAAACGAGACGACCGCTGCCGATGCAAAAAGCATATGGCGGGTCGAAACCCAGAAGGTTGACGATGAGGGCGAGAACGTCCGGCAACTCGTGACGAGCGGCCGCAGCAAGCTCGATGAAATCGACAGCCTGTTGAAGAAAGGCGAGGGGGCACCATGATCGACGCAACCATCAACGCGATAGTGAGTGCACCGCCCTCCGATCCGCGCGCCGGCGGCGCCAGCGTCAAGGACGACGCCAGGGGCGGCAGTTTCGGCGATGCCCTTTCCACGGTCAGGGAGGAGCGCCCGCCGCAGGCGGCGCATTCGCGTCATCAGCAGCAGGACGCTGACTCGGCTGAAGAACAGCATGCACAGCCTGAAGGCGAGGCGGAAAAGATGGATGTCCCGGTCAAGCGACCCGCAACCTTTCTGAATGTAATCGTTAACGAGCACGCCGGCGAAGGCCGTGCCCACGAGGCGATGGCCGAGTTCCAGAACGCCGTAAAAACCGTCCGCACGACACCCGAAAATGGCAAGCCCGGCAAGAAGCTCAAGGACGATGCCGACAGGGACGCTGAGAAGATGGTCGATACGGTCGATCCGAAGCTGGCGGAACTGCAGCTGGCGGCGGCCAATGCCGGCGAGTTGGCGACGGCCAAGACGCCGCTTGAGGAAATTGCGCAGGCGATTGCCGGCAAGGCAGACACCGTGAAATCAGACCGGGCCGAACCTGTCCGGGGCAAGGCCGAGCATCTGGTCAAGGACATGCCGACAGGGATCGCCCCTGCGGGTAACGAGGCGGGTTCGGCTTCGGAAAACGAGGGCGACGCCTCCGCATTCCGTTTCTCGTCCCCGCGCTCGGGCGCAGCCCGCGCGCTCGATATGAGCACGGTTCAGCGTGACGGTCGTGTCGAGTTCGACGCGCGGGAAAGCACCGGCAAGGCGGCCGATACCATCACGGTTCTCGATTCGCGGCGCTTCATCGGCCTGGCGCCTTCGACCAACGCTTCGGCCCTGACCGGCCTGATCGTCAACGATCCGGAATGGGTGAGCGCCATGCAGCCGGGTTCGTCGCTCTCCAATGCGGCGGCCCAGAGCAGCACCGGCAAGGTCGTGCATACGCTGAAGCTGCATATGACGCCGATCGAGCTCGGATCGGTGACGATGTCGCTGCGCCTTGCGGGTGACGAGCTTGCCGTTCACATGACGGTGGAGAGCGTGGCGGCCTATAAAAAGCTTCAGGAAGACAGCAAGGGCATCCTTGACGGCCTCAAGGCGCAGGGTCTGACGGTCGATAACATCACCATCAGCATCGCTTCTTCCGACAAGAGTGACCAAACGGGCACACAAGGCAACAATCAGCAAAATCAGCAGGCGCAGCAGCAGGGCCAGCAGGCCGCCGCAGGGCGCAACCGTGACGAGTCCGGCGCACGGGACGGCCGGCAGGGCAATGGCGATAATTTGGGGGTGCAAAATGAAGGCATGGATGGCGCTCTTGGCTCTGCCCGCTCTTCTGCTGACAATGGCGTCTACCTCTGAGAAGGCGTCGGCTTCGGCAACGTCGGGCGTGTGTGAAAGGGAGATCCAGTCGGCCGCCCGCAAATATGGCGTGCCGGAGGGAATTCTCTATTCCGTCGGCCTGACTGAGACTGGTCGCAAGGGGCGGCTCGACCCGAATGCCATGAATATTGAGGGAAAACCGGTATTTGCCTCCTCCACCGAAGAAGCTTTGACCACTTTTGAGGCGGCGAAGCGCAACGGCGCCAAGCTGATCGACCTCGGATGCATGCAGATAAATCATTATTTCCATGGTGAAAATTTCGCATCCGCGCGGGAAATGTTCGATCCGCGCCGCAATGTCGAATATGCCGCCATGTTTCTGCGCAACCTTCACAACAGGCATGAAACCTGGACCATGGCGGTCGCCCGTTATCATGCCGGCCCGAACAATGACCCGGCCCAGAAGAAATATGTCTGCCGTGTCATCGCCAATCTCGTGGCGACGGGTTACGGAAAATGGACTCCCAACGCGAAAAGTTTCTGCGACGGTTGACAACCTTTGATTGCTTTCGAGCGGCCTGGGACTCGCAATTTGAAATGTGGCGAGAGAAAGCCTGAAAAAAGGCAATTCAAGCGATTTTTCTTGATTTTCGAAATTTTTACACAAAAATTTTGTGCCATATATGGTTAATAACCACTATATGTAGATCAAATCGGCACAAAATGGTTAATCAATTATTAATAACTATCGATGATTTCCTACAGTTGTCCCTGAATCCTCCGATTCGTACCAATGCCACATTGGAAAACACCACACTGATTCGGAGGCGGACGAATGATCGTAGTGGTTGATGAGCGCGAGCTCGTTAAAGACGGCTATACATCTCTATTTGGGCGT
>QFOL01000594.1 GCA_003241215.1 Agrobacterium fabrum
GCATTCCAACGCCGATGTCTTCAACATCAACAAGGACAATGGCGACGACGCCAAGTCGAAGCCCTTCCTGTGGCGTTCGCGCTTCAAGAACGACGACTTCACCGCCAAGGCGGAAGCTGCGCGCGACGAGAAGGACCCGGCAAAGCGCGTGGAGCTTTATGAGGCCCTGCAGCGCGAGCACATGCAGAACAGCCCCTTCGTGTTCATGTTCCAGACCACGAAGACGGCGGCCTTCCGCAAGGGCGTTTCCGGTTTCGAACTCGGTGTTCTCTCCGAGGGCAATTCCTACCACGATGCGAAGAAAGCGTGACATTGAACAAGCGCGTTAAAAGCATATCGTCGATACTGGGCAGCGTCATCCTGACGCTGTTCGGTTTGATGGTCATCACCTTCATGATCGGGCGCGTCATGCCCGTCGATCCCGTCATCGCGGCGGTCGGCGACAACGCGCCCGAGGACGTCATCGTGCGGGTGCGGGCCGAAATGGGCCTCGACCAGCCGCTGGTCGTGCAGTTCTTCCACTATGTCACGCAGGTCCTGCATGGCGATTTCGGCAATTCGATCCTGACCCGCAATCCGGTCTGGGTCGATATCAAGCGCGTCTTTCCCGCCACCTTCGAACTTGCCACGGCAGCCCTCATTCTGGCCGCGCTGATTGGCATTCCGCTCGGCGTCTGGGCCGCCGTGAAGCAGGGCAAGCTGACCGATCAGGTGATCCGCGTCGTCTGCCTTGCCGGTCACTCCGTGCCTGTTTTCATGCTGGCGCTGATTTCGCTGCTCGTCTTTTACGCCACACTTGGCGTCGCACCCGGACCGGGCCGGCAGGACATCATCTATGACGGCATGATCACGCAGGTCACAGGCCTGATGACGGTCGACACGCTGCTTGCCGGCGACTGGGACGCCTTTTACGACGCCATCGCCCATATGGTGCAGCCGGTTTGCATTCTCGCCTATTTCAGCATGGCCTATATCACCCGCATGACGCGCGCCTTCATGATCGACGCGCTGAAGGGCGAATATGTCATCACCGCCCGCGCCAAGGGGCTTTCGGCCATGACCGTGATCTGGGGACACGCCTTCCCGACGGTCGCCGTGCAGCTCGTCACGGTTCTCGCGCTCACCTATGCCGGCCTTCTCGAAGGTGCGGTGGTGACGGAAACCGTGTTCAGCTGGCCGGGCCTTGGCCAATATCTCACCGTCTCGCTCATGAACGCGGACATGAACCCCGTCGTCGGAGCAACCCTGTTGATCGGCTTCATCTAT
>QFOL01000008.1 GCA_003241215.1 Agrobacterium fabrum
CTCCAACGTGCTGAAATGGTACCGCAGCGGCCCTGACGACAAGGGCATCTACGGCATGCACACGCAGCTCACCATCACCGGCGCCTTCATCAACCGCACTTTGTTCGATCAGGCCAATGTGGCGGTACCCGGCAAGGATGCGACGCTGGACGACTGGGCGAAGGCTGCCAATGCCGTCGCCAAGGCAACCGGCACGCCTTATCCGATGGCCATCGACCGTTCCGGCCACCGTATTGCCGGCCCGGCCATTTCCTACGGCGCGAAGATTTTCGACGCCGATGGCAAGCCCATTCTCGTCGATGAAGGTTTCACGACCTTCGTGAAGAAATTCGTCGAATGGAACAAGGACGGCACCATGGCGCGCGACGTCTGGGCCGGTCAGGGCGGCAATACCTATCGCGACGCCGCGCAGGAATTCATCAACGGCCAGCTGGTCTATTATTATTCCGGCAGCTGGCAGACCGCGCGGTTCGACAGCCAGGTCGGCGATGCGTTCGACTGGGAAGTCGTGCCGCAGCCCTGCGGCGGCGCTGCCTGCACCGGCATGCCTGGGGGCACCGGCGTTGTCGGCTTCAAGCAGACCAAGAACCCGAAGATCGTTGCCGATATCCTGAACTTCCTCGCCCAGGACGAGAATTATCTCGACTTCACGGTGCGCACCCGCAACGTTCCGGCCCACAAGGCCGTGGCTGACAAGGGCGTGACCTATACCGGTGCGACGCCGGCGACGCAGAAGGCCATGGACGCCTGGCTGGCCCAGATCCCGGGCATCAGCCCGATTGCCTATACCTATCAGGGTTACAAGAACAATCGCGCCATGTTCAACATCTCCGTCCAGCGCATCACGCAGGCCATCGTCGGTGAAAGCACCGTCGATGAGGCCATGGCCCGCGCGAAGACGGACCTCGAGGAAGCGTTGAAACAGGCGAAGTGATCCATCGCCTTCCGGCGCGGCGCATGCCGCGCCGCGCCGGATCGAAGGAGGACCCCTCATGTATAAATTTCTTGCGCCCGTCATGGGCATTGTCGAACTGCCCTTTGCCTTCCTGCAGAAGGTTCTCGGCCACCGGCGGATCGCCTGGGTGTTCCTCACACCCAACCTGATCCTGTTCGCGGTCTTCGCCTTTCTGCCGATCGTGCTGAACATGGCCTATTCCGTGACCGGTAGCGAACACATATTGCTTTCGGAGCGCCCTTCGGTGGGCGGCGAAAATTTCTCGGTCCTTCTTTCCTGCCAGAATTACCTCGACCCCAATTCCTGTCAGCGCGACCTGTTCTGGCGCGCGGTCTGGAACACGGTTTTCTTCGTGGTGCTGCAGGTGGGTTTCATGGTCGGCTTTTCGCTGATCACGGCCATCGTGCTCAACCGCGATATCCGGGCGCGCGGTTTCTTCCGCGCTGTCTTCTTCTTCCCCGTGCTGCTGTCGCCCGTCGTTGTGGCCCTGATCTGGAAGTGGATTCTCCAGCGTTTCGGCGTTCTCAATGCGGCGATGGAGGGTCTGGGCCTCGGTTCGGTGGACTGGCTGCTCGAAGCCAATCTTGCCTTCGGCTGGTCCGTGTTCCTGTCGGTCTGGGCGCATATGGGTTTCTACACGCTCATTCTTCTTGCCGGCCTCCAGGCGATCCCGCGTGATGTCTATGAGGCGGCGCAGCTCGACAAGGCAAGCCCTTGGCGCATCTTCCGCCGCATCACGCTGCCGCTGCTTGCGCCCACCATGCTCGTCGTTCTCGTCCTGTCGCTCATCAAGGGCGTGCAGACCTTCGATGAGGTCTTTGCCTTCACCGGCGGCGGCCCCGGTTCGGCGACTACCTTCATCATTCAGTTCATCTATCAGACCGGTTTTGCCGGGACGCCCCGCAATTTCGGCCTTGCCGCTGCTGCTTCGCTGCTGCTCGCCGTGGTGCTCGTGGTGCTGACCGCCCTGCAATTCCGGGCAAACAGGAGCAAGGTCGATGGCTAGGATTGGCGCATTTCTAACCCGTACCCGCGGCCGCAACGGCAAGCTGCACTGGACCGACTGGCTGTCCTACGCCTATCTCGGCGTGGCCGTGCTGATGATGTTCGGTCCCGTCGTCTGGCTCGTGCTTTCCTCGTTCAAGACGGAAGCCGATCTGCAGCGCTTTCCGCCACGTCTTCTGCCCTATACGCAGGAAACCGTGGTGGTGGATGGGCAGGCGGCGCCGCTGCCGGCCTATGTCGACAAGGATGGCCGCAAGTTCGGCATGATCAGACGCATCGGTCTCGTGGCCCAGGTGGTTGATCCCGCCAAGCCAGCCGAAGTCCTGAAGATGCCGTTCAACGAGCTGAAGCCGGCTGAAAAGGTGGCGCTGGCGACGGAAAACTACACCGAGCTTTTCCAGCGCTTCAATTTCCCGCTCTATTTCTGGAACTCGACCTTCATCACGGTGACCTCAACCATCATCATGCTGATCGTCAATTCCATGGCGGCCTTTGCACTCTCGAAATACCAGTTCAAGGGCAGGGGCGTGGTGCTGGCGCTGGTTGTCGGCACGCTGATGATCCCGCAGACCGTCGTGCTGGTCCCACTGTTTCTCATCACCAGCCAGCTCGGCATGATCAACAGTCTCTGGGGCGTCATCATTCCCGGCGCCGCCACGCCCACAGGCGTCTTCCTGCTGCGGCAATACATGCTGACGATCCCGGATGAAATCCTCGATGCGGCGCGTATGGACAAGGCGAGCGAGTGGAAAATCTACTGGCGCATCATCCTGCCGCTTTCGGCCCCGGCGCTTGCCGTTCTTGCGATCCTTGCGATCATGTGGCGCTGGAACGATTTCCTCTGGCCGTTGATCGTGCTGACCCGCAACGACAACTTCACCCTGCAGCTGGCGCTCAACTCCTTCCAGGGGGAGATGACGACGGAATGGAGCAACCTTCTCGCCATGACGGTGCTGACACTCGCCCCGATCGCGCTGGTCTTCATGTTCCTGCAAAAATACATCGCCACCGGCATTGCATCGACGGGCGGCAAATAATCCTCAGGGAGGAAACACGACAATGGCAAGTATTCAGCTTCGTCAGGTCAAAAAGACATATGGCGCCCTCGATGTGATCAAGGGTGTCGATCTCGATATCAAGCACGGCGAGTTCTGTGTTTTCGTCGGCCCTTCCGGCTGCGGCAAGTCGACCCTGCTGCGCATGATCTCCGGTCTCGAAGAACTGAGCGGCGGCGATATCGTCATCGGCGGCGACGTGGTCAATACGGTGCCGGCCGCGGATCGCGGGCTTGCGATGGTGTTCCAGTCCTATGCGCTTTATCCGCATATGACGGTGCGCGAAAACCTGTCCTTCGGGCTTGAGAATATCGGCACCTCCAAAAAGGATATCGCCGAAAAGATCGCCCAGGTTTCGAAGATGCTGCAGATCGACCAGCTTCTTGAGCGTCGCCCCAAGGACCTGTCGGGCGGCCAGCGCCAGCGCGTCGCCATCGGCCGCGCCGTGGTGCGCGAGCCGCGCGTGTTCCTTTTCGACGAGCCGCTTTCCAATCTCGATGCGGAACTGCGCGTCGACATGCGCGGTGAGATTTCCAGCCTGCACCGGCGTCTCGGCAATACCATGATCTATGTGACGCATGATCAGGTGGAAGCCATGACCATGGCCGACAAGATCGCCGTTCTGCGCGCCGGCAAGCTCGAGCAATTCGGCGTACCGCTCGATCTTTACAACCGCCCGGCCAATCTCTTCGTGGCGGGCTTCATCGGTTCGCCGAAGATGAACTTTTTTGCCGGCGAAGTAACGTCGGATGCAGCGCCGTCGCTCAAGATCGCCACCGGCGAATTGATCCCCCTGCCGCAGACCGGTTTTGCCTACAAGCCCGGTCGGAAGGTGACGCTGGGCATCCGCCCGAACCATGTGCAGGCGGGTGGCGAAGGTGCACTGACCATGTCTGTGCGCACCGCCGAACAGCTGGGCGGTGAGTCCTATCTTTACGGTACTCTCGGGGATGGCACCCGGGTGACGCTGCATCTTTCCGGCCAGACCTCGACATCGGCGGACGAAGTCATTCGCCTGTCGGCGCCGCTGGAACATATCCATCTTTTCGATACGACGAGCGGGCTGACGCTCCGGCAGGACTGACAGCCTTTGGCGCAACCCGCAACGCAGGACCATTGACATGACCGATAAAAAACTCCGTTCCGACCGCTGGTTTGCTCCCGACGACCTGCGCAGCTTCGGCCACCGCTCGCGCATGATGCAGCTTGGTTATGCGGAGGAGGATTTTGTCGGCAAGCCCGTCATCGGTATCCTCAACACCTGGTCGGAGCTGAATACCTGTCACTCGCATTTCCCCGAGCGCGTGCAGGATGTGAAACGCGGCGTGCTGCAGGCCGGCGGCTTCCCCGTCGAGATGCCGTCGCTTTCGGTCGATGAGAGCTTCACCAAACCGACATCGATGCTCTATCGCAACATGCTGGCGATGGAGACGGAAGAAATGATCCGCTCTCACCCGCTTGACGGTGTGGTGCTGATGGGTGGTTGCGACAAGACGACACCGGGCCTCGTCATGGGGGCGATCTCGGCCGGTGTGCCGATGATCTATCTGCCGGCAGGTCCGATGCTGCGCGGCAACTATGCCGGCAAGGTGCTGGGTTCGGGTTCGGACGCCTGGAAATATTGGGACGAGCGCCGCGCCGGTAACGTAACCGACGAGGAATGGCGAGGCGTGCAGGGCGGCATCGCCCGCTCCGCCGGTGTCTGCATGACCATGGGCACCGCCTCGACCATGACCGCCATCACCGACGCCCTTGGCCTCACTTTGCCGGGAGCTTCCTCCATTCCGGCGGTGGATGCCGAACACCAGCGCATGTCGGCAGGTTGCGGCCGGCGTATCGTGGAGATGGTGGCTGAGGAGCTGACGCCGGACCGGATTCTGACCGCGACCGCCTTTCGCAATGCCGCCATCGTCGCCATGGCGACCGGTTGCTCCACCAATGCCGTCGTGCATCTGATCGCCATGGCCCGCCGCGCCGGCGTGCCGATGACGCTGGATGAACTGGACGAACTTGGCCGGGTTACGCCGCTGATCGCCAATGTGCGTCCCTCCGGCAAAGACTATCTAATGGAGGACTTCTATTATGCCGGTGGCCTGCGGGCGCTGATGAAGCAGCTGGAAAGTCGTCTCGACTGTTCGGCGCTGACGGTGACCGGCCGCAGCATGGGCGAAAATCTCGAGGGTGCGAAGGTCTATAATGACGACGTCATCCGCTCGCTCGACAATCCGGTTTATGCGGAAGGTTCGCTCGCGGTGCTGCGCGGCAATCTTTGCCCTGACGGCGCCGTCATCAAGCCCGCCGCCTGCGATCCGAAATATCATGTGCACGAAGGCCCGGCGCTGGTCTTCGACAGCTATCCTGACATGAAGAAGGCGATCGACGACGAGAACCTCGATGTCACGCCGGATCATGTTCTGGTGCTGCGCAATGCCGGTCCGCTCGGCGGTCCCGGTTTTCCGGAATGGGGAATGCTGCCCATCCCGAAGGCGCTGATCAAGAAAGGCCACCGCGACATGGTGCGCATTTCCGATGCCCGCATGTCCGGCACCTCTTATGGCGCCTGCGTCCTGCATGTCGCGCCGGAAAGCTTCGTCGGCGGCCCGCTGGCGCTCTTGAAGACCGGCGATATCGTGCGCCTCGACCTGCCGCAGCGCCGGCTCGACATGCTGGTCAGCGAAGAGGAAATCGCCCGCCGCCGCGCCGCCTGGCAGGCGCCCGCGCCGCGTTATGAGCGCGGTTATGGTTATCTCTTTTCCAAGCATGTCACCCAGGCCGATGAAGGTTGCGATTTCGACTTCCTGCAGACGGATTTCGGCCGCAGCGCCGGCGAGCCCGATATTTTCTGAGAGGCGCTATCATGTTGAAGCGATTGCTCATCACCGGTGCCGGCGGCAAGCTGGGCAGCATGCTGCGCGGGCGGCTTGGCCATGTCGCCGAGACCATCCGGCTTTCGGATGTCGTCGATCTCGGCACGCCTGCACCTCACGAAGAGCTTGTTCATTGCGCGCTCGAGGATGAGCCGGCGGTCCACGATCTCGTGAGGGGCTGTGACGGCATCATCCATCTCGGCGGTATTTCGGTCGAGAAAGCTTTCGACCCCATCGAGGCCGCCAATCTGCGCGGGGTCTACAATCTCTATGAAGCGGCGCGGGCGAACGGCAGGCCGCGCATTGTTTTCGCTTCCAGCAACCACACGATCGGTTATTACCCGCAGGGCACGCAGCTCGCACCCGATACGACTTTTTTGCCTGACGGCCTTTACGGCGTCTCGAAGATTTTCGGCGAGGCGATGGCAAGCCTCTACCATTCCAAATTCAGCCAGGAGACGGCCATCGTCCGCATTGGCTCCTGCGAAGCAAAACCCACGAACTGGCGCATGCTGTCCACCTGGCTCAGCCATGACGATTTGGTTTCGCTGATAGAGGCCATATATCGCGTGCCGAAACTCGGCTGCCCGGTCATCTGGGGCGTTTCCGCCAATGACGACAGCTGGTGGGACAATTCCCATGTCGATTTTCTCGGCTGGCAGCGCCGCGACAATGCCGCGCGCTACCGCGCGGAAATCGAACGCGATGTGCCGCGCCCCGATCCGGAGGCTGCAATCGCAAAATATCAGGGCGGCGTTTTTATCGACGAGCCCATTCACAGGACTTGAAACGCATCCATCCGGCCATTGCGAGGAGACCGAAATGAACAATGAAACGCGCGAAAAACTGATGACGATTTCCGTCGCCACGCTGGCGACGGCGCTTTACAAGCGTGGCCTGCGAAGCCAGGTCATTCAGGGCGTGCACCCGCTGGGACACAAGGGCAAGAACATGGTGGGCCCGGCGTTCACGCTGCGCTACATGCCGGCCCGCGAAGACCGCAACCAGCTTGTGGAGTTCCGTAACCCCGCCCATCCGCAGCGTGTCGCCATCGAAACCTGCCCGCCGGGCCACGTGCTTGTCATGGACAGCCGCAAGGATGCGAGCGCGGCATCGGCGGGCGATATTCTCGTCACGCGCCTGATGGTTCGCGGCGGAGCGGGCATCGTCACCGATGGCGGTTTTCGTGATGCCGCCACCATCGCCGAACTGGATATTCCAGCCTATCACACCCGCCCTTCCAGCCCCACCAACCTGACCAAACACGAGGCCATCGAGATCAACGGTCCGATCGGCTGCGGCGACGCGCCGGTCTTCCCCGGCGACATCATCGTGGGCGATGCGGATTGCGTCATCGTCATCCCCGCCGGCATTGCCGATGAAGTGGCGGCCGAGGCGGTGGAAATGACGGCTTACGAAGATTTTGTGGTGGAACAGGTCAAGGCCGGCCAGACCATCATCGGGCTCTACCCCTGCACCAGGGAAGAACACCAGGTAGCCTTCGCCGAATGGCGCAAACAGCACGGGCGCTGACAGCCTCCGACCCATATGCTCCGGCGCCTGTTTCATGGCGGGCGCCGGGGCCGCCAGACCCTTGCGGCGTTCACCCGGGAATGCCTTATCGCTGTTACAGCACCAGTTTGCGCAGCTGTTGGGAGAGAAGATCCATCAGGCTCACGGTGAGCATGATGATGATCAGCATCGCGGAGGCCTGCGGATAATAGAAACCGCGGATGTTTTCGAACAGAACCTGGCCGATCCCGCCGGCGCCGATGATGCCGAGCACGGTGGCGGAGCGGATGTTGGATTCGAGGCGGTAAAGCGAAAGCGAAATCCACAGCGGCAGCACCTGCGGGATGACCCCGAACAGGACCTGCTGCACGCGCGACGCGCCGGTCGTGCGAATGGCCTCAACCGGTCGCGGATCGATTGCCTCGACGGCCTCCGAAAACAGTTTCGAGAGCGTGCCGGTCGTATGGATGAAGAGCGCCATCACGCCGGCAAACGGCCCAAGACCCACCGCCACCACAAAAAGCACCGCAAACACGACTTCGTGGATGGCGCGGAACATATCCATCAGGCGTCGGACGGGGTGCAGCACCCACCATGGCGCCATGTTGTGCGCTGAAACTATGCCGAGCGGGATGGAGAAAATGACCGCGAGGAACGTGCCCCAAAGTGCGATCTGCACGGTGACGACCATTTCTTCCAGATAATATCGCCAGTCGCTGAAATCGGGCTTCATGAAACCGCTGGCATATTCGGCCATGTTGCCGGCATCGGTGAAGAGATAGGTCCACCTGCCCATCTCGGCCGGCGTCCAGCTATAGGCCAGCGCCGCGACAACGGTCAGCAGGATGAGACCGTTTCGCGTCCCGCCCGGCTGCTTCGGCAAAGGTACGGTGTCTGTTGTCGTCATCGCTTTGGTCATGGAATTCGTCCCGCATTGGAGGAGGAGGCAGGCCGTGAGGCCTGCCTCATGGTCGGTCAGCTCAGTTGCCGAGCTTGGCGAGTTCGGCTTCGTATCTTGCCTTCTGCGCCGTCAGATCCTTGATCCTTGTTTCCTTTGCTGCGGCATCGAGCTTTGCATCGCCCTGCGCCTGGGCAATCGCCTTGCTCAGCTCCATGACGCGGATCGGCAGCAGCTGGTTGTCGTTGGAGGCGCGGAACGGCGACCATTTCAGGCCGGCGAGGATCTTTTTCTCCTCTTCGATATTGCCCTTGGACTTATCTGTGCCGAAGGTCAGGAAAAAATCACGGATTTTGGTCTTGGCCTCTTCCGACAGGTCCTTGCGCCAGACGATCGGGTCGGCCGGGATCAGGGGCGAGCGCCAGATTTCGCGGATGTTGGCGAAGGCCTTGGGGTTGTTCTGCTCGATGAGCGCCATGTTTTCGGTGTTGTTGGCCGCAGCATCGACCTGCCGGTTGGCCACAGCCATGGCGTTGGTTTCATGATTGGCATTGGTAACGTTCTTGAAGCACGTCTTCGGGTCGACATTGTTCTTCGAGAAGACAAAGGTCATCGGCACGAGATAACCGGAGGTCGAGTTGACGTCGCCGAGACCGAAGTTGAGCGACCGGTCACATTTCAGAAGCTGGTCTATCGTCTGGACCGGCGAATCTTTCGGCACGATGACGACGGACCAGTAGCCCGGCTCACCGGTCGAGGCGACGCTTTGCACGAAGACCTCGCCCTCGGCGCGGTCGACGGCTTCCATGGCCGACTTGTTGCCGTACCATGCCATCTGCACCTTGTTGAAGCGCATGCCTTCGATGATGCCGGCATAATCGGAAGCGAAGAAGGGTTTTACCTCAAGGCCGGTCTTTTCCTTCATCGCATCGAGGAAGGGCAGCCAGCTGCCCTTAAGGTTCTGCTGGGATTCGGTCGAGATAATACCGAAGTTGATGGTCTCTGCCGCATGCGCTGCAGACCCCAGAGTAAAGGCGAGCGACATTGCCGCCATGCTTTTCAGGATCGCGTTCATCGTAGTCTCCGTGTCGTCAAACGTGGTTAGGCGGGCAGGGGCTGGGCCTGCAGTCTCTGGAGCGCCGGCCTGATGGCCGGAGCGGCATGACCTGCCGGAGCATCCGGCAGGACCAGTTCTTCCGAGGCCGCGCCATAAAGCTCGGCCAGGAATTCGTTCGTCAGCGCGCTGGAAGGTCCGTCATAGACGATCTTGCCGTTGCGCATCGCAACGGTGCGCGGGCAATAACGGCGCGCATATTCCACCTGATGCAGCGACACGACGACGGTGATGCCGTCCCTGGCATTGATGTCGGAGAGAACGTCCATGACACGCCGTGCGGAGGAGGGGTCAAGCGCCGAAATCGGCTCGTCGGCAATCAGGATTTCCGCTTCCTGCACCAATGTACGGGCAATGGCGGCGCGCTGCTGCTGGCCGCCCGAGAGTGTCGAGGACCGCTGGGCGACGACCTGGGGAATGCCGACCCGCTCCAGAGCCGCCTGCGCCTTGTGTTTCTCATCGCGATTGAAGAGGCCAAGCGTGCCGCGCCAGCGCGGCGTGCGGCCGAGATGACCAATCAGGACATTGGTCAGCACCGAAAGGCGGCCGACCAGATTGAATTGCTGGAAAATAACCGAAACGCGGCCGCGCTTCAGGCGTCGGTTGAGACGCCCGCTCTCCTGACAGAGATCGCCCAGCACATCGATGCGGCCACCGCCGGCATCGGCTGTCTCGAGCCCGGCAATGTGACGGATGAGCGTGCTTTTGCCCGATCCAGACGCGCCGATAAGCGCGACCATCTCGCCGCATTCGACGGTCAGGCTCACCTTGTCCAATGCGCGTGTCTTGCCGAAAGTCTTCGAGACATTGGAGACCTTTATCGCTGTCATCGCCACCTGTTCCTTCCGCCAGAAGTCGGCATGGTTCTTCCGCTCGCAAAAGAACAGATCTCGTGCGTCCAGCAGAATTATAATGTGAATCGTCCAATACAGGCCGTCTATCGATGTATAGATCCGGACTGGATACAATTACGCAGTGAATTGCCTTGGTCGAACAAGCGATTTATTACAGGCCATATGATGACAGTTTCGTGACAAAAAACAGTCTGCGACCTGTCGGCGCAATCCAAATTATCTGTCGGTACTATAGGCCAAATCTATGGGTTGTTCCGGAAGGATCCCGGTAAAGGCCGATCTCCTCCCCGATTGCCAAGGCTAGAGCACGGTCTCGACAAATGCCTTGATGGATCGCACCGTCTTGCGGTCCTCCAGGAAAGCCAGCCGGTATTCGGTCTTGATCATGCCGTCCGAGATGCGCAGCGTCTTCAGGCGCGGGTGCGGGACAAACTCGAAATCGGCGACGACGCCGATCCCCAGTCCGCGCTCCACGGCCTTCCACACACCTTCCCGGCTTCCGATTTCCATGAATGGCGTGAGAACGACGTTGGCGGCTTCGGCGGCCTGTTCGAGGGCATAACGGGTGGTCGATCCCTCCTCCCTGAGGATAAGGGGCTCGCCTGCCAGCTCGGCCAGCTCGATTTCGTCTCTCTGCCACCAGGCATGGTCTTCGCTCACGAAGGCAACGATCTCCTGCGTGCTGAAACTGACCGTCTTGATGCGCGGGTCATCGATCGTGTGCGCGAGGACCGCAATATCCGCCTCAAGCTCCAGAATGCGCTTCAATGTGCGGTCGGAGTTGCCGAGAAGCATGTTGACCTTGAAGGAGGGATAGCGCTCGATGAAGCGGGCGATCATATCCGTGGCATGGAAGGGGCTGACAGCGGCAATCTTGAGCGCGCCGGTTTTCAGTTCGCCGAAATTGAGGAGCAATTCTTCGGCCTCGTCATGAAGCTTGAACAGCCTGGCACTGATGGCAAGCAGCGAACGACCCGCCTCGGTCAGCTCGATCTGGCGTCCCTGGCGGAGAAAAAGCTCGATGCCGTAACGCTCCTCCAGTTCGCGGACCTGGGTTGTCAAAGTCGGCTGGCTGACCCTGAGTGCGCGCGCCGCGGCGGAGAAGCCGCGATGGGTGGCAACCGCCTGAAAAGCTCTCAGATGGGTGAAGACGATGGCCATGCAAACTCCCTGTGTCCGTCTCGCCGATTGCAGCGCGGTCTCATCCATAGATACTATCAATGGATCGCAACAGAAATATGGATTGGATTTATTGTCCGGGCCGGGTCATTCAGTCGCCGCAACCAAGGAGCGGCCGATGCCTGTCTGGACCTATTCCAATCCTGTGAAGATCGTTTTCGGGGCCGGCGCCCTCGCTGAGGCCAGGAAGGCCGTTGGCAGCCGGGCCTATTGCCTTTTGACCTACAATGACCATCCGTTTTTCGATCAGCTTGTCGCCCGTGTCTCGCAAGAACTCGGCGAACCCGCCGTCATCGTGCGCGATGTCGAACCAAATCCCAGCTTTGATGGCCTGAAGGCCGCCTGCCGCTCCTTCGGTGCGGCCTCAAGGACGCCTGAAGTCATTCTGGCGATTGGCGGCGGTTCGGTGATCGATACGGCCAAGGTTCTCTCGGCCGGCGGGGACGATTTCGGTCGTGTCCAGAATTTTCTCGAGGGGCGGGCGGCAGCGGAGACATTGCTCGATCTTCCGATCATAGCCGTGCCGACGACGGCGGGGACGGGCAGCGAAGTCACCTGCTGGGCGACCGTCTGGGATACGGCCGCAAAGAAGAAACATTCGCTCGCCGATGCGCGATATTATCCGCAATACGCCATTCTGGACCCGGAACTGACGCTTGGCGTCCCGCGGGCGCTTGCGCTTTCCACCGGGCTCGACGCCCTGTCTCACGCCCTGGAAAGCATCTGGAACGTCAACGCCAATCCGGTATCCGCCAACCATGCGGTTGCTGCGGCGCAGGAGATTATCGGGGTGCTGCCGCTGCTGGTCGACAATCTCGGTGATGTCGGCCTGCGTGAGCGCATGATGCGGGCGAGCCTGTCGGCGGGCCTTGCATTTTCGAACACCAAGACGGCTCTTGCACATTCCCTTTCCTATTATCTGACGCTGCATCACGGCACGGTTCACGGCATTGCCTGCTCGTTCAGCCTGCCGGTGATCATGCGAAGCGTAGCCGGCCATGACGCCGATTGCGACGCCTCTCTGCGCCGCATTTTCGGCGACGATCTCGCTGCCGGCGCCGACATGCTGGAATCATTCCTGCACCGCCTCGGCGTCTCGACCACGGCGACGGATTACGGTGTAACGCGGGAAAACTGGCTGAGCGCCATCGATGATGCGCTGCTTGGCGAGCGCGGCCGCAACTTCATCGGCAGTCGCGATGCGGTTCTTGCCTCGGCCGTCTGAGACACGGGTTTCCGGCGCGCGGCGTCACTGAAAGAAAAGTGCTGTCATGCTTTGCCTGTAGACAGGCCTGCACGGGCATGAATTGGAGAAAGTAGGGATCATGAGCGAACAGTTTGATCTTGCCGTGGTGGGCGCCGGCATTGTCGGCCTTTCGGTGGCGCTGGCTGCCGTCAGGAAAGGCAAGAAAGTCGTCGTCATCGAGCGCAACGCCAAGGCCATCGGCGCTTCGATCCGCAACTTCGGTTTCATCACCATTTCCGGCCAGAAAGAGGGCGACCACTGGGCCCGCGCCCGCCGCGCCCGCGATGTCTGGGCCGAGGTGGCGCAGGAAGCCGGTATTGAAGTGCTGCATCGTGGCCTTGTCATGCCGGCCTATCGCGAAGAGGCCGAAGCGGTGCTCGACGCCTTTCTGCAGACCGATATGGGGGCGGATTGCCGGCGAATTTCGGCGGCGGAGGCTCTGGAGCAGATTCCGTCGATCCGGGCTGAAGGCATGCGCGGCGCGCTCTATAGCCCGCATGAGCTCCGGGTTGAATCGCGCGACGCCATCCCGAAGATTGCCGCCTGGCTCGAGGCCCGCCATGGCGTGGCTTTCCGCTGGAGCACGGCGGTGACCGCGGTAGCGGGCACGCGGGTGACGACCAGCCGCGGTGTGATCGAGGCGGAGGCCTGCGTCGTCTGCCCGGGCGATGATTTCTCCACGCTCTTTCCCGATCGTATCGCGCCTTACAAACTTCGCGTCTGCACGCTGCAGATGCTGCGGGTCATGCCGGCCGGGCCGATCAAGTTCGATGCCGCCGTCATGTCGGATCTGAGCTTCGGGCGTTATGAGGGTTTTGCGGACCTGCCTGTGGCGAAAGCGCTCTGCGACCGGCTGGACGCGGAACTTGGCGACATGCGCCGCGAGGGTATCCACCTGATCGCGGTGCGTTCGGCAGATGGCTCGCTGGTCGTGGGCGACAGCCATGTCTACGGCAATGCGCAGGAGCCGTTTGCGCAGGATCGCATCGATGCGCTGATCATGGAAGCATTCGACCAGATATTCGATCTGCCGGGGCGCGAAATCATCGGCCGCTGGTGCGGCAGCTATGCTTCGTCAGGCGATCGGGTCGTCATGGTCGACGAACCCGCCGACAATATCCGCCTTGTCATGGTCACGGGCGGCACCGGCGCATCCACGGGCTTCGCATTGGGCGAGCAGGTCGTCAATTCTCTTTACGCATAGGATGAGGCACATGGCACATCTCAAGGCAGTCGTGTTCGATTGGGCAGGCACGGTCATCGATTTCGGTTCATTCGCACCGATGGGCGTGTTCGTCGAGGCATTCTCCCGCTTCGGCATCGAGGTTTCGATCGCGGAGGCCCGCGAGCCGATGGGCAGGCCCAAATGGGATCACATCGAAGCAATGATGGCCCAGCCGCGCATCAAGGCCGCATGGCAGGAAAAGCATGGTCATGCGCCGCGACAGGAGGATATTCAGGCGGTTTACGATGTCTTCGTGCCGCTGAACGAGGAGGTCGTGGATCAATATGCCGATCTCGTGCCGGGTGCCGCGAACATGGCAAAGGGCCTGCGCGAGCGCGGCCTGAAGATCGGCTCGACGACCGGTTACACCCGCTCCATCATGGCCCGCGTTCTGCCCCTGGCAAAGGCGCAGGGTTATGAGACCGACAATCTCGTCTGCGCCGGTGATCTGCCACATGGACGCCCGACACCGATGAACATGTACAAATGTTTCCTCGATCTCGATGTCTGGCCGGCGAGCACCGTCGTGAAGGTCGATGATACAGGGGTTGGGATCGACGAGGGCCGCGAGGCGGGAACATGGACCGTCGGTGTGTCGCTCAGCGGCAATGAAGCCGGCGTGACGCCCCAGGAACTGGCCGCCATGAGCGTTTCCGAAAGGGAGGCGTTGCGCGAAAAGGCCTCGATCGTTCTGCGCAGGCACCGTCCGGACTACATCATCGACACGGTGGCCGATCTTCAGCCGGTTATCGACGATATCGAGCAACGCATGAAAAATGGGGAACGCCCCGGTCTCTGAGCCGGCCGCCGGCGCACAACCGTCACCACAAACGCCATTCATGCCTTTGACACCGCGGAACAGCTCTTTATCCTCGCGCTTGCAAACTGAGCGTCTTTCGGGAGAGAAAAATGAAGAAGCTGATCAACGATCCATCCGCCGTCGTCCGCCACATGCTGGAGGGCGCGGTGGCTCTAAGCCCGGCCAGCATTCTTCTCGCCGATGAGAATGTGGTGATACGGTCGGGTCTCCCGGAAGCGGATCAGCGGAAGGTCGCGGTGCTTTCGGGTGGCGGCAGCGGGCACGAGCCGGCGCATGCCGGCTATGTCGGGCCTGGCATGTTGACGGCTGCGGTGGCTGGAGACGTTTTTACCTCACCGAGCACCGATGCCGTGCTGGCGGGGATCAGGGCTGCTGCGGGACCAGCGGGAGCGCTGGTTATCGTCAAGAACTACACTGGCGACCGGCTCAATTTTGGCCTTGCGGCTGAGCTGGCCAGGGCGGAGGGCATTCCCGTGGAAATCGTCGTCGTCGCCGACGATGTCGCCTTGAAGGATACGGTGCCGACTGACCGCCGCCGTGGCATTGCCGGAACGGTGCTGGTACACAAGGTGGCCGGCGCCGCCGCGGAATTCGGCCTGCCTCTGGCTGACGTCGCGCGGGTGGCGCGCGAGGCGGCGGCCGGATTGTCGTCGATGGGAATTTCGCTCGGTTCGTGCACCTTACCGGCCGTTGGGAAGCCCGGTTTCACTCTTGGAGAGAGAGAAATCGAGGTTGGCCTCGGCATTCACGGTGAGCAGGGTGTCCGCAGAATGGAGATCGCTTCGGCGGAGGACCTCACATTGCTTGTGCTGAATACCATCGAAGCCGATGGAAAGCTCAAGAGCGGCGACCGCGTCGTGCTGCTCGTCAACGGTCTGGGCTCGACGCCGCCCATTGAACTATCGATTGTCGCCCGTTCAGCGCTCGGCATTCTCGAAGCGAAAGGGGTGGCCGTCGAGCGCGCATGGGCAGGCACGTTCCTGTCTGCGCTTGATATGCCGGGCTTTTCGCTTTCCGTCTTGCATGTCGATGATCGGAGGCTCGAACTCATCGATGCGACAACGGATGCGGCCGCCTGGCCACGTGGCGGCGCGGTGAACAGGCATCGCATCCTGCCTTCTTCGGCGCTGCCGCAGAATGCGCCGCCGGATCGAAAGATCACCGCTGCGGGCGCGCGTCTGCGGCAGGTGGCCGAGAATGTTGCAAAGGCTTTGATCGCCGCCGAAGAGCAGCTGACGGACCTCGACAGCATCACCGGTGACGGCGACCTCGGTGCCAGCATGAAGCGCGGCGCCGAAGCGGTCCTTGCCCTTCCGGCCCAGGCGTTTGCGGATGTCTCGAGCGGGCTGTCGGCCATGGGCGATGCGATGAGAAAGGCGATTGGCGGTAGCTCGGGCCCATTCTACGCCACCGGCCTCATGCGCGCCGCCCGCCATCTCAACGGTTCCGGGGAGCCGACCGCAAAGGAGCTGGCGGATGCTTTCGTCGCCGCAGTTGGGGCGGTGTCCGATCTTGGTGGCGCAAAACCGGGCGACAGAACGATGGTCGATGCCCTTCATCCCGCTGCAACTACCTTCCGGGACAGGCTGGCTGAAGGGCAGCCGGTGGAGATTGCATGGCGTGAGGCGGTCTCAGCCGGTCAGGCGGGCGCTGAGGCGACAAAGGACATGACGCCGCGCCTGGGGCGTGCAAGCTATCTCGGCGACCGCGCGAAGGGGCATGCGGATGGCGGCGCCATGGCTGTCATGGTCTGGATGAAGCAGATAGCTTTTCCATGAACGCCGGCAGGTGCGGTGATCCGGGACAAGAGATGACAATTTGGGGGGGCGGACCGCTCTCCCTGGGAGGGGAAGAGCCATGTCTTGAAGCATGCTCGCGACAGGCTTCCTTTCGGCGCAGAAATCGCACCATTCTCTGCAATCCAAAGAACAGGCGACAAAGGCGGCGGAATTTGATAAATTGCAAGTCAGCCGGTTGCGGTTTGACGCGCAGACAAGAAATCACCGGGCGTTCCTATGCCGCCAGCCGGATCATGGCGCAGGAGGAGAAGTGCTATGACGGCATTCCATGTCATGGCCGGGGCGAGTGGTGAGTTTGCTCGACCGGAAGTCCGCAAGATTGGCATCCCGGATATTGTGGATGCGTTGAAGCTTGGACTGGAGGACTTTAAAGAAAAGCCCTCTCACTATGTTTTTCTCTGTCTCATGTACCCGATTGCCGGGGTTTTCTTGGTGATGTGGAGTTCGGGCGCGAATCTTCTGCCGATGATTTATCCCCTGATGTCCGGCTTTGCGCTGATCGGGCCGATCGCCGCCATCGGGCTTTATGAAATCAGCCGGCGGCGCGAACAGGGGCTGGACACTTCATGGCGGCACGCGCTGGAGGTTCGTCATTCTCCGGCCCTGCCGTCGATCATCGCTGTCGCCGTCATGCTGTTCGTGCTTTTCGTCGTCTGGCTTGTCGTTGCGCAGCGCATCTACACCAGTACTTTCGATCCGGCCGCTCCGGTCTTGCTCTCAACCTTCATGTCGGACGTGCTGACGACCCCGCAGGGTCTCTCCCTCATCATCTGGGGCAATCTGGCCGGTTTCGTTTTTGCGGTCATCGTGCTGGCGACAACGGTGGTGGCGTTCCCGCTGCTGCTCGATCGGGATGTCGGCGCAGTGGCGGCCGTGGATGCGAGCATACGCGCCACGCTTGCCAATCCGGTTCCGGTTGCGCTTTGGGGATTGATCGTCGCGGCGCTGCTCGTTGTCGGCACGATCCCGGTTTTTGTCGGCCTCGCGGTTATCATGCCTATCCTCGGACATTCGACCTGGCATCTTTATCGGAAATTGATCGTCTCCGATTATCCAAGCCGTACGCCCTGAATTCATAAAGGAAATCTATCCGTAGATACTTCTCCTAGCCATGGCGTCGCGTCGCCGTGGCCGGGATGGCGATGGAGAGTGCGAGGATGCCATGTGGTATCGTTTTTTCCCGATCTGTCTGCTTTTCACGTTCGTCTTCCCGATCGACATCGGTGCGCAGGAGGGGGACCCCGGCGCCGGCGCCACGGTTTTCAAAAAATGCGCCATCTGTCATGTCGCCGAAACGGACCAGAACAAGGTCGGTCCCTCGCTGAACGGGCTGTTCGGCAGAACCGCCGGCACGCACCCGAATTTCGCCTATTCACAGGCGATGCAGGATGTCGGGAAGGGCGGCCTTGTTTGGGACGAGACATCGCTCCGCGACTATCTGCACGACCCCAAGGCGAAGGTGAAGGGCACGAAAATGGCCTTTGTCGGCGTGAAGGATGACACCGACATTACCAATCTGATCGCCTATCTGAAGCAATATTCCAAGTAGTCGGAGGAGAGGAAGGGACGGGCCGCTACAGTCACTGCATTTGCCCGCCCGATCCATCCATGAGATAATGCTAATACGCTTCGCGAGAAGGTTGTAAAACTATTCGTAGCCGGGTCACGGGAGGAGACGATGGCTGTCGTTGTAGTTCTCGTTCTGCTGGTGGTGGGATCCATCCTGTTCCACCTCTTGAGCCCGTGGTGGTGGACGCCGATAGCCTCGAACTGGAGCTATATCGACAACACAATCATCATCACGTTCTGGATCACCGGCTTCGTTTTCTCGGCCGTCGTGCTGTTCGTGGCCTATTGTGTGTTCCGTTTCAGGCACCGCGCCGGAAACCGGGCGGCATATCAGCCCGAAAACAAGCGCCTGGAATGGTGGCTGGCGGGAGGGACCGGGGTTGGCGTGGCCGCCATGCTTCTGCCGGGCCTGTTCGTATGGAACCAGTTCGTAACCGTCCCGGACGGTGCGAGCGAGGTGGAGGTCGTCGGCCAGCAATGGCAGTGGAGTTTCCGGCTGCCGGGCGCGGACGGGAGGCTCGGACGGGCGGATACACGCGCAATTGCGTCCGATAATCCGCTTGGTCTGAACCGGAACGACCCTGCCGGAATGGACGACGTCATCGTTGAAGGCGGCGAGTTGCATCTGCCAGCCGGCAGGCCGGTGAAAATGCTGCTGCGCGCGGTCGACGTCGTGCATGATTTCTACGTGCCGGAATTCCGGGCCAAGATGGACATGATCCCCGGCTCGGTCACCTATTACTGGTTCACGCCGACCCGGACGGGAACCTTCGAGGTTCTCTGCGCGGAACTGTGCGGTGTGGGCCATCCGCAGATGCGCGGCACCGTCGTCGTCGATACCGAGACCGATTATCAAGCCTGGCTGCAGCAGCAGCCGACTTTCTCGAAACTGCTCGCCTCGGCGGAAACGTCGGCGGCCCGATAAACACGTCCTGGAAGGGAAAACCGCACCGGAGGGAAGAGGGAGGATGGAACATGGTCGAGATGGGATCTGGCGCAGGGCAGGTCGTCCAGCCCGCTGAGGTCGAGGATGTCGAGCTTTATCACCCGAAAAGCTGGTGGACGAAATATGTCTTCAGCCAGGACGCCAAGATCATCGCCATTCAATATTTTCTGACAGCCGTCGCCATCGGCATGGTGGCGCTGGTGCTGTCCTGGCTGATGCGGCTGCAACTCGGTTTTCCCGGCTATTTCTCCTTCATCGATGCGGAACATTATTATCAGTTCATCACCATGCACGGCATGATCATGGTGATCTACCTGCTCACCGCGCTGTTTCTCGGCGGTTTCGGCAACTACCTGATCCCGTTGATGCTGGGCGCACGCGACATGGTGTTTCCCTATGCCAATATGCTGAGCTACTGGCTTTATCTCTGCGCTGTCCTCGTGCTGGTGGCCGGTTTCTTCGCGCCCGGCGGGCCGACGGGCGCCGGCTGGACGCTCTATCCGCCGCAGTCACTTCTTTCGGGAACGCCGGGAGGGCGCGACTGGGGCATCATCCTGATGCTGTCATCGCTGATCTTGTTCATCATCGGCTTTACTTTGGGCGGGCTGAATTACGTCGTCACCGTGCTGCAGGGACGTACGCGGGGCATGACGCTGATGCGCATGCCATTGACGATATGGGGCATATTCACGGCGACCGCCATGGCGCTGCTCGCCTTCCCGGCGCTCTTCGTCGCCGCCGTCATGATGCTGTTCGACCGGCTGCTCGGCACCAGCTTCTTCATGCCGGCCATCGTGGAGATGGGCGAACAATTGAAGCAGGAGGGCGGCAGCCCCATCCTGTTCCAGCACCTGTTCTGGTTCTTCGGCCATCCGGAAGTCTATATCGTCGCACTTCCCGCCTTCGGTATCGTTTCGGATCTGATCAGCACCCATGCGCGCAAGAATATCTTCGGCTACCGCATGATGGTCTGGGCGATCGTCATCATCGCGGCGCTGAGCTTCATCGTCTGGGCGCACCATATGTATGTCAGCGGCATGAACCCGAATTTCGGGTTCTTTTTCGCAACCACGACGCTGATCATCGCCGTGCCGACGGCGATCAAGGTCTATAACTGGGTGCTCACGCTCTGGCGCGGCGATATCCATCTCACCCTGCCGATGCTGTTTGCGCTCGCCTTCATCGTCACATTCATCAATGGCGGATTGACGGGCCTCTTCCTCGGCAATGTCGTCGTTGATGTGCCGCTGTCCGATACCATGTTCGTTGTCGCCCATTTTCATATGGTGATGGGGGTCGCGCCGATCATGGTGATCTTCGGAGCGATTCACCACTGGTATCCGAAAGTCACCGGCCGGATGCTGAACGAGGCAATGGGGCACGTCCATTTCTGGGTCACCTTCCTCGGCGCCTACGCCATCTTCTTCCCGATGCATTATCTCGGCCTGATGGGCGTGCCGCGCCGCTACTACGAGCTGGGCGAAACCGCTTTCATTCCAGATTCGGCGCACACGTTGAACATGTTCATCACCGTGGCTGCGCTCGTCGTCGGTGCGGCGCAATTGCTGTTCCTGTTCAATCTCGAGTGGAGCCTGCGCTGGGGCAAAAAGGCGGTCGGTAATCCGTGGCGGGCCACGACACTGGAATGGCAGACGCCGCAGACGCCGCCGGTTCATGGCAACTGGGGCAAGGAACTGCCTGTCGTTTATCGCTGGCCCTATGATTACAGCGTGCCCGGCGCGGCTGAGGATTTCCTGCCGCAAAACCAGCCGGCTGCGGCCGGGCCGTCCGAGAGGGCGTTGTCATGACCGCCATTCTCATCTTCCTGGTCGGGATTGCCGGCATCATCGTCTGGTGGATGGCGCGGCAGCGGTTGGCCTCGAAGCCCTGGCTGGAAATCGGCGTGATAGGCGATGCGCCGGAGATGCAAGGGTCGTCGGCGACAATTGCGAAAGTCGGACTTGGGATATTTCTGGCGGTCGTGGGCGCGCTTTTCACTTTGCTCATCAGCGCCTATCTCGGCCGCATGGGCGGTGCCGACTGGTGGAGCATTCCCATCCCCGGGCTGTTATGGGTGAATACGGCGGCGCTTGCCGCCAGCAGTCTGGCGCTGCAATGGGCGAAAACCGAAGCCGGGGCCGATCACCGTGAAAGGCTGAATGCGGCTCTTGCGACAGGCTTTGTGATGGCTGTTCTCTTTGTTTCCGGGCAGTTTCTGGCCTGGCGGCAGCTCCTTTCCGCAGGTTATGTTCTGGCGAATAACCCATCGAACAGCTTCTTCTACATGATAACCGGCCTGCACGGTCTGCATGTATTGGGCGGGCTATTCGTGCTCGGACGCACCGCATTCCGCGCCCGCAGCGAGCCCTTGTCGGCAAGGATCAGCCTCAGTGTGGAGCTGTGCGCCATCTACTGGCATTTCATGCTGGTTGTCTGGCTGATCCTTTTTGCGCTCTTTGCCGGCTGGGCGAACAGTTTCGTCGATCTCTGCCGTCAACTGGTCACCTGAGGAGTGTCGATCATGACCGCAACCATGGAGGAAAGACCGGTAAGCGATCCGCATCTGCGGCCGTCGGGACTGCGCGGCGTCGCCGCCGATCTGTCATCTGACCAGCGGGCGTTCAAGAACGTCTCCTGGGGCAAGGCGATGATGTGGATCTTCATCCTGAGCGATATCTTCATTTTCGGCTGTTTCCTGCTGGCTTACATGGCGGCGCGCATGTCGGCCACCGCGGCCTGGCCCAATCCGAGCGAGGTTTTCGCGCTGACGATTGGCGGCAGGCAGATTCCGCTGATCCTGATCGCCATCATGACCTTCGTTCTCATCAGCAGCAGCGGCACGATGGCCATGGCCGTCAACTTCGCATATCGCCGCGATCGCCGCAAAACCGCCGCGCTGATGGTGGCGACGGCAGCGCTTGGCGCGACATTTGTGGGAATGCAGGCATTCGAATGGAGCAAGCTGATCGCAGAGGGTGTCCGTCCCTGGGGAAACCCGTGGGGTGCGGCGCAGTTCGGTTCGGCTTTCTTCATGATCACGGGCTTTCACGGCACCCATGTCTCGATCGGCGTCCTGTTTCTTCTCATCGTCGCACGCAAGGTGTGGCGGGGAGATTTCGATGAGGAAAGGCGGGGGTTCTTCACCAGCCGCAAGGGGCAATACGAGATCGTCGAAATAACCGGTCTTTATTGGCACTTTGTCGATCTGGTGTGGGTCTTCATCTTCGCATTTTTCTATCTGTGGTGAGTGAGGATGGCATCATGGCACAGCAGCAGTCACAACAGGGACAGCAGCATCCGATAAGGCTTTACATGGTGGTCTGGGGACTGCTTTTCGTCCTCAGCACCTTCTCCTATCTGGTCGATTATCTCGGCATTCAGAGTTATCCGCGATGGTCGCTGATCATCCTGTTCATGATCCTGAAGGCGGGGCTGATCGTTGCGGTTTTCATGCACATGGCCTGGGAACGGCTGATTTTGGTCTATGCCATCATGCTTCCGCCGGTCCTCGTGCTCGTCTTCGCGGCACTGATGGCCTCGGAATCCAGCTATACGGCTCTCACCCGGCTGACCTTCATGGGCGCAGGCCCCTAGAACCGTTACAGCGATATTCAGGAGTGTGGAAGCAGCACGCCGACAGCGAATTCCTCGTCGCTCGCCGTATGGCCGGCCTGGGTCTTGCGGTATTCGCTGGGCGTGAACCCGCGCTCGGCTCGTAGCGTGCGGGAAAGATGCGGCGCGTCGCAAAACCCGGTGGCGAGCGCAATCTGGGTGATCGTGTCATGCGTGGTACGCAGCAGGGAAAGCGCACGGTCCAGCCGCAGTTCCAGATAGACCTTCGACGGCGTCGCCTTCAGATCGGTGAGGAAACGCCGTTCGAGGCTGCGGCGGCCAAGGCCGAGATCGCTCGCCAGTTCCAGCACGGTTTTCGGAACCTCGATATTCTGCTGCATCCGCAGGATCGCTTTTTTGACGAGGGGATCATTGGCCTTTCGCGTGCTTTGCTGGCCGGGCTGGGGCTTTTCGCCGCTCAGCGCGCTGTCGATCATCATGATGTTGAGGCTCTTGATGGCGGCGGACTGGCCGACATGACGTTCGACGAGGAAAGCCGCCAGATGCGCGGCGCCATGGCCGCCGGAACAGGTCAGCCGGTCGCGGTCGATGACGAAAATCTGGTCGGAGATCATCTGCACCGTATCGAAACGGTCGAGAAAATCCTGATGGTGGAACCAGCTCACGCAGCAGCGATAACCATCGAGCAGGCCCGCTTCGTGCAGGATGAAAACGCCGGTGCAGAGCCCGACAATGGGAATGCCCGCCGCCGCCCGGTCTTTGAGGAAGCGCAGCGCCTCCGGCGGCAGGGCGCTGTGATCGCTGATCAGGCCGCCGACAACGACGATATAGTCGTATTGCCCGGCATCCATCAGCCGCGTATCCGGCTGCACCTTCACGCCGCAGCTCGACTGCACGCTGCCGAGCGTTGCCGAGAGCACTGACCACTCGCACAGGATCGGCCGGGAGCGGTCCGCCTCATCGGCGGCAAGACGCAGCACATCGACGAAATTCGCGAAGGCCGACAGCGTAAAGCGGTCGGCAAGCAGGAAGGCGACGCTGAGGCGTTTTCTGGCGCGGTGTGAGGTCATGACGCAAATATTCATGCAAACAGACGTGATTGTCCAGCCGGGGCGCGGCAAATGCTCCTAGCTTTTGCGACACGAGATTTTCCAACCATCGGGTCCGCTCATGACGCGTTTTAATGCCTTCAATCTTTTGCGGAATGCCCTGACCGGCCACAAGAACTGGGACGAGCAATGGCCCGACAGTCAGCCGAAAGCCGAATATGACGTGGTCATCGTCGGCGCCGGCGGCCATGGTCTGGGCGCTGCCTATTATCTGGCCAGCCAGCACGGCATCACCAATGTTGCCGTCATCGACAAGGGCTGGCTCGGCGGCGGCAATACCGGCCGCAACACCACGATCATCCGCTCGAACTATCTCTATGACGAGAGCGCCCGTCTTTACGATCACGCCGTCGATCTGTGGGAGAGTCTGAGCCAGGAGCTTAACTACAACGTCATGTATTCAAGGCGCGGCGTGCTGATGCTGGCGCATAATGTGCACGATGTGCAGAGCTTCAAGCGCCACATCCATTCCAACCGTTTGAACGGTGTCGATAATCGCTGGCTCACCCCGGAAGAGTGCAAGGACTATTGCCCGCCGCTCAGCATCGCGCCGAATGCCCGCTATCCGGTCATGGGCGGCGCGCTTCAGGAACGGGCTGGCACGGCCCGCCACGATGCGGTCGCCTGGGGTTATGCGCGCGGCGCCGCCGCCCGCGGCGTCGATATCATCCAGAACTGCCCGGTCACGGCCATTCGCCGCAACGCCGACGGCTCGGTCGCGGGCGTCGAGACGGCGAGGGGCTTCATCAAGGCGAAGAAGGTCGCGGTTTCCGCCGCCGGCCACACCTCTGTTGTCATGGACACGGCCGGCGTGCGCCTGCCGCTCGAAAGCTATCCGTTGCAGGCGCTGGTGTCGGAACCGGTCAAGCCGATCTTCCCCTGCGTGGTCATGTCGAACGCGGTCCACGCCTATATCAGCCAGTCCGACAAGGGCGAGCTGGTGATCGGTTCGGGCACGGACCAATATACCTCCTATTCGCAGCGCGGCGGCCTGCCGCTGATCGAGCATACGATCGCGGCCATCGTTGAAATCTTCCCGATCTTCAACCGCATGCGGATGCTGCGCAAATGGGGCGGTATCGTCGATGTCACGCCGGATCGCTCGGCCATTCTCGGCAAGACGCCGGTTGCCGGTCTTTATGTCAATTGCGGCTGGGGTACCGGCGGTTTTAAGGCCACGCCCGGCGCTGCCCACACCTTCGCCTGGACCATCGCCAAAAACGAACCGCACCCGATCAACGCGCCGTTCACGCTGGAACGCTTCCGCTCCGGCCGCCTGATCGACGAAGCGGCCGCCGCCGCCGTGGCGCACTGAGGACAAGACCATGCTGCTGATCCGCTGCCCCTATTGCAATGAAACGCTGCCCGAAGCCGAATTCACCTATGCCGGGCAGGCCCATATTATCCGCGCCGCCGATCCCTCGTCGCAGACCGATGAGCAATGGGAAGAATTCCTGTTCATCCGCGAAAATGTGAAAGGTCCGCATTTCGAGCGCTGGCGGCACCTGCATGGCTGCGGCCGCTTCTTCAACGCCGTGCGTGACACGGTGAGCGACCGTTTCCTCACGACCTATCGGGCAGGCGAACCGCGTCCTGAACTTTCTTCCCTGACCCGAGCGCCAGCAAGTCCCGAGGTGTCGAAATGAACTCCTATCGCGTTTCCGGCCGTGGCCGTGTGGATGCCGCCCGCTCGATAAGCTTTACTTTCGACGGCAGGACCTATCGCGGTGTGAAGGGCGATACGGTCGCCTCCGCACTTCTCGCCAATGGCGTGCATCTGATGGGCCGCTCGTTCAAATATCACCGCCCGCGCGGCCCGGTGGCGGCGGGTTCCGAGGAGCCGAATGCGCTGATCGGCACCCGCCGCAGCGCCGGACGTTTCGAGCCGAACACCCGCGCCACGGTGCAGGAAATCTGGAACGGGCTCACAACCACCTCGCAGAACAAATATCCGAGCCTGAAATTCGATATCGGTGCGGTCAACGACATGGCCTATATGCTGTTTTCGGCGGGCTTCTACTACAAGACCTTCATGTGGCCGAAGAGCTTCTGGAACAAGGTCTACGAGCCTTTTATCCGCGCGGCTGCGGGTCTCGGCGTTTCGCCGACGGAGGAAGATCCCGATACCTATGCCTCGCGCAACCGGCATTGCGATGTGCTGATCGTCGGCGCCGGTCCCGCGGGTCTTGCGGCAGCGCGTGCGGCGGCGGTCGATGGCCTCAAGGTTGTGCTGGTCGATGAAAATGCTGAAGCCGGCGGCACGCTGCTATCCGAACCGCAGGCGAAGATCGACGGCAAGCCCGCATGGACCTGGCTTGCGGATGAATTGACGGCGCTGAAGGAGCGCGGCGTCAGGGTCATGACCCGCACGACGGCGATTGCCTATTACCACCAGAACATGATCGGTCTCTGCGAAAGACTGACCGACCATCTCGAAACCGTGCCGAAGGATACGCCGCGCGAGCGCCTGTGGCGCGTTCGGGCGCGTCAGGTGGTGCTGGCGCAGGGCGCGCTGGAAAAGCCGCTGGTCTTCCACGGCAATGACCGGCCGGGTGTGATGCTGGCGGGCGCTGCCCAGACCTATCTGAACCGCTACGGTGTCAAGGTCGGCAACAGCCCGGTGGTGGTGACGAGCCATGACAGCGCCTGGTATGCGGCCTTCGATCTGCACGGTGCGGGTGCCCGCATTCAGGCCATTGTCGATACCCGTGCCCATGTGCGGGAAGAACTGGTGAACGAGGCGCGTGCGCTCGGCATTCCGGTCAAGCTGTCGCATACGGTTACGGCGACCTCCGGGCGGCTGCGGGTCAAATCGATCCGCGTTAACCCGCTCAACGGTTCCACAGTCGGTGCGGGGCAGGAGATTGCCTGCGACGCGGTGCTGATGTCGGGCGGCTGGACGCCGTCGCTGCATCTCTTTTCCCATACGCAGGGCAAGCTCGTATGGGACGACGAGCGCACTACCTTCCTGCCTGCCGTCACCAATGAGGATTGCGTGATTGCCGGGGCCGGTCGCGGGCTGTGGGGCATCGAGGCGGCGCTTAAGGACGGCGCGGAGCGGGGCCGTGAAGTTGCCGCAGCGCTTGGCAAGACCGCCAATGCTTCCGGCTATGCGGTGGAACATGACCGCACCGGCAGCGGCGTCTCGCACACGGAACTGCCGAGCGACCGCGATGCCGGCAAGGCCAAGGCCTTCGTGGATTACCAGAACGACGTGACCGCCAAGGATCTGCGGCTTGCCGTGTGTGAGGGCATGCGTTCCATCGAACATGTCAAGCGCTACACCACCAACGGCATGGCGACCGATCAGGGCAAGATGTCCAACATCAACGGTCTCAACATCGCGGCGGAAGCGCTGGGCAAGCGCCAGCCGCAGGTGGGACTGACCACCTTCCGCCCGCCCTATACGCCAACGACCTTCGGGGCCTTTGCGGGTTATCACCGCGGCGCGCATTTCGAGGTGACGCGCAAGACGCAGATCGACGGTTGGGCTGAGGAGTATGGCGCGGTCTATGAGCCGGTCGGGCAATGGCGTCGCGCCTGGTATTTCCCGAAGCCAGGCGAAGACATGGATGCGGCGGTCAGCCGCGAATGCCGGGCGGTGCGCCAGAGCGTTGGTATTTTCGATGCTTCGACACTCGGCAAGATCGAAGTGGTCGGTCCTGATGCGGTCGAGTTCATGAACCGCATGTATACCAATCCCTGGACGAAACTCGCCGCCGGTCGTTGCCGTTATGGCCTGCTGCTCGGCGATGACGGCTTCATCCGCGACGATGGCGTCATCGGCCGCATGAGCGAGGACCGCTTCCATGTCACCACCACCACAGGTGGGGCGGCGCGGGTGCTGAACATGATGGAGGATTACCTCCAGACCGAATGGCCCGATCTCAATGTCTGGCTGACCTCGACCACCGAACAGTGGTCCACCATCGCGCTGAACGGGCCGAACGCGGCAAAGCTGCTCGCGCCGCTGGTGGAAGGTATCGAACTGACGGAAGAGGCCTTCCCGCATATGTCCTGCGTGGAATGCACGGTGGCCGGCATGCCGGCGCGGCTGTTCCGCGTCAGCTTCACCGGGGAGATCGGCTTCGAGGTCAATGTGCCCGCGCCGCTCGGCCGCAGGCTCTGGGAAATCCTGTGGGAAGCCGGCCAGCCATATGACATCACGCCTTACGGCACGGAAACCATGCATGTGCTGCGCGCCGAAAAGGGTTACATCATCGTCGGCCAGGACACCGATGGCACGGTTACGCCCTATGATGCGGCGATGGGCTGGGCCGTGGGCAAGAACAAGCCCGATTTCGTCGGCAAGCGCGGCCTTGCCCGCCCCGATCTCGTCGCCAAGGGTCGCCGTCACCTCGTCGGCCTTCTGACGGAGGACCGCTCGAAGCTGGAAGAGGGGGCGCAGATCGTCTTCGATCCGAAACAGCCGATCCCGATGAAAATGGTCGGCCACGTCACCTCCTCCTATCACTCGGATGCCGCAGGCCAGCCGATTGCGCTGGCTCTGGTCGAAGGCGGTCATGAGCGGATGGGCGAGACCGTCTACATTCCGATGCTGGACCGCACCATTGCCGCGAAAATCACCGGGATGGTCTTTGTCGATCCTGAAAACACCCGCCTGAAAATCTGACCCTGGAGATGACAATGAACATGCGTGTTTCCTCGCCCGTTTCCGGCGTGCTGGCTGAGAGCAAGGCAGCCCGGGTCAGCATTCTGGCGCCGCAAGCGCGGTTGTCGCTGCGGGCGCGCGGCGATCTCACAGCGCTCAATGTCGCCCTTGGCCTGAGCTTGCCGGACCGGATCGGCAGCCGCGTTGCCGCAGGCGAAATCGAAGCCATGCGCCTTGGCCCCGACGAATGGACCGTGCTTGCATCAATCAGCGCGGTTGACGGGCTGATCGCCGCCTGCTCAGGCGTTTACGCCAGCCATCCGCATGGTCTCGTCGACATTTCCGGACGGGAAGTGACGCTCCTGATCGAAGATCCGCGGGCCGCCGAATTGCTGACGCTGGGCTGCGCCCGCGATATCGACACGATTGCCGTCGGCGAGGGACGCCGGACGATTTTCGACGGCGTGACCGTGGTGTTGTGGCGCGATGCGGAAAACCGTTTCCGCATGGATATCTGGAACAGTTTCGCGTCGCATCTTGGCCATCTGCTGGAAACCGGCTGCAAGGAACTCGCGGCCGATATCGCTTGATTCAAGAGGAGGAAACAATGCTTGACCGCCAGAAGACGCAGATCGAGCTGATCGCTTCGGAAAACACCGTTTCCGCCGATGTTCCGGCGGCTCAGGATCGGTGCTGACCAGCAATATGCCGAGGGTTATCCCGGCAAGCGTTTTACGACGGCCGGTAAATCAGTCAGGGGAGCAGGATTTGACCACCTATATCATGACAGTCTCGTGCCCGGCGCGCAGCGGCATCGTCGCCGCCGTCTCCGGTTATCTCGCCCGGTCCGGCTGCAATATCAACGACAGTTCGCAATTCACCGACCAGGAGACGGGCCGCTTCTTCATGCGGTTGAGCTTCGTTTCCGAACAGGGATCGGGACGCGATGCGCTGCTCGACGGCTTCCGTCCCGTCGCGGCCGATTTCGATATGGATTATGATGTCCACGATCTTTCGCGAAAAACCAAAGTCGTGATCATGGTCTCGCGTTTCGGCCATTGTCTGAACGATCTGCTGTATCGCTCCCGCATCGGCGCGCTGCCGGTCGAGATCGTCGCGGTGATTTCCAACCATCTCGATTACCAGAAGCAGGTGGTAAACGATGATATTCCCTTTCACCACATTCGCGTCACGCCGGAAACGAAGCCCGAGGCGGAAGCCGCGATACTGCAGGTGGTGCAGGATACCGGAGCGGAGCTTGTGGTGCTGGCGCGCTACATGCAGGTCCTCTCGGACCGGCTGTGTCAGGAAATGTCCGGCCGTATCATCAATATCCACCATTCCTTCCTGCCGTCCTTCAAGGGCGCCAACCCCTACAAGCAGGCCTATGAACGCGGGGTGAGGCTGATCGGCGCGACGGCGCACTATGTCACCGCCGATCTCGATGAAGGGCCGATCATCGAGCAGGATACGGTCCGTGTGACCCATGCCCAAAGCGCGATGGATTATGTCAGCCTGGGTCGGGATGTGGAGAGCCAGGTGCTTGCGCGGGCCATCCACGCCCATATTCACCACCGGGTCTTCCTGAACGGGAACAGGACGGTCGTCTTTCCCGCGTCTCCCGGAGAGCATGTCTCCGAGCGCATGGGCTGAATTCGGGCTCCTTGCGAAACCGTGATTTGCGCCCCTTCTCTCCGTGGCTCGCCGTTCTGGACGAACCACGGAGAGAAGACTGTTATTCGGCGGGCTGGGCCATGGCCGCCGTGCCGGACCGCCCGCGATCTCCGGAGAGGCTGCGCTGGCCGAGGCCGATGATGGCGACTGTCGAAAGGCTGGCGACAATCGAGACCCAGAAACCGTTGCCCGGACCGAAATTATCGATCACCCAGCCGGAGACGAAGGCGCCGAGCGCCATGCCGATACCGATGCCGGTCATCACCCAGGTCACGCCTTCCGTCAGCATCGATTCCGGCACGCGGCGTTCGATCAGGCCGAATGCGGTGATGAAGATCGGCGAGATCGCCACGCCGCTCAAGAAGACGGCAAAAGCCAGCAGTGCAACCGTGGTGTTGGCGACGAGCAACGGCAGGGCGGTGAGTGCCAGCACGCTGACGGCGATCAGCAACTGGCGCTGCAGCGGTAATTTCGGGTTGAGCGCGCCGAGAATGAGGCCGACCACGAAGGAGCCGATGGCATAGACGCCAATGACGAGGCTGGCGGCTTCCGGCTGGCCCAGCGCCGAGGTGATTGCGACGGCACTCACCTCGGCGGTGGCGAACGTCGAACCGACGAAGATCAGCGCTAGCGTGATGATCTGGACCGGACGCAGAAAGATAGCCGAACGCTGCCGGCGACCGCTTTCAACCGGACGCACCCTGGGCTCGGTCGAGCGTTGCAGAAGAAAGGCGAAAGTGCCGAGCGCCAGGAAGGTGGTGCTGATCATCATGCCCGCTTCCGGAAAGAGCGAAACAGCAAGGCCGACGGATAACGAGGCGCCGGAGATATAGACGAGCTCGTCGGCGGCGGATTCAAAAGCGAATGCGGTGTTGAGTTCCGGCCGGTCGCGGAAGATTTCCGTCCAGCGGGCACGCATCATGGCGGGAATGCTCGGCATGGTGGCGGCGAGGAAGGCGAAAAGGAACAGCGTCCAGACCGGCCATCTCTGATTTGTCGCGATAATCAGCGCCGCAAAGGCGATGACCGAGACGATGGTGGCCGGGATGAGGACGCTGCTCTGGCCCCTGCGATCCACCAGCCGGGAGATTTGCGGGGAGAGGGCGGCGTTGGTCAAGGCGAAGGTTGCCGAAACCGCGCCGGCCAGCCAATATTCGCCATGGGTTTGCGAAAGCATGGCGACGATGCCGATCGGGGCCATGGCAATGGGGAGGCGGGCGAAGAAACCGGCGGCGGAAAAACCTTTAGCGCCTGGAGCCCGGAAAATTTCTCTGTATGGATTGGCCATAGGGATCACCTTGTTCAGATGGTGTTCGCCACATACATACGTGACGTATGTGAATGAGATAATTGCATACGGCGCGTATGTCAACTAATATACGCGTCGTATGTGGAAAGTGGAGAAAAAATGCGCAAACCTCGCAGCGAAATGATTGCCGAGACGCGGGCGAAGCTGCTCACTGCCGGCCGCAGGGCTTTTGGCAGCATCGGTTATGCGGAAGCGTCGATGGATGACTTCACCGCCGAGGCCGGCCTCACCCGTGGCGCGCTCTATCACCATTTTGGCGATAAAAAGGGCCTGCTTCTGGCCGTTGTGGCCGAGATCGACGCGGAGATGACGACAAGGCTTTGCGAGATTTCGTCGCGAGCCGCGACCCGGTGGGACGGCTTCGTCGATGAAAATGTCGGTTATGTCCGTATGGCCCTCGAGCCGGAAATCCAGCGGATCATGTTCCGCGACGGACCGGCGGTGCTCGGCGACCCCTCGCGCTGGCCGAACGCCAACGGCTGCATCTCGGCCGTGGCACGAAGCCTCGAGGCGCTCAAGGAAGAGGGAACGATCGCCGATATCGATCCGGAGGCCGGCGCCCGTTTCATCAACGCCGCCAGCAGCAGCGCCGCTCAGTGGATCGCGAATTCCGACGACCCCGAGACGACCTCGAAACGGGCCGTCGAAAGCTTCCGGACCTTTCTGGAGGGGCTGCGCATCCGGAAGGGATGATCCGGGGCTTGCTCAAGCCGGCGTTGTTCGGCCGGCGTAGGATGGCGTCTTCGATGCGTCCTGACGGATTTCCCTTCAAAGCGGCTTTAGGGACATGGTCGTCTGCAAGTCATGCAACTGTCATGTGGCGGGTCTAGGAGAGATTGTGGTTTTCACATGTCTCGCGAGGGGAATATGCGCAAAATTGTTGCTGCTTTGGTCGCCACGACCATTCTTGCCGGCGCCGCTCAGGCTGCCGAGGTCTATCCGCTTGATCGTGCTACGATCCTGACCGGTTCGCCGTTCGATTTCAAAGCGGAATTCAATTCCGTGGTAAAGCCGGAAGACGTCAAGATCACCGTCAATGGCCAGGACTACAAGGCTGTTCTCGGCAAGGACGTGGAATTCGTCGCCGAAGAAAAGAACAAGGACAAGGTCCTTGGTTCGGCCGTCATCCTGCGTGGCATTTCGCTCGCCGATGCCGGTGACTACAAGGTTGAAGTTTCGGCCGGCTCCGAAACCAAGAGCGTCACCTGGACCGCCTATGGCACGCCTGACCAGGCGAAGGCCAAGAACGTCATCTTCCTGATCGCCGACGGTCTGTCGGTCGCCCACCGCACTGCCGCCCGCATCATGTCCAAGGGCATGACCGAGGGCAAGGCCAATGGCCGCCTCAACATGGATGACGTGCCGCCGGTCGCCTTCATCGGCACCTCCGCCACCGATGCGGTCGCCACCGACAGCGCCAACACCATGTCGGCCTACATGACCGGTCACAAGACCGCCGTGAACGCCATCGGCGTCTACGCCGACCGTACGCCGGCTTCGCTGGACGATCCGAAGGTGGAAACGCTGGCGGAAGCCCTGCGCCGCCAGACCAAGAAGTCGATCGGCATCATCTCCACCGCCGAACTGCAGGATGCGACGCCGGCTGCCGTCGTTGCCCACACCCGCAAGCGTGGCGACAAGGCCGAGATCAACGGCATGCTGCTCGACGTGAAGCCGGATGTGCTTCTCGGCGGCGGCTCCGCCTACTTCCTGCCGCAGGCCACGGCCGGCTCCAAGCGCAAGGACGACAAGGACTATATCGCCCTGTTCAAGGAAGCTGGCTACACGCTGGCGACCAGCAAGGCGGAACTGGCCACGGCTGCCGGCACCAATACCGGCAAGATTCTCGGCCTGTTCCACACCGGCAACATGGATACCGCGCTTGACCGCCAGTTCCTCAAAAAGGGCACCACGGGCAAGTTTCCGGACCAGCCGGGTCTCGTCGAAATGACCAAGGTCGCTATCGACGAGCTGTCGAAGAACCCGGACGGCTTCTTCCTGATGGTTGAAGCCGCCAATGTCGACAAGATGTCCCATCCGCTCGACTGGGATCGCGCCATCATCGACACGATCGAATTCGACAAGACCATCGGCGTCGCCCGCGAATTCGCGGCGAAGAACCCCGATACGCTGATCATCGTTACCGGCGACCATACCCATGGCGTTTCCATCATCGGCACCGTTGATGACGACAAGCCCGGCACGGAAATGCGTGAAAAGGTCGGCACCTATGCCGAAGCCGGTTTCCCGAACTACGAGGACAAGGACGGCGACGGTTATCCTGATAAGGTCGACGTCTCGCGCCGCCTGTTCCTGAACGCCAATAACGGCCCGGACCACTACGAAACCTTCCGTCCGAAGCTCGACGGCCCCTTCGTGCCGGCGGTTCAGAACGAAAAGAAGGAATACGTCGCCAACGAACAGTACAAGGATGTTCCCGGCGCCGTCTTCGTGCCTGGCATCATTCCGAAGAGCTCGGATAGCGGTGTGCATGCGGTCGATGATGTCGTTCTGCAGGCTGAAGGTCCCGGCGCCGAAGGCTTCCGTGGCTATATGGAGCAGAGCGATGTCTACAAGGGTCTTGCCGAAGCGCTCGCACTCGGCGTCAAGCAGACCAATTAATCTCTGAACGGGGTAAGGGCGCGCCGTGGCGTGCCCTTACCAGCATTCCCGTCTCACATCGCAGGCCATGGCTGATGATGATGAGAGGCCTTTCAAAAAGGAGAATGGTCATGGGCAAGCCTGATCAGGCGCGGTTCAACCGCCGCCAGGCCCTGGGCCTCATTGCCGGTCTGCCGCTGCTGGCCGCCGGCACGCGCGCGCAGGCGAAGAGCGACCTCACCTTTGACGAACTTTATGGCAAGGTCAGCGTCCTCGGGCTGGAGTTTTCCGACAAGGTCAAACAGCTGAACGGCAGGGAGGTCGCCATGCGCGGTTTCATGGCGCCGCCGCTGAAGGCCGAAGCGCAGTTTTTCGTGCTGACCGAGATCCCCATGTCGATCTGCCCGTTCTGCTCCACCGATGCCGACTGGCCGGACAATATCGTCGTTGTCTATCTCGGCGAGAAGCAGACCTTTACTCAGCCGAGCCAGACGATCGAAGTGCGCGGCACGCTGGAAACGGGCTCCTGGACGGATCCGGATACCGGCTTCGTCAGCCTGCTGCGCATTCGCCGGGCTGAATACGCGACGGTTTGAGACCATGCTGCCCCTGACGATAAATCATCTTGCCGTATCCTTTCCCGGTCTTTCGGCACCGGTTCTCCTTGTCGACCATCTGGAAATCGCCGCCGGCAGCCGTGTTGCGATCACGGGCGGTTCCGGCTCGGGCAAGAGCACCCTCATCAACATCATCGTCGGCCTTGAGCGTGTGCAGGCCGGCCGGGTTGTCTGGGGTGAACAGAACATGGCGGATTTGCCCGAAGGCCGTCGCGACCGCTGGCGGGCGGCCAATATCGGCCTCGTCATGCAGGAATTTCATCTTTTCCCCGGATTGTCCGCACTGGACAATATCCTGCTGCCCGCGCGCCTGTCGCGCGTGGCCAATGCAGACCTCATAAGACGGGCGGAATCCCTGTTTGTAACCGTCGGCCTCAAACGCGCCGGCCAACATGTCGAGACCATGTCGCGGGGTGAAATGCAGCGTGTCGCCATCGCCCGGGCGCTGTTGCGCAATCCCGGCGTCATCATTGCCGATGAACCGACCGCAAGCCTCGATCTCGAAAGCGGCGAGGCGGTCGGCGATCTGTTGCTTTCCGTTGCGGCCAGCACCGGCAGCACGCTGATTGTCGCCAGCCACGACCAGCATCTCATCGGTCGCCTCGACCGGCGTCTGACCCTCAGTGGCGGCCGTATTGTCGCCGATACCGAGCGGAAGGAGATAGCGGCATGATCGGCTTCATCCTTGCCGACCTGCGCCGCCTTTGGCTCGGTGGCATCGTTGTGGTTCTGCTGGTGGCGCTGGCCACCGCGCTCGGCGTTGCGGTGACGCTGCAGGAACGGTCGCTGCGTCTCGGCAGCGCCCGCGCCGCCGATAAATTCGACCTCGTCATCGGCGCAGCCGGCAGCGAAACGCAATTGATCCTCTCGTCCATCTTTCTGCAGGCGGCGCCCCTGCCGCTGGTGGATGGCGCGGTCCTGAGCAGGCTTGCCGCCGATCCGCGCGTCGCCTGGGCGGCGCCGGTCGGCTTTGGCGATTCCTTCGCCGGCTACCCCATCGTCGGCACAACGACGAACCTTGTCAGCAACACGACGCCCGGCTTTGCCGAAGGCAGGATGTTCGCGCTCGAAGGCGAAGCCGTCCTCGGCGCCGCCGTCAACCTGTCCGTCGGCGCTGAAATCAAGCCGATGCATGGCACCGCCGAGACCGGTGGTCGCACCCATACCGAAATCGCCTATAATGTCGTCGGAAAGCTGCAGCCGACCGGCACACCCTGGGATCGCGCCATTCTCGTGCCGATCCAGGCCATCTGGCACGTCCATGGCCTCGGCCAGGATGACAGTCATGATCATGAAGAAGGGCACGATGAGGGCCATGCCGATGCGCTGCAACCGGAAGCCCGCCACGATCACGCCCATGAGGGCGGGGAGCGCCATGAGGATGGCGGGATGGATGCCGAAGGCGAGGCCGGCCGTGCCGAAGCTGCCGTTCAGCTCGCAGCCTCATCGGAGCAAGAGCAGGCTCTTGCCCTCGGCCCGGCTACCGCGGCGCATGCGGAATCGGAGCATCACGGCAATATCGATCCCGATGCGCCGATCGTTGAGACATTCGGCGAAGGCCTGCCCGGCCTGCCGGCCATTCTCGTCAAGCCGAAGACGATTGCCGATGCCTATCGCCTGCGACAGGAATATCGTAGCGGCAATACATTGGGTGTTTTCCCGGGAGAGGTATTGACCGGCCTTTATGCCACGCTCGGCGACGCCAAGATGGTGCTGAGCGCGGTTGCCGCCGGTTCGCAGGGGCTGGTGGCGGCGGCGCTGGTGCTGGTGACGGTGATCCATGTCGGGCAGCGGCGCCGGCAGATCGGCGCATTGCGGGCATTCGGCGCGCCCCGCGGCTCGGTTTTCGCCATTGTCTGGCTGGAGCTTTTCTTTCTGGTGGCGCTTGGTGTCGGCATCGGTTTTCTGGTGGGGTTGGGCGCCGCCCATATCGGCGCGCAGCTCTTCACCGCAAAAAGCGGTGTGATCCTGCCGGTTGGCTTCACCCGCGAGGATCTGCGCCTTGCATTCCTGCTGCTGGGTTTTGCTGCCATTCTTGCGGCGATACCGGCGCTGCTTGCCTATCGCCAGTCTCCGGCCGCCGCCCTCCGGGCCTGAGTTCAGGCAACCGCAGTTCATGCTCTTACGATGTCTCGAATGATGGTCAACCGGGTCCCGGCATGCTGCTGCCCGTTTTTTAGAGCCAAACCATCGGGGTGCGCCGCAGAGCCTAGCCTCGGACATACGCTTCGGGTGGGCAGGAAAGGCGCACATAAATATGGTTTTTACTGCGATCGCTTTTCGTGGCAGGCTCGCGCCCTGGCTCGGGGAGAGGGCAAGCCGCATGATGGCGGGAGGAAACCGAGATGGCCGAAAAGAAACCGGATAAAACTGCCGCATCCCAGCAGACCGGGGCATCCGCTGCCGCACCGAAACTTCTTTCGGGCGGCAATCCCCAGATTGCAAAGGCATATGGCGATGCGCCGGTGCAGGCCTATATTGCCGCCATGCCCGGCTGGAAAAGCGCGGTCGGCGGCCGTATCGATGGCTTGATCGCGGAGGTCGTGCCCGGCGTGCGCAAGGCCGTGAAGTGGAACTCCCCCTTCTATGGCATGGAAGACGACGTGTGGTTTCTCAGCCTTCACTGCTTTACGAAATATATCAAGGTGACATTCCTGAACGGGGCATCCTTGACGCCTTTACCGCCCGGCGTCTCCAAACATCCGAGCGTCCGATACCTCGATATCCATGAGGGGCCATTTGACGAAACACAATTTGCGGACTGGGTGAGACAGGCAAGCATATTGCCCGGTGAAAAAATGTGAGTGCTTTGCTGGTTCCGTAGCCCCTAACCGGGCGATGATCGCCGCATGAACGGGCGAATCATGCCGCTTTCTCCCGTCTCCCAGGCCGCGTCACGCCGCCGGTGATGAGAAATCGCGGGCTGCCCGATACAGTTTTTCCGGCGCGAAGAAAAACCGGCCGATCCGACCGATTTCTGTTTACTTTTGCCGGAGTTGCACGCCATCTCACGCTCACTGAATTCGCTGCCGGGCGTATCGCAAACCACATGGAGGATGAGATGAAGGCACTGGTGCTGGAAGAAAAAGGCAAGCTCTCGCTCAGGGAGTTCGACATTCCGGGTGAACTCGGACCGAAGGACGTGCGCATCCGCACCCATACGGTCGGCATCTGCGGCTCGGACGTCCATTATTACACCCATGGCAAGATCGGTCATTTCATCGTCAACGCACCCATGGTGCTCGGCCATGAAGCTTCCGGAACGGTGATCGAAACCGGTTCCGAGGTAACCCATCTCAAGGCGGGTGACCGCGTCTGCATGGAACCGGGCATTCCCGATCCGACATCGCGCGCCTCGAAACTCGGCATCTACAATGTCGATCCGGCTGTCCGCTTCTGGGCGACGCCGCCGATCCATGGCTGCCTGACGCCTGAGGTCATTCATCCCGCCGCCTTTACTTACAAGCTGCCCGACAACGTGTCCTTTGCCGAAGGCGCCATGGTCGAACCCTTCGCCATCGGCATGCAGGCGGCGCTCCGGGCGCGTATCCAGCCGGGCGATATCGCTGTGGTCACGGGCGCCGGCCCGATCGGCATGATGGTGGCGCTGGCAGCGCTTGCCGGCGGTTGCGCGAAGGTTATCGTTGCCGATCTGGCCCAGCCCAAGCTCGATATCATCGCGTCCTATGATGGTATCGAGACCGTCAATATCCGCGAACGCAACCTTGCCGAAGCGGTTGCCGAGGCCACGGACGGCTGGGGCTGCGATATCGTTTTCGAATGCTCGGGCGCAGCACCCGCCGTGCTTGGCATGGCGAAGCTGGCGCGGCCAGGCGGCGCCATCGTGCTCGTCGGCATGCCGGTCGATCCGGTTCCGGTCGACATCGTCGGCCTGCAGGCGAAGGAACTGCGGGTGGAGACGGTTTTCCGCTACGCTAATGTTTACGACCGGGCAGTTGCGCTCATCGCCTCCGGCAAGGTCGATCTGAAGCCGCTGATTTCCGCAGCCATTCCCTTCGAAGACAGCATCGCCGGCTTCGACCGTGCGGTGGAGGCGCGGGAAACGGATGTGAAACTGCAGATCGTGATGCCGCAATAAATAGGATCGAATGTCTGCCACTGATGGCTGCCGCTGATGATTGAGCAGCAGAGACATTGCGGAAAAGTATGAGTGCGGCCTGCCGGCATCAGGCAGGCCGCACATCAAAAAATCACCAGACTTCGCCTCTCCCTGAGCATTGTTTGGGCGCATCACGCCAAATTGAGCGGAAAAATCGGCACAAACGCCGAGTTTGTCGGCAGTCCCATCCGGCGACTATTCAATTCTCGACAAAAAGCAGTCAAAAAAGTATCGGTAATTTCTTCGGCGTGATGTGGATGTACTGCCGCCGCCCGCCATATGCTCCTCATCAACGCCTGGGACGAGCCATAAAGAGGAAATGGCTCTTGTCCGCAAATACGGCGGACGTGTCGATGGGAGGAATTATGATGCAGCCCGATCTGGAACTGGTGCACATCCGCAAGGGCGAATCCTTCGCCGCCTGGCGGCATGGCTATCCGTTCCGTACCGTGCGCTGGCATTATCATCCCGAATACGAAATCCATCTGGTCGTGGCGACATCAGGCACGTTCTATATTGGTGATTTCGTCGGTCGCTTCGGCCCCGGTCAGCTCATCATGACCGGCCCCAATCTCCCCCAGAACTGGATCAGCGAGATCGAGCCGGACGAAATCGTGCCGACACGCTCTCTCGTGATCCAGTTTCCGGAGAGCTTTATCGAGGACGCCTGCGCTTCCATGTCGGAGATGGATGTGGTGCGTGCGCTGCTGGATCGCAGCCGCCGTGGCATTCTGTTCGACGATGAGACCAGCGACCGCGTTCGCCCGCTGATCCTTCGGCTGATCGAGGCGCAGGGGCTGACGCGTCTGGCGCTTTTCTGGGAAATTCTCGATCTCCTCGTCAACGCGCCGTCTTCCGAAGTGCTGGCGAGCCTGAGCTACGAACTTGATCTGACCGGCATCGGTGACAGCGGCATCAACCGCGCCCTGTCGCATCTGCGCCAGCATCTGACCGAACAGGTCGAGGAAATCGATCTGGCCGACATGGTGGGCCAGAGCCCGAGCGCCTTTTCCCGCGCCTTCAAACGCCATACGGGAACGACGCTGGTGCGCTATCGCAATCAGCTACGCATCGATCTCGCCTGCCAGATGCTGCTGGCGGATCAGGACGTGAAGGTGGCGGAGGTCTGCTATGATGTGGGCTTCTCCAACCTTTCGAATTTCAACCGGCATTTCCTGAAATTGAAGGGAATGTCACCGTCGAGGTTCCGCACCATATTCGCAGCCCAGAAGGCAGCGGTCATGGCGGAGTAAACCAGCGACACATCGCCGATTTCCAAGAATTCGGGCAGAGGGCTGCCCGGAAACGGGGTCCTGTTGCCCCAATTTTCCAACCGGGAGGAAGAGTGAGATGAAAATGAAATCCAAGTTTCTGATGGCGACAGCCGCAATTGCAATGATGGCCGCTCCGGCGCTGGCGCAGGAAAAGCTGAAG
>QFOL01000144.1 GCA_003241215.1 Agrobacterium fabrum
GCCAGTAAGCCTTACTTGCCAATAAATTTGGTGAAAGGAAGGCGTGCGCCGCACAAATGCCAGTTGCTAAAGTAAGACACCATTATGGTTAAAGGAGTGTTACAGCCGGGCCACGCGCCATGGATTTACTGAACCTGGCCGTCAATTACTTCAGGAATTTTTCCGCCACCGTCTCCGGAAGACGCCTTGGCCGGCCATTGGCATTGATGACGGCGATGATGACCTTGGCGGCGACCAGCAGCGTTTCGCCGCGCCGGATTTCCTGATTGAGCACCATTTTCGCGCCGCCGGCCTTCTCGGTAATGGTCGTGACGGTCAACACGTCATCCATCCGCGCCGGGCTTTTGAAATCGATCTCCATGCGATGCACGACGAAGACCAGCCCCTCCTCATCGGCGGTGAGAAGCGCGCTTTGTTCGCAGCCGAGGCAACGCAGGTAATCGGTGCGCCCGCGCTCGAGAAAATGCAGATAACGGGCGTGATAAACGAGGCCGGAGAAATCCGTATCCTCGTAATAGACACGCTGCGTCAGGCGGTGGCCATGTTCGATAAGCTCACCCGAAAGCGAAACCACAAGCTCGCTCATACTGTCTCCTTGAGAATTTCGGCAACATCGGAACGGCCTTCGCGGACGATGAGATGCTCATGCCGTTGCGGCAGCGCCTCGATACGCTCCGCGATGAAACGGGGCCTCAGATCGTTCTTCAGAAGCGCTGACGGCTGCGCGGGCAGCCAGCGGAACTCCACCTCGACGCCATCCAGCACCCGATGCACGATATCGCTTTCATGGAACGGCAGAGGCTGGCGAAGTGAAACGAGATAATAAAACCCCAGCTCATGCGCCGCATAATCGTCATAGGCAAAAAAATTCTCGGCCGACCAGAGAAGACGCTCAACCGAACAATCCCGGTCAAGCTCCTCACCAATCTCGCGGATGATGGTTTCCTGCGAGCTTTCACCGATTTCGGCACGGCCGCCGGGCAAGGCCCAATAATTATCCCTGGTGCCGCGCTGGACGAGAAGATGGCCGTTCTGCAAGATCAGCGCCGCAACCCGCATGCTGAAAAGCTGCGGTTTCCGGTCAAGCCGGATCATGTGGCGTTCAGGGGCAGAGGTCATTTATCGTCCAGATCGCCGTCATGCCACACGAGATGTCTCGTGGCCTTCGGCAGGTGCTCTATTTCGTCGGCGATGAAATAGGGCGGAATATCAAGCTCCGTCAATGCCTGACGCGTCGCGGCGACCCAGCGGAACTCCAGCTCGTTGTCACCGTCCTGAACGCGGTGGATGATGCCGGTCGGATGAAAGGCCAGCGTCTCCGGCAGGTCCATCAGGTAATAAAATCCGAGTTCGTGCCAGTCCTTGCCTTCATAATGGAAGAAATTTTCGACCGCCCAGAGAAGGCGTCCCACCTTGGCCTCGACACCAAGCTCCTCGACCATTTCCCGCGCCAGCGTTTCTTCGGAGCGTTCACCCATTTCGGCGCGACCGCCCGGAAAGGTCCAGAATTTTTCATGCGACGCCCGGTGCACCAGCACATGGCCATTGCGAAACGCCAGCCCCGCGACACGCATCTGGAAAATGCGCTTCGGCTTGAATTTCATGCGGATGCGGGTGTCCTGCTTGGTATCCTGTGTCATGGTGCTGGCCTGCGGGCTGGAAACATCAAATCGGTTTCCGTCCACCCTAACGCATTCATCTCGTCTTTTCTCGCCTTCGCATCATCTCCCACAATGAATTCATCCAGTTGCGGCGGCTTTATCGCAGTACCTGACAACATCGCATGCGCCTGTCCACGATGATGCGTCTGGTGCTGGAAGAGATGGGAGAGGACATCATCGCAGCGATCCTGCTGGATGCGCGTGCCGCGATGGATATTGACGTTAGCCGCAAGGCCCTCTTCATCCAGACCATCGACAAATGTTATCAGCGTCTCGTCAAGCTCCGCCTGGGCGACGCGCAGATCCGCCATGGTGGCGAATGGCTCCCCTTCGGCGAAGGCGGCGAGGCCGAGCGTACCACCTTTGACGGCATCGATATAAAAGCGGTCGACGGTGTAGATGTGGTTCAGCGTTGCCCTGAGCGTGGGAAAAAAACTGACACGATGAGTAACGAACGCCTCCTGCGAAAGCTGAAGACAGGCCTGGTGCAGCCGGAAATTGGCCAACCGGTTATTGCGCGCGAGCTTGCGGAAAACCCGCAGCGGATCGTAAACCATCTCCATCCTCCCTGGTCGAATGATGGCATCGTTCAATCGGCGTGTTCAAGCTCCGATCTGCATTTCAGAGCCTTCGCGCGTAAGAGAAACTCAGGCCGATGCTCCAAGATCAACGACCGCGATTTCCGGCGGAACGCCAAAGCGGACGGGTGCGATGGAACAACCAAGACCACCTGAGACAATCAGGTTACGGCTGTCTTCGATCACATGCCCATAAGCGTAGCGATTGCCGTAGCGCGATGGCACGACAGGCGAACGGCCCAAAAACCGTATTTGCCCACCGTGAGTGTGCCCGGACAACGTCAAGGCCACGCGGGAAGGCACTTTGGGAAAGACATCCGGTTCATGCGCCATGAGGATGATCGGCGCCTTGTCCGTCACCTGAGCGAGGGTGCCGTCGAGATCATCCAGTCCGCGCATACTTGGGCGATCCCATTTCTTGCCCGGCAACAGTGCAAGCTGGTCCTCCAGCCCTGCTATCCAGAAGCCTTGGCCATTCTTCTCCAGCCGCAAGGCACGGTTACCGTAGACGGCAATGCCGACATCGGCAAGCGCCTTGTGACCGAACGTCTCTCCGCCGCCGGCCTTCTGCGCGGACCGATCTTCCCACCAGTCATGATTGCCCATGATCGCATGAACGCCAAGCGGCGCTTTCAGTACCGCAAGGGTCTTCGACCAATCTCTCGAATGCACATAGCGCGTCACGAGATTCATGCCGGCGGCATAGTCACCAAGCAGCAGTACCACGTCACCGCCAAGACTGTTGGCATGATTGCAGATCGCGGAAATCCGGGCAGCGGACATCCACGGCTCGCAGGCATGAATATCGGCAAGCACCACCAGCCGCAGTTTGAGACCCGGTGTCCAGCCGGGTGGCGTCAGCGTGTAACGGGTCACTTTAAGCCGAAGCAGCGGTTCGAAGCCGAAAGCATAAGAACCAAGCGTCACAGCACCCGCAAAGCCTCCTCCAAGGATTTTTAGAAAGGTGCGACGGGAAATCACTCAATCGTCCTCGAGCGTCAGCCGGAACTGCGCCGCCTCGAGGTCCTTCGGCGGCTGCATGCCCAAGTGTTTCCAGGCTGTCGCCGTCAGAATACGCCCGCGCGGCGTGCGCTGGATGAAACCCTGCTGGATCATGTAGGGTTCGATAATGTCCTCAATCGCGTCGCGCGGCTCCGAAAGACCCGCAGCGATGGTTTCGATGCCAACCGGGCCACCGCCGAAATTGACGGCGATCATGGTGAGATACCGCATGTCCAGCTGGTCGAGACCCATATTGTCGACCAGAAGCCGCGTCAAAGCCTCGTCGGCGATCTCGCGGGTAACGGCTTCCGCCCGCGCCACCTCGGCGAAATCACGCACGCGGCGCAATAGCCGTCCGGCGATACGCGGCGTGCCGCGCGCGCGCCTTGCCACTTCGCGCGCACCCTGATCGGTCATGTTGAGCCCCATCAGCCGCGCCCCGCGACGGACGATGAGTTCCAGTTCATCGACGGTGTAGAAAGCCAGCCGGACGGGAATGCCGAAGCGGTCGCGCAGCGGCGTCGTCAAGAGGCCGAGACGGGTCGTGGCGGCAACAAGGGTGAATTTGGAAAGATCGATCTTCACCGAACGTGCCGCCGGCCCCTCGCCGATGATGAGATCGAGCTGGAAGTCCTCCATGGCAGGATAAAGAATTTCCTCAACCGCCGGGTTGAGACGGTGGATTTCATCGATGAAGAGCACGTCACGCTCTTCGAGATTCGTCAGAAGTGCGGCGAGATCACCCGCCTTGGCAATGACTGGCCCGGAGGTGGACTTGAAGTTGACGCCAAGTTCCTTGGCCATGATCTGCGCCAGCGTGGTCTTGCCGAGGCCGGGCGGGCCGACGAAGAGCACATGATCCAGCGCCTCGCCACGGTTCTTGGCGGCCTCGATGAACACCTTGAGATTGGCGCGCGCCTCCGCCTGGCCGGTAAAATCATCCAGCGACTGCGGGCGCATGGTGGTGTCGATATCCTCACCGCGCTTGTCCGCAGAAATCAGTCTGTCCGCATCGCTCATTCAGGGCATTCCATTGTTCTAACCGAATTCATGAGATGGTCTTCGCCGCTATATCATGACTGTCGCGTCAAGGCGCTTCACGAAATTCAATATCGCGCCCGAACAGCATGTGTACCGCGCTCAGCCTACCGCGAAAGCTCCTTCAGCCCGAGCCGGATCAGCCTGGCGCTGTCGCCGCCCTCCCCGCCATTCTTCAATGCGGCGGCAACCGCATTGGCCGCCTGATCGCGCGAATAGCCGAGATTGGTGAGCGCGGAGACGGCATCCGCCACAGGCGCGGAAGCAACACCCTCGCCAATTTCCTGCTTGAGCCCGATGGACGCCGAAGCTTCTCCGGCAAAGGCGGGCGCCTTGTTGCGAAGTTCGGTCACGAGGCGCACCGCCACCTTCGGTCCGACACCCGGCGCACGCGAAATCATCACCTTGTCCTGAAGCGCGATGGCATTGGCCAGTTCGGAGGGCGACAGCGTGGAAAGGACGGCCAAGGCCACTTTCGAGCCGACCCCCTGCACGCTCTGCAGCAGATTGAACCATTCCCGCTCCAGTGCCGACAGGAACCCGAACAGCTTCAGCTGGTCCTCACGTACATAGGTTTCGATAAACAGCACCACCGCCTCCCCGACGGAGCCGATTTTCGACAGCGTGCGCGCCGAACAATAGGCGACGTAACAGACGCCGTGCACATCCACCAGCACGTAATCCGCGCCGATTTCCTCGATGCTGCCCTTCAATTTTCCAATCATGATGCCGCCCGCTCAGTGAGACTTTATATTCAGCCGGCCGCCAGGAGCCGCCGCATCCTGTCACCGCCGCGATTATGGGCGTGGCAGATGGCGATGGCGAGCGCGTCCGCCGCATCGTTACCCTTGAATTCAGCTTTCGGCATCAGGATTTTCAGCATCATGTGAATTTGCTGCTTTTCGCCGTGCCCGACGCCGATGACGGCTTTCTTCACCGCATTCGGCGCATATTCGAAGACCGGCAACCCCGCGCGCGCCGGCACCAGCATGGCGATGCCGCGCGCCTGGCCGAGTTTCAGAGTGGCGACTGCATCCTTGTTCACGAAAGTCTGCTCCACCGCCGCCTCGTCCGGCTGATGGCTGTGCACGATATCCGCCAGGCCGTCATGCAGCTGGCAGAGGCGGGAGGCGAGATCCATATCGCCATCCGATGTCACCGTGCCGGAGGCGACAAACCGCAGGCTGTTGCCGAGGGTTTCGATCACACCCCAGCCGGTGCGCCGCAATCCGGGGTCGATACCGATGATTCGAATCGTCTTTTGCATGAGCTACCTTATCTTTCCGGCTGCAACCCTGCCAGCGATAAGTGAACAAAACGACAACATTCATCAAATTTGCGGTGCAGCATTTACCTCTGCTTAAACCGCGTACCGCATTGTTCCCCACAAAATCAAAAAAGGGGAGCTGCGGACATGATGATCCGCAGCACAATATGTTCGCCATATCAGCCGTCCGATGGCGCCATCCATACATGGTGCGGGAACTGATCCGGCATTGGGGGCTGCTTCGGCCATGCTGAACCGTTTTCATTCCATATCCACCAAGGTGCTCGTCATTTTCCTGGCGCTGATGGCGATCTCCACCGGGGCTCTGACGCTTCTCGGCTATCAGAGCAGCAGCGGCGTTCTCGAGGAACAGGCGTCGAAATCCATGGAGAGCATTCTCGTCTTTCGCGGCGACATGCTCCAGGAACGTCTCGAACAGCTGAAAACCCAGGCGGATTCCATCGCCAAGATCGAATCCCTGCAAATGGCTGTTGTCTCCATGCGCAGCGGCTGGGCCACCGTGCAGAAGAATTCCGGTGATGCAAAGGCGGAACTGCAGCGCGTCTTCGTCAGGGAAAACCCCTTCGGCGACAGGGAAAAGCTGATCAAGCCGGAAAGCCCGAGCGGCTTTTATTATTCCACCCATGAAAAAACCCAGACGGATATAGCCGGTTATCTGCAGGGAACGCCGTTCAGCGACGTCCTCTTCGTCGATCCCGCCGGCACGGTCTATTATTCCTATCTGAAGGGACCGGCTTTCGGCGAGACCGTCAAGGGTGGCGCCTTCGCGGAAAGCGGCCTTGGTGCGGCCTTCACGCGCGGCGCGGCGAATGCCGAAAAGGCGGTCAACGATGTTGCTCAGACCAGCTTCTCCGGCCTGCGGATCGATGCCGCGACGAAAGAGGCCGGTATTTATTTCGGCGTTCCGGTCGTCAAGTTCGGTGCGTTCAAGGGCATCGTCCTCTTCCAGGTCAAGCAAGACGTTTTCAGTCAGATTCTGACGAAAGGCATCGCGGCCGGCAGTTCGGAACAATCCGTGATCGTATCCGCCGATGGCAAGGTTCTCGGCGTCGAGGGCGAAAGGCTGGTCAGCCTTGACCCGGCCATCTACGATTTCCACGGCAATGCCCTGAACGCGGCGGGCATGACTGTCGCCAGGATCGTCCGCGCGGATGGCGAAGCCAATGCCTATGCGCGTCCGTTCTCTTTTGCCGACGAAAAATATCTGGCGGTGGAAAGCATACTGCGCAGCGAGTTGAACGCAGGCTCCATCTCGATTGCCGGCACGCTTGCCGTGATCGGCCTTTGCGTTCTGGCCGCCATGTGCGCGGCGACAGCCTTCTTCGCACGGCGTCTCTTCGCGCCGCTGGAAAAACTTGCCGGGCTGACCGGCGAAGTGGCCGCAGGCCGCCTCGATGCGGAGATCGGCAATCAGGACCGGAAGGATGAGATCGGCCGCATGGCGCGTGCGCTTGGCAGTTTCCGCGAAAAACTCATTTTGCAGTGGGACATGGAAGAGACCGCATCACGCACCCGGGAAGAAGCCGAAACGGCCCGGCGCGCGCATCTTGCGGAACGCGAGGCCGAGGCAGGCACCCTGCAGATGGTCGTACAGTCTCTGGATGAGGGGCTGGACCGGCTGGCGAATGGCAATCTCGCCTATCGTATCGAAACCGTCTTCCCCGACGATCTCGACAGCCTGCGCCACAATTTCAACACGGCGCTCGCCCGGCTCAGCGACACAATGCAGGCCATCGGCGGCAATTCCGCCGCCGTTCGTGGCGGTTCCGAGGAGATGCGGGTGGGGGCCGACCAGCTCGCCGAACGCACCGAGCGACAGGCAGCCTCCATCACCGAAACGGCAAGCGCCATCAAGGCGATCACGGAGGCCGTCCGCGACCAGATCGAGCGCGCCGAACAGGCAACGCGGATCGCCCGCGACGCCAGCACGGAGGCGACTGCTTCGAGCCGTGTGATGGAACAGACCATCGCCGCCATGGAGGCGATCCAGACCTCGTCGCGCCAGATCAACCAGATCATCGGCGTCATCGACGAAATCGCCTTCCAGACCAACCTTCTCGCCCTTAATGCCGGTGTGGAGGCCGCGCGGGCGGGCGACGCAGGCAAGGGCTTTGCGGTCGTGGCGCAGGAAGTGCGCGAACTGGCGCAGCGTTCGGCCGCCGCGGCAAAGGAAATCACCAGCCTGCTGAAGCGCTCCACCGACGAAGTTTCCGCCGGCGTGACGCTGGTGGAAAAGGCAGGTGCTTCGCTGACCGGCATCGGCAAACACGTGCAGACCATCAGCACCCGTATCGAAGAGATCATGGAATCGACACGCGAGGAAGCGCACACGCTTTCGGAAATCAACAGCACCGTCACCAGCCTGGACACCATGACCCAGCAAAACGCCGCCATGGTGGAAGAAACGACGGCCGCCATTCACAATCTCGCTTCCGAAGCGGGTGAAATGGACGGCAGGCTTGGACAGTTCGTATTGGCGTCGGAGAACGAAGCCGCAGGGCATTACGAGAGCAGGCAATTCAGGCGGGCGGGTTAAGAGCATATCGGCCGGCAAAATATCCCGGGCCTCTTCGGAGGCCCAATTTTTTTGAACCATCCTTCAATTCTGCGCGACTTCTCTGGTAAATCGGGACATGCGCCTTACATCCGCAGCAAAGAGAGAATTACGCAGGAGCGTCGGATGATCCCCTTTTCCATTCTCGACCTTTCGCCGATCGGCGAAGGCGAGAGCGTCAGCGAGGCGCTAGAAAATTCCCGCCGAATGGCGATCAAGGCCGAAGAACACGGCTATAACCGCATCTGGCTGGCGGAGCACCATGGCATGCCGGGCATTGCCAGCGCGGCGACATCGCTGGTCATCGCCCATGTGGGCGCGGCCACGAAACATATTCGCGTCGGTTCCGGCGGTATCATGCTGCCCAACCATTCCCCCCTTGTCATCGCCGAACAGTTCGGAACGCTTGCCGCACTCCTTCCCGGCCGGGTCGATCTCGGCCTCGGCCGTGCACCCGGAACCGATATGCGCACGGCACGGGCGCTACGCCGCAACCTCGATGCCGGCGCGGAAAACTTCCCGCAGGACATCATCGAACTGCAGCGTTACCTTGGTGCGCCACAACCGGATCAGGCAATCCTTGCCGTGCCGGGCATGAATTCCAACGTGCCGCTCTGGCTGCTCGGTTCCAGCACCTACAGCGCGCATCTCGCCGCAGCCCTCGGCCTGCCCTATTCCTTCGCCTCACATTTTGCCCCTGACATGCTGATGGAGGCGATCCATATCTATCGCGAGCGTTTCCAACCCTCCGAGGTGCTGGACAAGCCCTATGTGATGGTGGGTGTGATGGGTGTCGGCGCCGATACGGACGAGGAGGCGCAGCATCTCTTCACCTCGTCGCAGCAGCAATTCGTCAACCTGCGCCGCAATGTGCGCACGCAGTTTCCGAAGCCGGTGCACAGCATGGACGATTACTGGAACGAAATGGAGCGTTTCTCTGTCGAACACACGCTGCGTTTCGCCGCCGTCGGCTCGCCTGAGACGATCCAACGCCACCTCGACGGCTTCCTGGCGGAGACGCAGGCCGATGAACTGATCGTTTCCATGCCGATCCATGACATCGAAAAGCGGCTGCGATCCGTGGAGATTTTTGCCGACGTGCGAACATCCATAAAGAAGGCCGCCTAGAGTTTTTCAGTATTTCCCGACGG
>QFOL01000145.1 GCA_003241215.1 Agrobacterium fabrum
CCCTATATCGAGGCGGTCGGCGGCGAAAATAACAAGGAAGCAGCATATGGCGTCTGATATTCTGGTCGTGGATGACGAGGCGGACATTCGCGAAATCGTAGCGGGCATTCTTTCCGACGAAGGCCACGAGACCCGCATGGCGTTCGACAGCGACAGCGCGCTGGCTGCCATTTCGGAACGCGTGCCGCGCCTGATCTTTCTCGATATCTGGATGCAGGGCTCGAAGCTCGACGGTCTGGCTCTGCTCGACGAAATCAAGAGCCGCCATCCCGAAATTCCGGTTGTCATGATTTCCGGTCACGGCAATATCGAGACCGCCGTCAACGCCATCAAGCGCGGCGCATTCGACTTTATCGAAAAGCCCTTCAAGGCGGATCGCCTGATCCTGATTGCCGAGCGCGCACTGGAAAATTCCAAGCTGAAGCGCGAGGTTCAGGAACTGAAGAAGCGCACCGGTGATGCGGTCGAGCTCGTCGGCGCATCGCTTGCGGTATCGCAGCTGCGCCAGACCATCGACAGGGTTGCCCCCACCAACAGCCGCATCATGATCCTCGGCCCCTCCGGCTCCGGCAAGGAACTGGTGGCGCGCATGGTGCACAAGAAGTCCTCGCGTGCGAGCGGACCCTTCGTGGCGCTCAACGCCGCGACGATCACGCCGGAGCGCATGGAAATCGCGCTTTTCGGCACGGAAGGCCTGCCCGGCCAGCCGCGCAAGGTGGGCGCTCTGGAAGAAGCCCATCGCGGCGTGCTTTATCTCGATGAAGTCGGCGAAATGCCGCGCGAGACGCAGAACAAGATCCTGCGCGTGCTGGTCGACCAGCAGTTCGAGCGTGTCGGCGGCGGCAAGCGGGTGAAGGTGGATGTGCGCATCATTTCCTCGACCGCGCATCATCTTGAAAGCCTGATCGCCGAAGGTCAGTTCCGCGAGGATCTGTATCATCGCCTCGCCGTCGTGCCGGTGAAGGTGCCGGCGCTGTCGGAACGGCGCGAGGATATTCCTTTCCTCGTCGACATGTTCATGCGCCAGATTTCCGAACAGGCCGGCATCCGTCCGCGCAAGATCGGCGATGACGCCATGGCCGTTCTCCAGACGCATGACTGGCCGGGCAATATCCGCCAGCTGCGCAACAATATCGAGCGGCTGATGATCCTTGCCCGTCCCGAGGGCGGCGAAGCGCCGATCTCGGCCGACATGCTGCCCTCGGATATCGGCGACATGCTGCCGAAGATTTCGGCGCAGGGCGACCAGCACATCATGACCCTGCCGTTGCGCGAAGCGCGTGAAATGTTCGAGCGTGATTATCTGATGGCGCAGATCAACCGTTTCGGCGGCAATATTTCGCGAACGGCGGAATTTGTCGGCATGGAACGGTCTGCACTGCATCGCAAACTGAAATCTCTCGGCGTATAAGGAAAGAAGGCGCTTCGCCGCAACCGATTATTCCGTCAGAGAGACAGCATGAAAGTCATCATTTGCGGCGCAGGGCAGGTGGGTTACGGCATCGCCGAACAATTGTCGCGGGAAGATAACGAAGTATCGGTCATCGATACCGCCGCGCCGCTCATCACCGCCATTACCGAGACGCTGGATGTGCGCGGTTACGTCGGTCACGGCGCCCATCCGGACATGCTGGCCAAGGCCGGCGCCGACCAGGCCGACATGATCATCGCCGTCACCCTGCATGACGAGATCAACATCGTCGCCTGTGAGGTGGCGCATGCGCTCTTCAGCGTGCCGACCAAGATCGCCCGTATCCGCGACCAGAGTTATCTGAAGCCGGAATATGCCGATCTCTTCAGCCGCGAGAACATGTCCATCGACGTGACGATTTCCCCGGAAGTCGAAGTCGGCAAGATGGTGCTCCGACGCATCGCCTTTCCGGGCGCAACGGATGTGGTGCGTTTTGCCGACGACACGGTCTATATGCTGGCCATCGAATGCATGGAAGATTGCCCGGTCATCAACACGCCGTTGCAGCAGCTCTCCAGCCTTTTTCCCGACCTCATCGCCACGGTGGTGGGCGTTTACCGTGATGGCATTCTAAAGGTGGCGCATTCCTCCGAACAGTTGCGGGTGGGCGACCTGGCCTATGTCATCTGCCAGCGCCAGCACGCCCGCCGCACCCTGAGCCTCTTCGGTCATGAGGAACAGGAAGCGCAGCGCATCGTAATTGCGGGGGCCGGCAATATCGGCCATTTCGTCGCCCGCAAGATCGAGGAAATGCAGCCGAAAACCCGGGTGAAGATCATCGAGGCGGACCGCGACAGGGCGGTCGCCGCATCCGAACAGTTAAGCCACACCATCGTCATGCATGGTTCGGCGCTCGACCAGAAGATCCTGATGCAGGCCGATATTCAGGATGCCGATCTGATCGTCACGCTCACCAATAACGACCAGACGAATATCCTGGCCGCCGTGATCGCCAAGCAGCTCGGCTGCAAATCGAATCTGGCGCTTTTGAACAGTACGTCATTCCACGACGTCGCCCGCTCGCTGGGGCTCGATGCCTATATCAACCCGCGGGCCGTAACGATCTCCCGCGTGCTTCAGCATGTGCGCAAAGGTCGCATCCGTTCGGTCTATGCCGTGCAACGCGGCTCGGCGGAGGTGATCGAGGCGGAGGCGCTGGAGACATCGCCGCTGGTCGGCCAGTCCTTCCGCGACATCGATATGCCAGACGGCGTGCGCATCGGCGCGATCTATCGTGATGGCGTGGTGATACGCCCGGATGGCAGCACGAAAATCAAGGCGAAGGACCGCGTCGTGCTGTTTGCATCCGCCGATGCGGTGCGTGACGTGGAGCAACTTTTCCGTGTTTCGATACAATATTTTTGACTGTCCCGAATTGAAAATGTGGGTCATTACTCGTACTCATCAGGCTGTTTTGACCGTTGCGGAACGGAACATGATTTGATACCAGAGTTTGAGGTCGGCCAAGCGGGGGACAAGACTCGGCCGGCTTATTATTGATTGTTTATTTTCCGGTATCCCTGCCGGCAAAAAAGAAAGAAGCGGCGCCATGGCGGAACGTTCTCAAAACCTTCAGGATCTCTTCCTCAATACCGTTCGTAAGCAGAAGATCTCGCTCACGATTTTCCTGATCAACGGCGTCAAGCTGACGGGCGTTGTCACCTCCTTCGACAATTTCTGCGTGCTTCTGCGCCGTGACGGTCATTCGCAGCTGGTTTATAAGCATGCGATCTCCACCATCATGCCCGGCCAGCCGATGCAGATGTTCGAGAGCGAAGAAGGCGCTGCCTGATCGGGCTTCCTCGACGTATATTCGACACAGGCTGATCCGGATCGGGAACATTTCCGGTCCCGTCAGGTTAATCACCATGGCCCTCCGTCGGGAGGCGGTCGGCCTTAACATTCTTTCTGGATAAGGCTGAGCCCATTTCGACGCGCGACACCTCGAACGAATCGATTATTCCCGAGCAGGAGAAGCGCCGCGACGACATGCGCGCGGTCGTCCTCGTGCCCGTCCTCAAGCAGCAGCGCGAAAACCGTGATGCGGCGTCCGCTCCTGCGGTTCCCGGCCGGTCGGTCGAGGCCAAGCTCGAGGAGGCGAAAGGTCTGGCGCTTGCCATCGATCTGGAGGTGACGCAGGGCTTGATCGTTCCGGTCAACCAGCCGCGCCCGGCAACGCTGTTCGGAACCGGCAAGATCGAGGAAATCGGTCATCTCCTGGATGAAACGGATTCCGGCCTTGTCATCGTCGATCATCCGCTCACCCCGGTGCAGCAGCGCAATCTCGAAAAGCAGTGGAATGCCAAGGTCATCGACCGCACGGGCCTGATTCTCGAAATCTTCGGCCGCCGCGCCTCCACCAAGGAAGGCACGCTGCAGGTCGACCTTGCGCATCTGAACTACCAGAAGGGCCGCCTCGTCCGAAGCTGGACCCACCTTGAACGCCAGCGCGGTGGTGCGGGTTTCATGGGCGGTCCGGGTGAAACGCAGATCGAAGCCGACCGCCGGCTTTTGCAGGAACGCATCGTCAAGCTGGAACGCGAACTGGAGCAGGTGGTTCGCACCCGCCAGCTTCATCGCGCCAAGCGCCGCAAGGTGCCGCATCCGATCGTCGCGCTGGTCGGCTACACCAATGCCGGCAAATCCACGCTGTTCAACCGCATCACCGGTGCGGGCGTTCTGGCCGAGGACATGCTGTTCGCCACGCTCGATCCGACATTGCGCCGCATGAAGCTGCCGCATGGCCGCACCGTCATCCTTTCCGATACGGTGGGCTTCATTTCCGACCTGCCGACGCATCTCGTCGCGGCTTTCCGCGCGACGCTCGAAGAGGTACTCGAGGCCGATCTCATCTTGCATGTGCGCGATATGTCCGATCCGGACAATGCAGCGCAATCGGCCGACGTGCTGCGCATTCTCGGCGATCTCGGCATTGACGAGAAGGAAGCCGAGCAACGCATCATCGAGGTCTGGAACAAGGTCGACCGTCTTGAGCCGGAAGCCCATGACGCCATCATGCAGCGCGCCGAGGGCCGTTCGGATATTCGCGCCGTTTCGGCCATTACGGGTGAGGGCGTTGATGCCCTGATGGACGAGATTTCAAAGCGCCTGTCCGGTGTTCTGACGGAAACGACCGTGGTTCTTTCCGTCGAGCAGTTGTCGCTGATTTCATGGGTCTACAGCAATTCCATCGTCGACGCCCGTGAAGACCATGAGGACGGATCGGTGGCGCTCGATGTGCGCCTGTCGGAAGCGCAGGCCGCCGAACTGGAGCGGAAGCTTGGAAAGGCGACCATTCGCGAGCGGGAAGACTGGGAGCGCTGAACGCGTCGCAAGGATGCAAGGATGCAAGGGTTCCCCCAGATTCGATGTCATCATCGGTTCCTTGCTGAGGATCAAATCACGTTGAATAAAATCGACAGGTTTCAGATCCTCGGGTCGGACCCGAGGATGACGTCGGCATGATTGGCTCTATTCGTCATCCCTTCCGACGACGTCGGCCCGAGCGGCCGGCATATCGGTTCGATCAGGACGAAACCGTTTCAAGCGACCGCTCGATGCGTTTCGCCGCCTGCCACAAATCTTCCATCCTCTCGAGGCTCGCTGCTTCCAGCGTCTCGCCACCGCTGCGGAGCGACGTTTCGATGTGATTGAAACGCCTGCGGAATTTCGTGTTGGTGCCACGCAGGGCGTTTTCCGGATCGGCCTTGACGTGGCGGCCGATATTGACGAGGGCGAAGATCAGATCGCCGAGTTCATCGGAGACTTTTTCCGGCTTGCCTTCGGCCAATGCCTCGCGCAGTTCGGCGATTTCCTCCTCGATCTTGTCGAGGATCGGAGCGGGGTCCGACCAGTCGAAGCCGACACGGGCAGCCTGTTCCTGCAGCTTGAGCGCTTCGGTGAGCGCCGGTTGGCTGCGCTGCACGCCGCCGAGAAAACCCGCCTTGAAATCCTCGGTAATACCACGACGGGCACGCCGTTCCGCCCGCTCGCGTTTCTCCTCGGCCTTGATCTGGTCCCATTGCAGCTTGACGCTGTCAGGCGTATCGGCATCGGAGACGGCGAAAACATGCGGGTGACGACGGATCATCTTTGCGGTGACGGCATGCACCACATCGCCAAAGGCGAATTCGCCCCGCTCCTCGGCCATGCGTGCATGGAAAACGACCTGCAGGAGAAGATCGCCCAACTCCTCGCAAAGATCGTCCATATCTTCACGTTCGATGGCGTCCGCGACCTCATAGGCCTCTTCAATCGTATAGGGCTTGATCGTCTCGAAGGTCTGCACGATATCCCAGGGGCAGCCGGTTTCCGGCTGGCGCAGCGCCTGCATGATCTCGATCAGGCGGGAAATATCCTTCGAGGCTTCCATATGTCTCAAACCTTCATTCTTTAGCGAGCGCAAAACCACAGCAACTTGCCTGATAATGCTTCAATTCAGCGGAATGTCGTTGCCGCTTTTCGAGGATTGGTAGCTGTTGGAAAGGTCGTCATAAGCGGCCTTGATGCGAGCCGTCTGCGCCTTCAGCGTGGTTTTCAACGGATCGTCTTCGCCTTCCACCAGATCGGCGACGAAATAGGAATTCCAGAAGGCATTGTTACGGCGGTAGCCGCCCGGTTCCAGTCCGAAGACCTCCTTCAGGATTTTCAGGTCGTGCGGGATTGCGAAAGCGTCGCGCGAATCCTCATGGCTGAAGAAGGAGTAGAAATTATCGAAGCCGGCCCAGGTGATGGCGGACATGCACATGGTGCAGGGTTCATGGGTGGAAAGGAAAATCAGTTCCTTGGTATTCGGCTTCTCGCCCAGCTCGTAAAACCGCTTCAGCGTGTGCACTTCGCCATGCCAGAGCGGATTTTCCAGCTCATTATTGGTCTCGGCGATCACCAGAGACAGATCGGATTTGCGCAGGATCGCCGCACCGAAAACCTTGTTGCCGAGGCTGACGCCGCGGGTCGTCAACGGCAGGATATCGTGTTCGATGACATCGAGGAGGCGGGCTGCGAGGCTGGAGCTGGTCAAGGCGCTGATCCTTAGTACCGCTTGCGGAAAAGCGGTATTTACATGGAGAAAAAAGCAGGAAACTGCTGGGTCCTTGTTCGGCGCACGGGCTGGCTTTGTCAAGGGATTCGCGGCGTATTCACCAGCGCTGCACGGGCCGGAAATTGGGTGCCGGTTTGTTTTCCTCCAAAACCGTGGTCTTCGAGAAATAAAAATCCAGGTGCCGGAAAGGCTTGAATTTCTGTTTCTTCAATCTTGCGGCGCGATGCGGGATATATGTCCAATGCACAACGAACATGATTTTTCCACTGCTGGCGACCGCCTTTCAACCTTCCCCGCTTTCTTCCGGGTCGAGGGACGGCAGGTTGCCGTTTTCGGAAATGGCGACGAGGCCTTTGCCAAGGTTAGGCTTCTTGCCAATACCAATGCGCATATCGTCGCCTATGCCGACCAGCCGGAAGCCGATTTTGCCCGTTATATCAGGGAAAACGATATCGATCATCGGGCGTTGGCCTTCTCCGGCCCGTTGGTTGATGGCGCCACTCTGATCTTTGCCGCGACCGGTGATGAAGCGCTGGATCGTGAGATCGTCACGGTTGCACGCACCAAAAAAATCCCCGCCAATGCGGTGGATCAGCCGGAATTCTGCGATTTCTTCACCCCGGCGCTTGTTGCCCGCGCGCCTGTCGCCGTCGCCATCGGCACGGAAGGGGCGGGGCCGGTTCTCGCCCAGATGATCCGTGCGCGCATCGACCAGATGCTGTCGCCATCGCTCGGCAAGCTCGCGCGCCTCGCCGTGCAATATCGCGACGCGGCCGAGGAAAACGTGCCGAAAGGTGCATTGCGCCGCAATTTCTGGCGGCGGTTCTTTTCCGGCGCGGTGGCGGACGCCGTCGCCACCGGTGACACGCTTTCCGCGCGTCAGGCGGTTGGCCGCCTGCTGCAATCGCCTGAACGCAGCGAAGGCCGTGTCTGGCTGGTCGGTGCAGGACCCGGCGCGGAAGATTTGCTGACGCTGCGCGCGCAGCGCGTGCTGATGGAAGCGGATGTGATCGTTTACGATGCATTGGTGCCGCAGGCGATCGTCGATATGGGCCGCCGTGATGCTGAGCGGCTCTCCGTCGGCAAGCGCAAGGGTTGCCACAGCAAGTCGCAGGACGAAATCAATCGTTTGCTGGTGCGCCTCGGCAAGGATGGCAAGCGCGTCGTGCGCCTCAAATCCGGCGATCCGCTGGTCTATGGCCGGGCAGGCGAAGAAATGGCGGCGCTGCGTGAGGCCGGTATCGCTTACGAGATCGTGCCGGGCATCACCTCGGCCTTCGCCGCCGCTGCGGATTTCGAATTGCCGCTGACGCTGCGCGGTGTTGCTTCGTCGCTGATCTTCACCACCGGTCATGACCTGACCGGCGATGTCCTGCCCGACTGGGCGCGTCTTGCCGTCTCCGGTGCGACGATTGCCGTCTATATGGGCCGCAGTGTCGCTGTTTCGGTGGCCAAGCGGCTGATCGACGCGGGTCTCGGCGTGGAAACGACAGTTGCCGTCATCGAAAATGCCAGCCGCGCGGATCGCCGCCTGCTGCATGGCACATTGAACGATCTGCCCGATCTCGAATATCGCGATGAGCTGACCGGCCCGGTCATGGTCATCATCGGCGATGCGGTTGCGGGCGCCAATTTCGACAGATCAGAGGCGCTGGCGCTTGCGAGACCGGCTGACCTCAAACGGGAGTATGTAAATGGCTGACAAGGTTTTGACCGCCAATCGCCTGAGTGACGGCATTGCCGTCTGGCTCGACGCCAATGGCGAATGGACCGAGAAGCTGCAGGACGCAATTGTCGCGCGCCACCCCGAGGCCGTCGCCTCGTTCGAGGAAATCGGCAAGCGCGATTTTTCCGCCAACAAGGTCGTCGATGTCAATATCGTCGATGTCATGGAGGAGAACGGCAAGCTCTGGCCGACGCGGCTTCGCGAGCGCATCCGCGCCGCTGGTCCGACCATGCACTATGCCGCCGGCTACAAGCCGGCCGATGCAGCATTTATCGCAGTCTGAGGAAGAAGATGTACCGTTACGACGAGTTCGATCACGCATTTGTTGAAGGCCGCGTGGCGCAGTTTCGCGATCAGGTCGAGCGCCGCCTGTCCGGTGAGCTGGCTGAGGACGCATTCAAGCCGCTGCGCCTGATGAATGGCGTTTATCTTCAGCTGCACGCCTATATGCTGCGTGTCGCCATTCCCTATGGCACGCTGAACTCGAAGCAGATGCGGATGCTGGCCCATATCGCCCGCAAATATGACCGGGGTTACGGCCACTTCACCACCCGCCAGAACATCCAGTACAACTGGCCGCGCCTGTCGGACACGCCGGACATTCTTTCCGAACTTGCGAGCGTGGAAATGCACGCGCTGCAGACCTCGGGCAATTGCATTCGCAACGTGACCGCCGATCATTTCGCCGGTGCGGCCGCCGATGAGGTCGCCGATCCGCGTCCCTATGCGGAAATCCTGCGGCAATGGTCGTCCGTGCACCCGGAATTCTCATTCCTGCCGCGCAAGTTCAAGATCGCTGTCACCGGCGCCGAGCGTGACCGTGCCGCCATTCAGGTCCATGATATCGGCCTGCATCTGAAAAAGAACGACAGGGGCGAGATCGGGTTCGCCGTTTATGTCGGCGGCGGGCAGGGCCGTACGCCGATGATCGCCAAGAAAATCCGTGACTTCCTGCCGGAAGAGGACCTGCTGTCCTACACCACGGCGATCATGCGCGTTTATAACCTGCACGGCCGCCGCG
>QFOL01000595.1 GCA_003241215.1 Agrobacterium fabrum
CGACGAGGTCGTCCAGGAAGCCCAGCAGACGGCAACCGCCCTCTTCTCCGACAAGGCCGCCGCAGACGCCGCTTCGGCCAAGACGGAAGCCAAGAAGGTGGAAAACGAACGCCGCATGCGCTCGATTGCACAAGGGTATACCGGCAACATGTGCTCGGAGTGCCAGAACTTCACGATGGTGCGGAACGGCACCTGCGAGAAGTGCGATACTTGCGGCGCGACGAGCGGTTGCAGCTAAGCGTTAGCTTAGGCACCAAAAAACGATTAATCTTGAGGGCTCTTTCAGATATGAAAGAGCCCTTATTGTTTTGATGTTTTATTTATTGCAACTACTGGAAACCCGTAGTTCAGAATGTTATATTTCGAATGGAATGCGCAAAAGGCGTCAGCCAATCTCGCCAAACATGGCGTCAGTTTTGAAACCGCCCGCAGGGTTTTTGACGATCCATTTGCCGTGGATATCGAGGATCGTTCAGCGAATTACGGTGAAGTCCGACGGCGTATAGTGGGTTTGGGCAACGGATTGGTTCTGACCGTGATCTATACCGAACGAAGCGAAGTGATCCGCATCATCTCCGCACGAAAGGCGACACGCGCAGAGCGCAAGGAATATGACGACAATGGCTGGTAAAACCGATCAAACTGACTGGGCCCGTCTTCACGCCATGACCGACGAAGAAGCGCAGGCCAATGCGCTGGCCGACCCTGATAATCTACCGCTTTCCGCCGAACAGCTCGCCGCAGCTCCCAGAATGCCGCGCATCAAGATCATCCGCCGGGCCCTGAAGCTGACGCAGGAAGAGTTTTCCGTGCGTTATCATATTCCGCTCGGCACCTTGCGAGATTGGGAACAGGGCCGCAGCGAGCCGGATCAACCGGCCCGCGCTTATCTAAAGGTCATCGCCGTCGATCCGGAGGGAACGGCCGCCGCGCTCCGTAAAGGCGCGGCCTGACCCATCTCACCCCATAAAATCCAACAGCAGCTTCACATTCAACCCCGCAATCACCACCGCGATCAGCCACGCAAAGGCCGAAAGCCAGAGCGGCGCGCGAAGTGCACCCATCTTGGCCTTGTCAGCAGTGAACATCACGAGCGGGAAGACGGCGAAGGAGAGTTGCAGGCTCAGCACCACCTGCGTCAGGATCAGCAGTTCCGCCGTGCCGCTATCGCCATAGAAGATGGTCACCCCGGCGGCCGGGACGATGGCGATGGCGCGGGTGATGAGGCGGCGCAGCCAGGGGGC
>QFOL01000596.1 GCA_003241215.1 Agrobacterium fabrum
GGTTTCCTTGGCAAGCCCGGCGCGCCGGATGTGCAGGCGGAAGTTGAAAAGGCTCTGAAGCGCATTCAGGCGCATGGCAAGGCGGCTGGCATCCTGACCGGCGATCTGGCGTTGGCGAAACGTTACGTCGAACTGGGAGCGACCTTCGTCGCAATCGGCAACGATGTGACGCTTTTCGCCAATGCGACGAGCAAGCTGCTTGCCGATTTCAAGACAGCAGAGGCGGCAAAAGGGGTTGGCGAGGCGAAGGTCTACTGACGGCGTCAGGTTGAAGAGAGTGCCGCAGCCAGACGATGTCTCACGCTTTCATCCTGCATGAGGTCCGAGAAGAAGGGGCGGGCGACGCGATCGATGAGGCGTTCTCCCTGCACTGTAGGGGACGCTGATAAGGCGACTGGATTCCTGGCGAGGTCGTTGCCGCGATAAGTAAAGGTCAGCAAGCGTCCCTTGTCCTCTTTGAGTTCACCTGCCTTTCCGTCTCTTAATGAGATGTCCAGAACGTGGCTCATGAAGACGCATCGCGCGGCGTGATGTTTACCCTCAGGCCAAGCATCTGCGGGACGATCAAGGCGAGCCCAACCCAAACGCCCACCCCTGCGATGCCGGCAAGTTGTTCCTGAGTAAGCTGCTGACGCCTTCGCTCGCACGGATCAGCTCGCCAAGTGCCACGCTGTCGGAGACTATTGCCATCCCAATCATCCCGATCGGGACTTTTGACAGGGGTAGAAAGGGAGGTGCTGATGAAGAGCGTGTCTGGCCCTTGGCGCCGGATCCGAATGATCCGGAAAAGTGGTGCGGAGAACTGTTCCGGCTGCCTTTGGCACCGGTCGTCTATGTGGCTCAAAAATAAGGAAAAAGATAGGTTGGCTGGGGAACCTGGATTCGAACCAAGATCGACGGAGTCAGAGTCCGCTGTTCTACCATTGAACTATTCCCCAAAAGCCTGAAGCGCGTGGCGCGTTCGCTTTGGTGGGTCGTCATATAGATGATTTATTCCGGGGCGCAAGTCGAAAAAATCGAAAAATGCGTTTTATCCCTGTTTTGCGTTTTGTCGTGGGGTCAGAGCCGTGCGCGGGTGGAGCGGGGGGTGGAGAGCAGCAGGCTGGTCTCGCTGCCGGTGATGCCGGGCACGAGGCGGATGCGGCGGAGAACGGCGTCGAAATCGCTGAGCGTGGCGGCATTGAGTTCCACGATCAGGTCCCAGCGGCCGTTGGTGCTGTGGATTTCGGATATTTCTGGAAA
>QFOL01000597.1 GCA_003241215.1 Agrobacterium fabrum
GCATCAAGTTCCGCTTGACTAATTAGGTTGATATCAACATATTTATCCCATGTCAAACGCCAGCGTGATTCCTTTTTCGGCAACTCTTTTCGTGCGGGACGCCTGTCTCTGCCTGCATGCGCAGCGTGCGGCGCGGGCATTGGCGCGGTTGTTCGACAATGCGCTGAAGCCGGTCGGCATCACCAACGGGCAATTTTCGCTGCTGATGTCGCTCAACCGGCCGGAGCCGCCGCCGATGGGGCCTGTCGCCAATCTCCTGGCCATGGACCGTACGACGCTGACGGCGGCGCTGAAGCCGCTGGAACGGCGCGGGCTGGTCAGCATCGAGCAGGACCCGAAGGACAAGCGCGGCAAGCGGCTGCGGCTGACGACGGACGGCATGGCCGTGCTCGCCGCCGCCTTCCCCATCTGGGAACAGACCCATGCCGAAATCGAAGCCCGCATCGGCAGCGGCGATCCCGACCGGCTGCGCCGCGACCTTATCGATCTCGGCTGACGGCATGACGCCGCTTTTGTCGGCAAGAATGTCATCCGGCCGTCGTGCCGGGGAGCGAAACTCAGAAGAAAGCACAATCAAGGAGGAATGATCATGCGTGCAATCGTTTTTGTAAAAGCCACAAAGAGCAGCGAAGACGGCGTCATGCCCACGACCGAGCTGATCGAGGCAATGGGAAAATTCAACGAGGAACTGGTCAATGCCGGCATCATGCAATCCGGTGACGGCCTGCACCCCTCCTCCAAGGGCAAGAGGGTCGTTTTCGACGGTGACAGCCGCACCGTGATCGACGGCCCCTTCCCGCACACCAACGAGCTGGTCGCCGGCTTCTGGATATGGACGGTGAAGGACATGGACGAGGCCGTGGAATGGGTGAAACGCTGCCCGAACCCGATGCTGGAGCGCAGCGAGATCGAAATCCGTCCGATGTTCGAAATGGAAGACTTCGGCGACGCGGTGACGCCCGAGATCGCCGCCCACGTGGAAGAACTGCGCGCGCGTGTCGCCAAGCAATAGAGGCCGCTCAGACGAGGGTCGGATTAAAACAGGAGAGTGCGGGCTTGCCGCATTCTCCCCCACCGCCGCCGCCGCAAAAGCCATTGTCTCGAACAACGGTCGCTGCTAAGTATCGGGCGGTTCAACCTGTTTCAAGAAAGGAGGCTTCGCATGGATATTTCCTGCTTCTGGCGCAATCGTCAGCTCTGCCACCTTTTTGCCCTGCGGACACGTTTGCAGGGCTGACC
>QFOL01000598.1 GCA_003241215.1 Agrobacterium fabrum
TGCGGCAGGTGTCTTGAAATGGTGCCTAAACTCTTGCAGAGAGGGCGCGGCTGCGCTAACCACTTTGGCGTTGCAACATATTTGTCCGCTCTTTGAGACCTCGGGTCGCAAAGGCAGGTCCGGCACCCGGCCGGGCAGGGAAGAGACCATGACTGAACTCCTCAGTTCCTACATTCCGATCGCAATCTTCATCGGTATCGCTCTCGTCATCGGCCTGGCGCTTCTCATCGCGCCTTTTGCTGTCGCCTACAAGGCGCCGGACCCGGAAAAGCTCTCCGCTTTCGAGTGCGGTTTCAACGCCTTCGACGATGCCCGCATGAAGTTCGATATCCGCTTCTATCTGGTGTCGATCCTCTTCATCATCTTCGATCTGGAAGTCGCCTTCCTGTTTCCCTGGGCGGTGTCTTTCGGCGAGATGGGCTGGTTCGGTTTCTGGTCGATGATGGTGTTCCTCATCGTTCTCACCATCGGCTTTATCTATGAGTGGAAGAAGGGAGCGCTGGAATGGGCATGAGCCAGAACGACACCACGCTCGTTGCGCCGCAGCCGAAGGGGATCATCGATCCCTCGACCGGCAAGCCGGTTGGCAGCAACGATGCCTACTTCACGGAAATCAACGACGAGCTGGCCGACAAGGGCTTTCTCGTCACCTCGACCGACGAACTGATCACCTGGGCCCGTACGGGCTCCCTGATGTGGATGCAGTTCGGTCTCGCCTGCTGCGCCGTCGAAGGCCTGATGCAGGCTTCCGGCCCACGCTACGACATGGAGCGCTTCGGCGTTGCCCCGCGCGCCTCACCGCGCCAGTCGGACGTCATGATCGTTGCCGGCACGCTGACCAACAAGATGGCGCCCGCTCTGCGCAAGGTCTATGACCAGATGCCTGAGCCGCGTTACGTCATCTCCATGGGCTCCTGTGCCAATGGCGGCGGTTATTACCATTATTCCTACGCCGTGGTGCGCGGCTGCGACCGCGTCGTGCCGGTGGATATCTACGTTCCGGGCTGTCCCCCCACGGCGGAGGCGCTGCTTTACGGCGTACTTCTGCTGCAGAAGAAGATTCGTCGTACCGGTACGATCGAGCGCTAAGGGCAAAGGACGGATTTAGGAATGAGCGAAGCTCTCAACGATCTTGCTGCTTACGTTAAGGAAGCGCGCGGTTCCCTCGTGGCCTCAGTCGATATCGCCTATGGCGAGCTGACGCTGAACACGACACCTGAAAGCGTGATCGCGCTTTTG
>QFOL01000599.1 GCA_003241215.1 Agrobacterium fabrum
AAACTCTCCCCTTTATTGCGTCAGTCTTTTATTGCGTCACCAGCGGGCAACCGCTTTTTTTTTTTTTTATGAAGGCTTCCTTGCCGGGGATGGTGGCGAGCACCTTGTAATAATCCCACGGCTGCTTGCTCTCGTCCGGCTTCTTCACTTCCATGAGATACATGTCGTGGATCATGCGGCCATTGGCTGCCACATGGCCGTCCTTCGAGAAGACGTCGTTGACGGGCATTTCCTTCATGGCCTTGGCGACGGCGTCGGCATCGTCGGTGCCGGCCTTTTCGATGGCTTTCAGGTAATGCAGCACGGCAGAATAGGTGCCGGCATGCACCATGTTCGGCATGGCGCCGGTGCGTTCCTTGAAGCGTTCGCCGAATTTGCGCGATTCATCGTCGCGGTCCCAGTAGAAGCCTTCGGTCAGCGTCAACCCTTGAGCCGCTTCGAGACCGAGGCCGTGGACTTCGGCAAGCGTGAAGAGAAGCGCCGCAAGCCGCTGGCCACCGGCGACGATGCCGAATTCGGCCGCCTGCTTGATGGCGTTGGAAGTGTCGAGACCGGCATTGGCAAGGCCGATGACCTTCGCGCCCGAGGACTGCGCCTGCAGCAGGAAGGAGGAATAATCCGTCGTCGCCAGCGGATGGCGCACGGAACCCAGCACCTTACCGCCATTGGCCTTGACGAAATTGGCGGTGTTTTCTTCCAGCGAATAACCGAAGGCGTAGTCGGCGGTCAGGAAGAACCAGCTGTCGCCGCCCTGCTTGACGAGCGCGCCGCCGGTGCCGACCGCCAGCGAATAGGTGTCATAGGCCCAGTGGAAACCATAGGGGCTGCACTGCTTGCCGGTCAGCTCGGTGGTTGCCGCACCCGTATTGACGGTGATCTTCTTCTTGTCCTTGGAAAGCGCCTGCACGGCAAGGCCGACCGACGACGAGGTCAGTTCCATGATCGAATCGACCTGTTCGGTATCATACCATTGGCGGGCGATATTGGAGGCGACATCCGCCTTGTTCTGGTGGTCGGCGGTCACCACTTCCACCGGCGCACCGAGCACCTTGCCGCCGAAATCCTCAACCGCCATCTTGGCGGCTTCATAGGAGTATTTGCCGCCGAAATTGGCGTAGACGCCCGACTGGTCGTTCAAAATGCCGATCTTGACCTTGCCGTCCGAAATCTCGGCGGCATAAGCGGCGGTGCCGGCGGCCAGTGCCATGGCCGTGGATAAAACGATACTCTTGCGCATG
>QFOL01000600.1 GCA_003241215.1 Agrobacterium fabrum
AAACCGCCAAGACCAATCAGGAAGAAATCATGCGGTATGCGTCCGGTTACGGCCGGGCCGCGCAGTGAGGAACGACATGGCCAATATTGCAGAACCCAAGAAGAGCTTCGCTGTCAGCGACCGCCAGAAGGACATTATCCAGAAGTTTGCGGCACTCGGTAGCCTTTTTGCGCTTGTCGCGGTCTTCTCCGCAACCAGCAGCGCTTTCTTCACCGTCAATAATGGCATGACGATCGCTTTGCAGGTCACGTCCATCGCACTTCTCGGCATTGGCGCAACCTGTGTCATCATCACCGGTGGCATCGATCTTTCCGTCGGTTCGGTACTGGCGCTTGCCGGTGTTGTTGCAGCGCTTGCGGTGAAGGAACTCGGAATGCCGGCGCCGGTCGGCATGTTGCTCGGCATCCTGACGGGGTCGCTCTGTGGTTTCATCAACGGCCTTCTGGTCACGCGTTTCAAGCTGCCGCCCTTCATCGCCACCCTCGGCATGATGCTGATCGCCCGTGGCGTGGCGCTGCAGATCACCGGTGCGCGCGCCGTTTCCGGCCTTGGCGAATCCTTCGGCGAACTCGGCAATGGCGCTCTCTTCCGCATCGTCACTATCGGCGACGACGGCTTTCCGAACGTCGTGTTTCCCGGCATCCCCTACCCCGTCATTCTGATGGTGGTGATTGCGCTTGCGGTTTCCTTCATGCTCAATCGCTCGATCCTCGGCCGTCACATCTATGCTGTCGGCTCCAATGCGGACGCAGCGCGTCTTTCCGGTGTCAATGTCGCCCGCGTCACCAATTTCACCTACATCCTGTCCGGCACACTCGCCGGGCTGACGGGCTGCGTGCTGATGTCTCGTCTCGTCACGGCCCAGCCGAATGAGGGCGTGATGTATGAGCTGGACGCCATTGCCAGCGCCGTTATCGGCGGCACATCGCTGATCGGCGGCGTGGGCACGATTTCCGGCACGGCCATTGGCGCCTTCGTCATCGGCATCCTGCGCAACGGTCTCAACATGAATGGCGTGTCCGCCTTCACGCAACAGATCATCATCGGCCTCGTCATTCTGGTCACCGTCTGGATCGACCAGTTGCGCAACCGCCGCTGATCAAGGGCCTGCGGACCCTTTCCGCAATAAAGATCGGCAAGGGGAGGCCCGGTATGCCGACATCACGGAGGAAGAAATGAAGAAAATTGCGACTGCCCTTCTGACATCCGCAATCGCGCTGTGGAGCGTTTCCACCGT
>QFOL01000146.1 GCA_003241215.1 Agrobacterium fabrum
GAAACCCGCCACCATCAGAAGCTGCTTGTACTGCTGCGGCGCCTGCGGCAGCGCGAAGAACTTGCCCTCATGAATACGCGACGGCACGAGGAAGTCGCGCGCGCCTTCCGGCGAGGAGGCCGTGAGGATCGGCGTCGTATATTCGGCGAAGCCGGCATCGACCATGCCGGTGCGCATGGCGGAGATGATCTGCGTGCGCTTGACAATGTTCTTGTGCAGCGTTTCGCGGCGGAGGTCGAGGAAGCGATACTTCAGGCGAACGTCTTCCGGATAGTCAGGCTCACCGAAGACCGGCAGCGGCAGCTCCTTGGCGACGCCGAGAACCTCGATCTCCTGGGCGTAAAGTTCGATCTCGCCAGTCGCCATGCCCTTGTTGACGGTGTCTTCCGAACGCGCCTTGACGAGGCCGTCGATGCGGATGACCCATTCGCCGCGCACGGTTTCCGCAACCTTGAACGCCGGGCTGTCAGGATCGGCGACCACCTGGGTGATGCCGTAATGGTCGCGAAGGTCGATGAAGAGAACGCCGCCATGATCTCGCACGCGATGAACCCAACCGGAAAGGCGAACGGTTTCGGTGGCTGCGGTAACGATGCATTTTTATATCCTGGAACGTGTCGTGGGCCTGATGGAGGCCAGATGGGCGGCACTGTCGAAATTTGCCGGAAAAGCGCATGGCCAGCCTGATTTGTCAAGGCAAAGCACAACAATGTCGCCTTCAGCCTGTCCTTTCCCCCGCCTTCGCTTTAGATAGGACTAATCCAGCCCGCCAAACCGAGTCGGCCCGCAATGAGCCAGATCAGACCCCTTATCCCGCTTCTCGTCACCGCCGGCATCCTGATCGGCGGCAACGGCCTGCAGGGAACCTATATTGCGCTGCGTGGCATCTCCGAGGGATTCTCGGCCAGCACCATCGGCCTCATCAGCGCCGCCTATAGTATCGGATTCGCGCTCGGCTGCATTTCGGTGACGCGGCTTCTCCGGCGGATCGGCCATATCCGCGCCTTCGCCACCATGGCGGCGGTGGCTTCCGCAGCGTCGATCGCCATGCCGCTCATCATCCATCCCCTGTTCTGGATGCTGATGCGTTTCGTCATCGGCATCGCGGTCGCCTGTCTTTTCGCGGCGATCGAAAGCTGGATCAACGCGCAGGTGACTAATTCCAACCGGGCGCGCACGCTTTCCATCTATCGCTTCGTCGATCTCGGCTCCGTGACGCTGGCGCAATATATCATTCCCATCGCCGGTATCGGCGGGCCGGTGGTGTTTTCGCTGATCGCCATGGCGCTGTCGCTGTCGCTCGTGCCGATCTCGCTTGCCGACAAATCCAACCCCGCGCCGCCGAAGCAGATCCCCTTCAATCTTTTCGCCGTCTGGCGCATCTCGCCGCTTGCCGTCGTCGGCTGCGTGGCCGTCGGCCTCAGCATGGCGGCGTTTCGCAATATCGGCCCGATCTATGCCGAACAGATCGGCCTTTCCGTCACCGCCATCGCCACCTTCATGAGCGCCGGCATCATCGGCGGCGTGGTGCTGCAATATCCGCTCGGCGTCTATTCCGACCGCTACGACCGGCGCATCATCATTCTCGCCACCACGGCCGGTTCGGTCGTCGTCGGCCTGTTCCTCGCCTTCTTCGCCGGAACCGATGAATGGAGCAACATCATCGGCGTCTTCATCTTCGGCGCCTTCGCGCTGCCGCTCTATTCGCTGAGTTCGGCCCATGGCAACGACCATGCGAAGGAGGGCGAACATGCGATGGTGTCGGCCGGGCTCCTGTTCTTCTGGTCGGTGGGCGCAACCGTCGGACCGCTGCTCGCCTCCGTGCTGATCGACCAGTTCGGCCCGAAGGCGCTGTTCAGCTATACGGCCGCGATCCAGATCGTTTTCATTGCCTATACCATCCACCGGCTGCAGGTGCGCGAAGGCGTACCCGTGGAGGAGCGGAACTGGCGTTTCAGCTCGCTTTTGCGCACCTCGGCCTATTTCCAGAAGCTCGCCGCCCCGCCTCCGCCCAAAAAGGACGGGCCAGCATCCGATCCGCCCGAGAAAAACGACCCCTGAGGCTGGAAACGCGGGCTTTGTATTGACATGCGCCCGGCAAAGGGAAAGTAAGACGGATAATTTTCACGATTGGCCAATAACAATGATTGAAACGACTGCCGCCCTCGCCGAAGCCTGCACGGAACTGGCAAAATCGGAATTCATCACCATCGACACCGAATTTCTGCGGGAAACGACCTTCTGGCCGGAGCTGTGTCTCGTGCAGATGGCGAGCCCGACGCTCGAGGTGCTGGTCGATCCGCTGGCCAAGGGTCTCGACCTGACCCCGCTGTTCGAACTGATGGCCAATCCTGCTGTCGTGAAGGTTTTCCACGCGGCGCGGCAGGATATCGAGATCATCTACCATCTCGGCGGGCTTATTCCGCACCCGATCTTCGATACGCAGGTCGCCGCCATGGTCTGCGGTTTCGGCGATTCGATCTCCTACGACCAGCTGGTGCAGAAGATCAAGAACGTCCAGATCGACAAATCCTCGCGTTTCACCGACTGGAGCCGCCGCCCGCTTTCCGACAAGCAGCTGGATTACGCGCTGGCCGACGTGACCCACCTGCGCGACGTCTATCTTTCGCTGAAGGCACAGCTGGAGCGCGAAGGCCGCTCGCTGTGGCTGACCGAAGAGATGGACATTCTGGAATCGCGCGACACCTATGACATGCATCCCGACGATGCGTGGCTCAGGCTGAAATCGCGGCTGCGCAAGCCGACGGAACTTGCGATCCTCAAATTTGTAGCCGCCTGGCGCGAGCGTGAGGCCCGCTCCCGCAATGTGCCACGTTCGCGCGTCCTGAAGGACGATGCGATCTTCGAAATCGCCCAGCAGCAGCCGAAGGACGCCGAGGCGCTGTCGCGGCTTCGTACCATCCCCAAGGGCTGGGAGCGTTCCGCCTCCGGCACCGCCATCGTCGAAACGGTGAATGCGGCGCTGGCTCTGCCGAAAGAGGAAATGCCGAAGGCGCCGCGTCACAGCCACGCGCCGGAGGGCTCCGGCGCTGCCGTGGAGCTTTTGAAGGTCCTGCTGAAACTGACGGCGGACAAGCATGGCGTCGCCGCCAAGGTCATCGCCAATAGCGACGATCTGGACAAGATCGCCGCCGAGGGCGAGAACGCAACCGTCGCGGCCATGACCGGCTGGCGGCGCGAGCTGTTCGGCGATGTGGCGCTTAAGCTCATCAATGGCGAAGTGGCCCTGCGCTTTGCCGGCAAGAAGGTCGAGGCGGTGGAGGTGAGCGGGGTGTAATCCCCGCGCCACAACCCCAATCCTGCCAGTATCGCGCTGCGCCTCTTTCGAGACCGCTGCGCGTTGCGGGTTTCACATACACCCTGCCCGCACCCGGCAGCGCGCCGCTCCTCTGGCAGCCGCCGGCATTCGGCTGCGTTTTGCGTCTTTCCGGTCAAATGGTGGAGCCGCGCGCCCGGTGATCGGCCGCAATCTCCGCGTGAAATGGCCGATGACAGAACATCCTCCTGAGCATATCGCCACATCCGCACCGGTTTTGCGGCAACAGGGCAACAGCCTTACCAATCCTTCATGCAACCTTACCGATTGCTCACTTTTTGCGGCGCATTTTCCACACTAATGTCACATATGACCTGAACAGAAGCTTCGCCCGAAGGGAGCGGCGGGCCTTCCCTTCCCGAGATCAAGAACCATGAGAAAATTGCTGCCCATTCTGGATTACGTGGTGCTCTTCGTTACCGTGGCCGGCAGCGGCGTGGCCTACGCCTTGCTCGAATATGGCGGCGGCGCGCTGATCGGCGCGACCTATGCGCTTTTCGCCTGCACGCCCATTCTCGCCTTTGAACGCGGTTACATCATGCCCGGCCTGTCGCGGCGGGTCAGCGCCCTGCCGACTCCCGCCTATATCGCCGTCGGCCTCATCATCTACGCCATCCTCGTTTTTTGCGGATTCGGGCTCGGCGGCACAATCCTGTGGTTGAGCGGCATATTTCCCGGCACCTGGAAAAGAGCGGTGCATGCGGAGATGCAGACGCTCATCTTCACCCTCATCGTCTGCGGCATCATCGTCTTCATCATGCGCGTGCGCGAACTTCTCGGCCGCGATATCTTCATCGATCTCATTTTAGGCCGCTATCGCCGCCCCGTCAGCGAAGACCGCGTCTTCATCTTCATCGATCTCGTCGGCTCCACCTCCTTTGCCGAAACCAATGGCGACCTGAAGGCCCAGGAATTCCTGGGTGAAATCTTCGCGACCTATGCCGCGCCGGTCAGGAAACACGGCGGCGTCATCGACGATTATATCGGCGACGCCGCCATCATCACCTGGCCCTATCACATGGCGATCAGGCGGGCAGCCTGCGTGCGCTGCGTTTTCGACATTCAGGCGACCATCGATGAAAAACGCGACATGTGGCTTTCCCGTTTCGGCGAAATGCCGCGCCTGCGCTTCGCCATCCATGGCGGACCTGTTATCACCGCGGAAATCGGTGTCGATCATCACAAGATCACCTATTTCGGCGATACGGTGAACACGACCTCCCGGCTCGAATCGCTGAGCAAGATGCTCGGCCACCCGGTGCTGATTTCCGCCGATCTCGCCCATCAGCTGGTGCTTCCGAAGGGCGTGCGCAGCGAATATCTCGGCGAACATGCGGTGAAGGGCCGTGGCCAGACGCTGGGCGTCTGCACGCTCAGCCAATATCAGGCGCCCGCCGCTTAGGCGCAGGAAACGGCGCAATCCTGTTTCTCCGGAGCGTCCGTCATCAAAATTCATCAAAGCTTCAAACGGCAATCACCTGCCTGTCATGCGACGACCCTATCGCGTCAATCCTGTCTTCAACAGGTACTGAGAGGGGTCTCCATCATGAAGCACATTCTTTTCGCATCCTGCGCGGTTATCGCGCTGGCCACCGCATCGCACGCCGCAGAGCAGGAGTTTCCGGCAAAGCTGGTCTCCCACGCCATCCTGCCGGCCAACACCATCATCGCAGCGCCTGCTGACGCGCCCGAACATCTCAAGACCTCCGCCAAGTTCACGACCGCCGACCGCAAGCGCGCGGAAGGTCTCGGCACCGTGCCCGGCAAGGATGGCGTGCGCCTGACCGGCCTTTCCATGCCGTTCAACGGCCAGCCGATGCAGGGCTTTTCCGGCATCAAGGCAATGCCCGACGGCAGCTTCTGGAGCCTTTCCGACAATGGTTTCGGCTCCAAGCTCAATTCCAGCGACGCCATGCTGATGCTTCACCACCTGAAGTTCGACTGGGACGCCGGCAAGGTCAACGCGCTTGAAACCGTGTTCCTCTCCGACCCTGATATGAAGGCGCCCTTCCCCATCGTTCTCGAAGGCTCGAGCAAGCGTTACCTCACGGGCGCGGATTTCGATGTCGAATCCATTCAGCCGGTTGCCGATGGTTTCTGGGTCGGTGAGGAATTCGGTCCTTACATCCTGAAATTTACCCGCGATGGCAAGCTGACCGACGTGATCTCCACCAAGGCCGGCGATATCGACGTGAAGTCGCCCGACCATCCGACCCTGGCGCTGCCCGGCAACCCGACGCAGAAAATGCCGGCCTTCAACCTGAAGCGCTCGGGCGGTTATGAGGGCATGGCGCTTTCCAAGGACGGCTCCAAGCTCTACGGCCTTCTGGAAGGCCCGCTCTACATGGCTGACGGCCAGGTGGAGAAGACCGAAGACGGCGCGACCGCACTGCGCATCATCGAGCTCGACACCGCCAAGAAGGAATGGACCGGCCGCACCTGGCTGTATCCGCTGGCACAGGGCGGCGAAGCCATCGGCGACTTCAACATGCTTGATGACAGCACCGCGCTGGTCATCGAGCGCGACAATGGCGCCGGCACCGCCGACAAGGCCTGCGCCGACCCGAAGAAGCCGGAAGCAAACTGCTTCGCCGTGCCCTCCAAGGTCAAGCGCATCTACAAGATCGAATTTAATGACGCCAATGTCGGCAAGGCCGCACGCAAGATCGGCTATATCGATCTTCTGAAAATCTCCGACCCCGACAACAAGAAGCGTCAGGGCGGCGGCAACGGTTATTACGACATGCCTTTCGTCACCATCGAGAATGTCGACCGCGTCGATGCCACGCATATCATCGTCGGCAACGACAACAACCTGCCTTTCTCAGCCGGCCGCGCGCTGGACAAGGCTGACGACAACGAATTCGTCCTGCTGGAAGTCAAGGATCTGCTCGACGCCAAATAATATCCCGACGCCGGGCTTCGTTCCGGCGCCGTCCGCGCATCCGCGCAAATTCAACAGACAGGGCGCCGTGCAGCCTTCAGGGGATGCGCGGCGCTCCGTTCCGATTCTGCTCATATCCGGAACCGTGATCCGAAACGGGAAAGACTTTTCATGCAGGACCATGCCGAACGACTTTATTACGCCTTGAGGAAAAGCTGGTCAGGCGAAACCAGCAGCCTTTGGTCGCGCGAAAACCCCGCCCGTGGGCAGGGCAGCGTCACCGCACTGGTGGTTCAGGACATTTTCGGCGGTGAGCTTGCCAAAACCGCCGTCAGCGGCGCCGACCATTTTTACAATATCGTCGAGGGTACGCGCTGGGACTTTACCTTTGCGCAGTTCGATATTCCCGTCGGATATGAGGACAAACCCGCCTCGCGCATGGAGGCCATGGCGAAGACGACACCGCTGCAATATGCCTATCTCAGCGCCTGTATCCGGAAAGCGCTCGGACACGGCTGAACCGTTTACGCCGGAATGTCAGCCCATTGCCGTTTCACCCAGTGCCCTCTCGCAGGGCGTTGTGCTTCGCTCAACGCCGCGATTTCCATCTTTCCCGCAAAGCCGACACAATCCATGCGATAATATCGCTCAGCAAGATGGCGCACCGACAGGAGAGATGTTCGATGAATGAGAGTTGCCCGGTTCTGACCCCGGCAGAACGGCAGGTTCAGGATATATTGCAACATACGGAAGCGGCGATGATGGCCACCATTCATGCAGCGCTCGAGCGCGCCGGCAAGGAAGTCGCCGAGGCGTTCCAGACCGTCGATTCAGACATGCAGCCACCGCCTCGTGACTATTTTACGGCCGTCGCGCACCAGCAGCTTTTCCTGCGGTTATGCGGCGCCGATCCGCAAACCTTCGAGGGCGGAGACGCGGAAATTGCCGGCCACATCATCCGCAACGCTCAGAACATATCCGACCATTACTGGAAGTAAAAAAGCGGCACCGGCGATGTCACACACAAGTGACATTCGCCGGTGCCGACGCTGATCTGCATTTGAAGAGGGCCGAACAGCCCTGGCCTTGCCACGTCACAGGTCTTTCATCATGCCCGGTTAAGCAGGCGCAAATCTGGAGGCAGGAATGGATTCGACCGCACAGACCAAGCGCCCGAAAATTGCAGAAACCATTATCCATGCAACGGCGAGCATAAGAGATTCGCAGATCGGCGCGTGCTGCGAGATCCTGGCAGATACTGCCCTGCACAATGCCGAACTTGGTGACTACTCCTATCTCGGTCCACGCTGCATGGTGGGCGATGCGACGATCGGAAAATTCTGCGCCATCGCCGCTGAGGTCAGGATAGGCGCTCCGAACCATCCGATGGACCGGCCATCCATGCATCGGTTCAGCTATTGCCCGGAATATTACTCTGCCGATGCGGTACGCGACGATGCCTTTTTCAAACGGCGGAAAGAGGACCGTGCCATCATCGGCCACGATGTCTGGATCGGCCACGGGGTCATCGTCCTGCCGGGTGTCAAGGTTGGTGACGGCGCAGTGCTCGCCGCCGGCGCGGTCGTCACCAGGGACGTGCCGCCCTACACCATCGTCGGTGGTGTTCCCGCAAAAATCATACGCGAGCGATTTTCCCGGGCCATCGCGGAAAAGCTTGCTTCAATCGCCTGGTGGGACTGGCCATTCGAAACGATCATGGCGCGGCTTTCCGACTTTCAGTCGAACGACATAGAAGCCTTTTGCGAGCGCTGGTCCTGACCTGCGCCGCAAAGCAGACTTTTGCCGCCACTACTCGAACACGAATGCCAGCCGCTTTCCGGTCAGCTTCGCCAGCTGCTGCAACCGCCCATCCAGGCGCTCGCCGGCAAAATCGCAATAAGCATGCGGCACGACGAATTCCAGATCGAGATCCGGATTGTCGGACCTGCGGAATTTCAGGTGGTCGACAACGCCGGGCATCGAGGCCGAGAAGAGATAGACCACGCGCAGCAGGCCGCCGAGCAATTTTCCGAGTTCCTGCAACCGGTCGCCCGCCATGGCCGCGAGCGGCTCGGTGGTGCCGTTGTCGTTCAGGCCTTCGAAGCGATAATAATTGGCGAGCGCAATATAGGCGCGGCCGGGATGGGTGATCGCCACGAAGGATGAATGGGCGATGATGTTGAGCGCCTGCAGGCCACGATAATCCGGGTGGGCGCGCCAGCTGATATCGGCCAGAAGGCAGGCGGCCTGCCGGTAGCGGCTTTCCTCTTCCGTCTCGTCAATGCCGAAGACCGGGAAGGTGCGGCCGCTCCAGTCCGCCAGCTCACGCGCATGTTCTGGCGAACGGGCACGCAGAATGGCAAGCTCATCCGCCGCGACCAGCAGCGGATCGGAGTCCCGCTCTTCTTCCGTCAGCAACGAATAAAGATAACCTTCACGCACGCCCTGCGCCGAGAAGGCGATCCTGGCCGGCTTCATCACCCTCAGAACCTCACGCATGGCGATGGCGCCGAAGGGCAGGAGCGAACGGCGGTTCTTGGAAACCGCCTGCCAGGCCGGATCCTTGCTGTCCCGGGAGACAATGACCTCCTCGAGGAAATTCAGCATTTCCTCGAGCGGCAATTCATAGCCCTGCATCATATGCAACGGATAGCCAGTGATCTCCATGTGCAGCTTGGCGATGTTTCGCCAGGTGCCGCCCACGGCGTAAAAGGTGCGCCCCTCACCCGCCGCCAGAAGCTTTGCGAAGGACTTCACGTGTTTTCTGGCGATCGTCGCCGCTTTTTCCAGCGAACCGTCCGACTGTTCCGACAGCCGCAGGCCGCCGAGCGGCAGGGTGATGCCCTCGCCGCAGCTCTTGCCCTTGATATCGATGAGTTCGAGCGAACCGCCGCCAAGGTCACCCGCAATGCCATCGGGATCATGGAAACCGCTGATCACGCCATAGGCGGAATAAAGCGCTTCCTTTTCGCCTGACAGCACTTCGATCTCGCAGCCGAGAATGGCTTCGGCCTCGCGGATGAAATCCGGGCCGTTTTCCGCCTCACGCGCCGCAGCCGTCGCCAGCACATAAAGCTTCTGCGCCTGCGCCTGCTCGGAAAGCACATGGAAACGCCTCAGCGCCATCAGCGCCCGGCTCACACCTTCCTCATGCATGCGCCCCGTCAGCGCCAGTCCCTTGCCAAGGCCGCACAGGACCTTTTCGTTGAACAGCACGGCGGGCGCGCGGGAGAGACCTTCATAGACGACAAGACGAACGGAGTTCGAACCAATATCGATGACGGAAACGGGGGCAAGGCCGGTCAGCCGCCCCTGTGCTTCTGATCGTGTCATTCAGCCTGTTTCTTGCGGGACGAAATCAACCCGGCAATCAATTTTGGCGCACTGGATTTCAGGGCTTCACCACGTCCGGAAAGGCTGGGATTGGTCATGAAATAGTGCTGCGCGTTGAACGGTTCTTCGCCTTTACGCACCTCGATGAGATTGCCCAGCATAATCTGTGAAAGAACCTGCTCATGCACGGTGGGATTGGTCAGCGGCACCAGCGTCTCCACGCGGCGGTCGAGATTGCGCGGCATCATGTCGGCGGAGCCGATATAGACCAGCGCCTTGTCCGACGGCAGGCCGAAACCATTGCCGAAGCAGAAAATGCGGCTGTGCTCCAGGAAGCGGCCGACGATGGATTTGACGCGGATATTGTCCGACAGGCCGGGCACCTGCGGGCGCAGGCAGCAGATGCCGCGCACGACGAGGTCCACCTCAACACCGGCGGCGCTGGCATGGTAGAGCGCATCGATGATCTCTGGATCGACAAGCGAA
>QFOL01000147.1 GCA_003241215.1 Agrobacterium fabrum
CGATAACAAATACAAGGCGCGCATCAAGATCCTCGTGCATGAAACAGGTGCGGAAGAACTGGCCCGCCAGGTCGAGGTGGAGTTCGCGGAGCTCAAGAACACCGAGTTGAAGCTGCCGGATGCGGATATCGCTGCCATCACCGCCTATTTCGCGCCGCCGGCGCTGCAGGACCGGCCCGAAGGCTGGGAAAGTCTGGCGCGCTGGAAGCGGGCCGATGAAGGTTTCGCCCGTTTCGTCGAGCAGAACGTCGCGCCGCTCAAGCATCCCGATTACGGCATGGTGACGATCTCGCTGAAGCCGATCGGCGGCATTCCGGGCGATGCAACCGACGAGCAGATGGAACTCGTCGCCGATATCGCCGCGGAATATGCCTTCGATGAAATCCGCATCAGCCACGAGCAGAACATCATCCTGCCGCATGTGGCGCTGGCCGATCTCGAGCCGGTTTATCGCGCGCTGGTAGGCGCTGGCCTTGCGACCGCCAATGCTGGGCTGATCACCGATATCATTGCCTGTCCCGGGCTGGACTATTGCGCGCTCGCCAATGCGCGCTCCATTCCGGTGGCGCAGGAAATTTCCACCCGCTTCGGTTCGCCGGAGCGTCAGGCGGAAATCGGTGAACTGAAGATCAAGATTTCCGGCTGCATCAATGCCTGCGGCCACCACCATGTCGGCCATATCGGCCTGCTGGGCGTGGAGAAGAAGGGCGCGGAACTCTACCAGATCACGCTGGGCGGATCGGGCGACGAAAACACCTCGATCGGTGAGATCATCGGTCGCGGTTTCGAGCCGGAAAAAGTCACCGACGCCATCGAAACCATCGTCGACACCTATCTGGGCTTGCGCCTTTCGAAGGAGGAAAACTTCCTCGAAGCCTATCGCCGCGTCGGACCGCAACCCTTCAAGGATGCGCTCTACGGTTCGGCCGCCGAAGCTGCCTGAGGAGAACGCCATGACGAAAATCTGGAACCGCGACGGCTTCGTGGAAAACGACCCCTGGGTGATCGAAACGGAAGAAGTAAAAGCGACGGCCGAGCAGAAGCCGGTTTTGCCGCTGGCCGATTTCCTGGCGCGCGCCGCGGAAAGCAACGATATCGGCCTCGGCGTCCTGATTGCGCCTGCCGACGATGTAACGCGGCTTGAGCCCTATCTCGACCGTGTCGGCCTTGTCGCCATAAGCTTCCCGGCCTTCAACGACGGCCGCGGCTTCAGCCATGCCTCGCTGCTGCGCAGCCGCCTCGGTTTTGCGGGCGAGGTGAGGGCGGTGGGCGATGTGCTGATCGACCAGGTGCCGCTGATGCTGCGCACCGGTTTCACCAGCTTTGCGGTGACGAACGCGACGGCGATCCGCCGCCTGTCTGAAAATCGCCTGCCGGAAATACCGGTCTATTACCAGCCGACAGCTCGACCGGCGACGGGCGGCGAGGCCTATAGCTGGCGTCGCCGTGCGGCCGGTTGACGCATGATGGCGGAAATATGAGTTTTAGATACATATTTCCTACGCACATGGCAGTATTGACATTCTCATGCCTTCAAACGGCGACAAAAATGGTATAATTGCCCGGTTGGAGAATGTCGCTTATCGAATGAGAATGGACGGAACCTGAAATGAACGCGCCAGCCAAGACGGAAGATTTCGCGGTCAAGATACCCGATGGTGTTTATGCCGAGACGGTTTTATCGGTGGAACACTATACCGACCACCTGTTCCGTTTCCGCATGACGCGTCCGGCCGGCTTCCGTTTCCGTTCCGGCGAATTCGCCATGATCGGCCTGATGGTCGGCGACAAGCCGATCTACCGCGCCTATTCCATCGCCAGCCCCGCCTGGGACGAGGAACTGGAATTCTTCTCGATCAAGGTTCCGAACGGTCCCCTGACCTCGCATCTTCAGGCGATCAAGCCCGGCGATACCGTGCTGATGCGCAAGAAGCCGACAGGCACGCTGGTTCTGGATGCGCTGACGCCCGGCAGACGGCTTTACATGTTCTCCACCGGCACCGGCATCGCGCCTTTCGCGAGCCTGATCCGTGACCCGGAAACCTATGAGAAGTTCGAGGAAGTCATCCTCACCCATACCTGCCGCGACGTGGCCGAGCTGAAATACGGCTTCGATCTGGTCGAGGAAATCCGCAACCACGAATTCCTGAATGAGATCGTCGGCGACAAGCTGAAGCACTATGCGACCGTGACCCGCGAAGATTACCCCTTCAAGGGCCGTATCACCACGCTGATCGAGGACGGCAAGCTGTTTGCGGATCTCGGTGTCCCGGCGCTCGATCCCGAAATCGACCGCGGCATGATCTGCGGTTCCTCGGCGATGCTGAAGGACACCAAGGAACTGCTTGAGAAGGCGGGCCTTACCGAAGGCGCCAACAACAAGCCTGCCGAATTCGTCATCGAGCGCGCTTTCGTCGGTTGATCGCACAACAGACTGCGAGTTTTCAGGAGGCCGTCAGGCCTCCTTTTTGTTTGCGTCTTCATTGCTGGGGGTGAGAGGCGTCGTCGTCATCCTGTTTCGGCGCTGTCTCGCCATGTGCACTGGTACAATAGAAATATTGGTCCACGATATTTTTGACGGTCGCAGAATAGGCCGATGGAACGTTTGCCGGCGCAGGCGAGTTAGCCTTCGTGGAAAAAACGGATACTCGCCATGAAGACCAAGGCTTTTGCGGTTTTATTCTCTGCCGGATTGCTCGGCGCACAGTCCGCGCATGCGGATGAACGCGAATTCCTCTCGTCGCTGGAAGGCACCTGGGCGGGCAAGGGAACCGTGATTACCCGCATCGGCGCGCCGCCGATCAGCGTCAACTGTACGCTCAACTCGAATACTGGAACATCCTCGCTCAATATGGCCGGCACTTGCCGGGGACTGCTTGTGGTGAAGCGCGCAATCGCCGCCGATCTTTCGGCGAAGGGCGGACGCTACAGCGGCGCCTATACCGGCCCTTCCGGCCGACCATCGGCCCTTTCCGGCACAAGGCAGGGGAATGCGATCAACCTGACGGTCCGCTGGAATCGCGATATCAACGGTGATCGCGTCGCCGCCATGACCATCGAAAAAGTTGGCGCCAATGGCCTTCGGCTGCGCACCACCGACAAGGACGGCCGGACCGGCAAGACGGTGGTGACGAGCGATATCCGGCTCGTTCGCTAAGTCGCCGTGAGAAAATGACGGATGAGGCGGCTCGGATTTTTAGTGGAATTCGAGCAGCAGGGGGCAATGGTCCGAGACCTCGGGCTGTCTCACCACATCGAAGCGATCGACCTTCACAGCCGGATTGACCAGCATGTAGTCAGCATAACGGTTCGGTTTGGCATAATGCGAGGTCCGGGTGTCGGCGAAGCCGCGTGTCGTGACGAGTTCGGTGATATCAAGTTCCTTCAATATGGCGAAGGTCTCGCTGTCAGGCAGAACATTAAAATCGCCGCAGACGACGATCCGGTCGCCATCTTCAGCGACGTTCTTGACAAGCTGTACGAGGCGTTTTGCCTGCGCCAGACGGGCAGGGATATCGTGTTTACCGTTGAGGTCACGCAGTCCATGCATATGGGCGATGACGGCAGGCTGACCCGTCGTGAAGTCGAATACCCTGATGGCATGACCCGTTCGCGAGCGTGGGTGATCGCCATATCCGCCCGCAGAGAAAACGCCATGCACGAAACCCTGCGCCTGCGCCACGATGGCGATGGACTTGCGCACGAAGGTCGCCAGCCCCCATTGGGAAGGATATCGTGTCTCACCATGCCAGAGATCGCCCTGCGCCGCCGGGCAGAAGATCGCCAGATGATCCGGCAGGGCCTTGGCTATGTCGCTGAAGAAGTTCGCCCTTTGCGGCAGGTCGATGCCGTGATCGCGATAACTCAGCCAGTCCTGCAAGGCGGCCGGCGTGTGCACCACCTCTTGCAGGCAGAGAATATCGGGATCGGATGAGGAGATATAGGGAACAATCTCGTCATGAAGCTTTCCACCCCAGCCATTCAGGCAAATCAGACGCATTCACACTCCATACCCGCTTGATTGCGGCATCCGTTCTAGCACGGAACGTATGGCGATCAATCGTGGGTGGCGAGGCCGTGAAATGTTGCTGTCGTAAAGCAGAAGGCCCGGATCGCTCCGGGCCTCCCAAGTGCCGGTCGCCAAGCGTCTCGTTATATTACATCTTCGGCAGCAGCACCTTGTCTATGACGTGAATGACGCCGTTGGATTGCTTGACGTCGGCGATGGTTACGTGAGCAACCGTACCGTTCTCGTCTGTCAGGGTGATTTTGCCCATGCTTTCCTTGGCCTTGAGCACGCAGCCGCCGACCGTCTTGACGTCATGCTCACCCTTGTCGTCCTTGATCATTTTTTCGATGGCGGGTGACAATGCATTGGCGGCGACCACGTGGCAGGTCAGCACCTTGACCAACTTCTCCTTGTTCTCCGGCTTCAGGAGATCGTCGACCGCACCTTTCGGAAGGGCCGCGAAGGCTTCGTTGGTCGGCGCGAACACCGTGAACGGACCTTTGCCCTGAAGCGTTTCGACAAGGCCGGCAGCCTTCACCGCCGCGACGAGCGTGGTGTGGTCTTTCGAGTTCATCGCATTTTCAACGATGTTCTTGTTCTCGAACATCGCGGCGCCGCCAACCTCGGGGTTTGCGGCATAAGCGGAAACCATGCCGATGGAGAGAGCTGCGGCCAGCGTCAGGGCGCGAACTGAAACTTTATACATCGATATTCCTCCTTGGTGACATCCTTGCCCCGAAAGGTCGTCCTTCCAGTGGCCGCTATCGGTCATCCGTAGCAACACAAGAGACGGAGGTTGGCCCCGCGAAGTTTCAGGCAAACCAGGAAAAATGATAAGTAAATGATTTCAAAAAGGAATAACTGGCTGCTCGTTACAGGCGACGTGCAGTACCCGAAGCGATGACCGGGCCGGTGGGAAGGCCGGTAGGCGAACCACCGAACGGTTCGAGGCTGACGGCAAATACGGCGCCTTCGCCGAGGCTACCCCGTATTTCGGGTGAAATGACCAAATCTGCATCAGCAGTTGCATCAATGATACCGAGCGATTTTGGATTACCCGCCGGCGGCACCAGCCACAATTCGAGCGACCGACGTCCACCGCCATCCGCCGCAACGGGTGTGATCTTCAGGCGTCCGCTCGACGCGTCATAGGACGCCACGAGATCGATCACATTGCCGGGGGCGGTGAGATTGGCAACGAGTGGCGCCGCGCGCCTGTCACCTGGCGGAAGCAGGCCTGAGACAAAGGCTATGGCAACGGCAGCCGCAAGCGACGAGACAAGCGAAACGCCGCGCCAGAAGGCAAGCGAGTTCCAGAGAGAACCGGCCGTACTATCGGGGCGGTCGGCGAAGAGGCGCTTTTCAATCCGGTTGAACACCGCGGCATCGGGAGAGACCTCGCCATAGGCATCGTTGAACGTTTCGGTATCGCTCTGCCAGCGCTCCACCAGGCGCTGAAAGTCGGCATCGTCAATCATGCGCTTTTCGACCATCCGGCGCTTTTCCAGCGAAAGAAGACCAAGCACATATTCAGCCGCCAGGATTTCGTCCTGCGGAGCGTCGCCATGACTATGTTCGCCCGATGTCATCGTTCCATGCACTCTCTCAGTTTCAGCAGGCTGCGGCGAAGCCATGTCCGCACCGTATTGAGCGGTGCATTCATCTCTTCCGCAAGTTCCGCATAGCTCATGCCCTCCACATAGGCTCTCCGCACGGCGGCGGCCTGATCCGGTCGCAACTCCTCCATGCATCTGTCGATCCGCCGGCCCTCATCGCGCATCACGATCTGCATTTCCGGGTCGGGGGTCGATTGGTCTTCAAGGTCCAGCACGGTATCGATATCGTCGCTCACGGGTTTCCGCGCCCGGATGAGATCGATACAGTGGTTCCGAGCGATGGTGGCGAGCCAGGCCAAAGCATGCCCCGTGCGGCTTGCGAAGGAATGCGCTCTCTGCCAGATCCTGACATAGATTTCCTGCAATGCCTCTTCCGCGTCCGCCCGGTCCTTCAAGATACGGATGCAGATCGCAAAAAGTTTCGGGCTGGTCGCCTGATAGAGTGCGGAAAATGCGGAGCGGTCTCCGAGCGCAACGCGCCCGATAAGGACAGCAATTTCGTCGCCTTGCATCTGCGCACTCTCCGCATCTTCCATCAGTTAGACAAGCAGGATCGAAAAAACGCAAGCCCTTGCCGTGAGAAAGCCAGACAAGGCGGCACTGCAATTTCTTCAATAAAAAAAGGCCCGGATTGTTCCGGGCCTTCGCATGTTGATTTGCAACGATGCCTTATTCCGCCGCTTCGGCGTAAGCTTCCATTGGCGGGCAGGTGCAGATGAGGTTGCGGTCGCCATAGACATTGTCGATGCGGTTGACCGGCGACCAATATTTGTCGATGCGGAAGGCGCCGGGCGGGAAGCAGCCCTTTTCGCGGCTATAGGGACGGTCCCATTCGCCGACGAGGTCTTCCACCGTATGCGGCGCGTTCTTCAGCGGATTGTTGGTCTTGTCGGCACGGCCTTCCTCGATGTCGCGGGCTTCCTCGCGGATCGCCAGCATGGCATCGCAGAAACGGTCGATTTCCGCCTTGGTCTCGGATTCCGTCGGCTCGATCATCAATGTGCCGGCGACCGGCCAGCTCATGGTCGGCGCGTGGAAGCCGCAGTCGATGAGGCGCTTTGCGACATCGTCCACCGTCACGCCGCAGCTATCTGCCAGCGGGCGGGTATCGATGATGCACTCATGCGCCACGCGACCGGCCTCGGACTTGTAGAGCACGTCGTAAGCGCCCTTCAGCCGTTCGGCGATGTAGTTGGCGTTGAGGATCGCCACCTTGGTCGCCTGCGTCAGCCCTTCGCCGCCCATCATCAGGCAATAGCTCCAGGAGATAGGCAGGATCGACGGCGAGCCGAAGGGGGCGGCAGACACCGCGCCCTCACGACCGTCCGTCGCCGGATGGCCGGGCAGGTAAGGAGCAAGATGTGCTTTGACGCCGATCGGGCCCATGCCGGGGCCACCGCCGCCATGCGGAATGCAGAAAGTCTTGTGCAGGTTGAGATGCGAAACGTCGGAGCCGATATCGCCCGGACGGGCGAGGCCGACCATGGCGTTCATATTGGCGCCGTCGAGATAGACCTGACCGCCGTGCTTGTGGGTGATCTCGCAAATCTCGCGAACCGTCTCCTCGAACACGCCGTGGGTGGACGGATAGGTGATCATGCAGCACGAGAGGTTTTCCGCAGACTGCTCTGCTTTTGCTCGGAAATCATCGATATCGATGTCACCGTTATCCCGCACCTTAACCGGCACCACTTTCATGCCGACCATCTGCGCCGAGGCAGGATTGGTGCCATGCGCCGAAGTGGGAATGAGGCAGACGTCACGATGGGTGCCGCCATTGGCGAGGTGGTAGTTACGGATGGTCAGAAGCCCGGCATATTCCCCCTGCGCGCCGGAATTCGGCTGCATGGAGAAGGCGTCGTAACCGGTGACCGAGCACAGCTTTTCCGAGAGATCGTCGATCATCTCCTTGTAACCGAGCGCCTGATCGGCCGGCACGAAGGGATGGATGTCGGAAAATTCCGGCCAGGTGATCGGCAGCATTTCCGCTGTCGCATTCAGTTTCATGGTGCAGGAACCGAGCGGGATCATCGAGCGGTCGAGCGCCAGATCGCGGTCCGAAAGGCGGCGGATGTAACGGGTCATCTCGCTTTCGGCACGGTTCATGTGGAAGATCGGATGCGTCATATACTGGCTGGTGCGCAGCAGCTCCTTCGGCAGGCGATATTCCGGCTCGAAATCCGAGATCGAGAAATTGCCGCCGAAGGCGCGCCAGACGGCTTCCAGCGTTGCCGGGCGCGTGCGCTCGTCAAGGCTCATGCCGATCCTGGTGGCGCCGACCTTGCGCAGGTTCACACCTTCCGCCACGGCCGAGCGCAGGATGACGCCCTGCATATGGCCGACTTCGACGGTGATTGTGTCGAAGAAGGTTTTCGGCTCGATGGTATAGCCGAGCTTTTCCAGCCCCTTGGCCATCAGCACGGCCTTCTGGTGGGTCTGCTGGGCAATCGCCTTGATGCCCTGCGGGCCATGGAAGACGCCATACATCGAGGCCATGACGGCGAGCAGTACCTGCGCGGTGCAGATGTTCGACGTCGCCTTTTCGCGGCGGATGTGCTGTTCGCGGGTCTGCAGCGACAGGCGATAGGCGCGGTTGCCGCGCGCATCGACCGAGACGCCGACCAGACGGCCGGGCATGGAGCGCTTATGCGCATCCTTGACCGCCATATAAGCCGCATGCGGACCGCCATAACCGACCGGAACGCCGAAGCGCTGCGAGGTGCCGATGGCGATATCCGCGCCCATTTCACCGGGGGACTTCAGAAGCGTCAGCGCCAGAAGATCGGCGGCGACGGCGGCAATCGCACCCGTCTGGTGCAGGCGGGAAATCAGGCCGGAGAAATCGCTGACATGGCCGTGCGTGCCCGGATACTGGAAGATCGCGCCAAACACGTCGACCGGGTCGAGATCGGTGAACGGGTTGCCGACAATCACCTTCCAGCCGAGCGGGGCCGCGCGGGTCTCGATCAGCGCGATGGTCTGCGGATGGCAATTGGCGTCGACGAAGAAGGCAGTCGCCTTGGATTTCGCGACGCGCTGGCACATGGCCATGGCTTCGGCAGCCGCCGTTGCTTCATCGAGCAGCGATGCGTTGGCGACATCGAGGCCGGTCAGGTCGCAGACCATCGTCTGGTAGTTCAGCAGCGCCTCAAGACGGCCCTGGCTGATTTCCGGCTGGTAGGGCGTATAGGCCGTGTACCAGGCCGGGTTTTCCAGAATATTGCGCTGGATGACCGGCGGCGTGATGGTGCCGTAATAACCCTGGCCGATCAGCGAGGTCAGCACCTGGTTCTTGTTGGCCGTTTCGCGCAGGCGGTCGAGCGCCTCGCGTTCGGTCAGCGCGGCACCCCAGGTCAGCGGCGCCTTCTGGCGGATGGAGGAGGGAACGGTAGCGTCGATGAGCGCGTCGAGGCTCTTATAGCCAACGACCTTCAGCATCTCCGCCATTTCCGACGGCGACGGCCCGATGTGACGCCGGTTGGCGAAGTCATAGGGCTGATAGTCGGTGAAATGGAATTCGGTGGGCGTCGTCATTACGCGA
>QFOL01000148.1 GCA_003241215.1 Agrobacterium fabrum
GTTCGGCATCAGGAAGATATAGGGCATGCGCCTTTTGCCGATCAGCCGCTCGATGAAGTTGAGCGGCACTTCGGCAATCGCCATCACGGCATCGAGCGCACGGTCGGACAGTCTCGCAAGCGTCGGATTGGCCATGCTAACCTCTCCCTTCGCTATCGAGACGCGGCAGCGCCAGTTCGGTGGCGGGATCGAAGACATGCACCTTTTCCCGCGCCGGCATGATCTTCAGCACCGAGCCGGAAGCGGGGGCGAAATGGCCCGCCTGATGCACGATGATCTGCTCTTTCTCGCCCTGGAGATTGCCGTAGAGATAGGTCTCGGTGCCGAGGCTTTCGTGATACTGCACCTCGAAGGGCAGGCCGGCATCCGCGATGGTGAAATGCGAAGGGCGGATGCCTGCCAAAACCGCCTGCCCGGAGCTGACGGCTGCCGGATCGACGAGGCAGGGCAGGGATACACCGTAGCCGGCGTCGATGGCGATGCTGCCGTCGCTGCCCTTGGTGATGGTGCCCTTCAGCATGTTCATGCGCGGCGAGCCGAGGAAACCGGCGACGAAGAGATTGCGCGGATTGTCGAAAAGCTCGAGCGGGCTGCCCACCTGCTCGATGCGCCCGGCGCGCAGCACGACGATCTTGTCCGCCATGGTCATGGCTTCCACCTGATCGTGGGTGACATAGATCATCGTCGTCTTGATATCGCGATGCAGGCGGGTGATTTCGGCGCGTGTCTGCACGCGTAGCGCCGCATCGAGGTTGGAAAGCGGCTCATCGAACAGGAAGATGTCAGGTTCGCGCACGATGGCGCGGCCGATGGCGACACGCTGGCGCTGGCCGCCGGAAAGCTGTTTCGGCTTGCGGTCCAGATAGGGCTCGATGGCCAGCATGCGCGCAGCCTCGTTGATGCGGCTTTCGATTTCCGCCCGCTTGAAACGCAGGTTTTCCAGACCGAAGGCAAGGTTCTTGCGCACGCTCATATGCGGATAAAGCGCGTAGGACTGGAAGACCATGGCGATCTTGCGCTCGGCCGGAGACAGTGCGCTGACATCGCGCCCGCCAATGCCGATGGTGCCGGAGGTGACATCCTCAAGGCCGGCGATGATGCGCAGCAGCGTCGACTTTCCGCAGCCCGAAGGGCCGACGAAAACGACGAATTCGCCGTTCTCGATCTGAAGATCGATGTCATGCAGCACATGAACGGCGCCGAACGCCTTGTTGAGGTTTTCGAGTTTCAGACTTCCCATCACCTGCTCCCTTCGGGCAAGCTCGTCGTCGCGACGATCTCTTGGCTGTTCCAGCCCTTGGGCAAGGGCGTCGTTCTTTTAATGGCGACATCGCGCGCCGCAAATCCTTCCACGCCGGCAAGGTAAACCGCCGGCATTCCGCCGGGATAATCCTCCAGACCGACGATCCTGCCTTCGGCATCCCGCGTCCAGGCGTTGGCACGGCCTGCCGCATCGGGGCTTGGGGCAATATCGGCATTGGTGGGACGCAGATCATATTGCAGACCGGTGCCGAGCGTGCCGGGCTGCTGTGCCAGCGTGATGCGCTCCAGCCTGACATTGTGGATGCCGGCTTTCGACGTGGCGACGAGGTTGATCGCGCCTTCCATCGAGCCGCTCAGATCTTCCACGACCAGATTATCGACGCTGCCGGCCTGACGCTCGGGGCGGCGGTCGACGACGGTGACGGTCACAGCTTCGCCGGAGCCCCAGAAGCCGCCCGGCGTTTCGTGGCACTGGGCCTCGATCCGTGAAAAGCGGATATTGCGCATGGCGCCGCCATCGCGGGAGAAAAGGCCGATGCCGCGATTGGACTCGACGATTTTACAATCCTCGAACGCCACATTGGTGAAATCGCCGAAGGATTCCGTGCCAAGCTTCAGGGCGCAGCTGACGCTGGAAACGATGCAGCGGCGAACCGTGATGCCATCGCAGACACCGACCGCCTTGCCGTCCGGCCCGGCGCTGGTCTTCAGGCAGATGCCGTCATCTGCAGTCGAGATAAAGCAATCCTCGATCAGCGCGCGCCGGCAGGCATCGAGCACAATGCCATCGGTATTGGGCAGACGGCGGTCGTTTTCGATGCGCAGACTGCGGAAATGAAGGTCTTCGCAATCGACCATGTGCAACGTCCACATCGGCGAACCGCTGACAGACAGGTTTTCGAGGCGCACGTTGCGGCAGCTTTCCAGCACCATCACGCGTGGGCGCTTTTTCGCCGGGACATAGGTGCCCATGGCCTTGTCGTCGCCAACGATGAAGTTTTCACCGCCGGCCTCGATACGGCCGGGGCCGGTGACGGCGATGTCATGCGCGCCCCTGGCAATGATCATGCCGCGATCGGAATCTTCGGCAATCACCGAAACCCGCGTCAGGACATAGGCGTCGTAATCGGAAACGGGAGCAAGCACCGCATCTTCGGCAAGGTGCAGTTCCACGCCGCTTTTGAGATGGAGGCCGGCGCTGACATGACGCCCGGCCGAGAGAGACACGCGCCCGCCGCCTGCGGCTGAAACGGTGTCGATAGCCTGCTGGATGGCCGCCGTGGCATCGAGGCCACCCGCCGCGACTGTGATGTCCTGACTGATGTTCATGATGCTCACGATGCCTTTGGCCTTTTCAGAAAAACGTCGATCAGAAGCAGCATGGTCAGCGCCTGCCCATAGGGCGTGGGCAGATTGGGAATGCGGCGGTAGAAGTCGAGATCGTGGCCCATCGGCGTGCCGTCGGAAACGCCGTGGACGACGCCTTCATCGTCGATATTGCCAAGCACCGCCTTCAGCGCGCGTTCCGCATGCGGGCGGTTTTTTTCGCCGAGAATGCCGGCCTCGATGCCGCGCAAAATGCCGTAGGCGATACCGGCCGTGGCTGACGTTTCCACCGGTGAGGTCGGATCATCGAGAAGCGTGTGGAACATGCCGTCCTCGCGCTGATATTGGCGCAGCGACCGCACCTGGCTTGCCAGCACATTGGCGAGGAAACGCCTGTCCTTTTCGCCAAGCGTCGGCACCAGTTCGAAAAGTTCGGGAATGGCGACGGTGATCCAGGAATTGCCGCGTGCCCAGAAGGCGTCAGCGAAATTATGGCGGCCGTTGAAGGTCCAGCCGTGGTACCAGAGCCCGGTGACGGGGTCCGACAGATAACGCGTATGGATCATGAACTGGTAGACCGCCTCGTCGATCCAGTCCTGACGTTTGCAGACGACGCCGGCGCGGGCGAGGAACAGACATGCCATGAACAGCGTGTCGTCCCAGAGCTCGCCCTCATTCAGCCGCTCCTTGACGACATGCTGGAAGCCGCCATCTTCGGTTTTCGGCAATTGATGCACCAGCCAGTCGGCCCAGTCTTCCACCAGCGCCCGGAAATCCGGCCGGTCGACATGTTCGGTGAGGATGACAAGCGGCAGCATCGGGGCGGAGCTGTTGATCTGGCGCGGCGGCAGGCCACGTTCGATCTGCCAGCCATACCATGTCACGAGGTCGTCAAGCGCCTTCCGGTCGTTGGCGGCGAGCGCCCGGCGCAGGAAGCCGTAAAGGCCGACGCCCACTTCCCAGTCCCATTCATCGAACTGGATCTTGCCATCGGAACTGCCGCTGACCAGACCTTCCTGAATGCCCTTGAGGCGGCTGAAGGCGGCGGCGACATTGTCGATCGTCGTCCTGAGAGTGTCTTTTTCCATGCTTGGCTGGTTCATCTGTCAATTCCGCTTAGGAGTAGAATGGTTGTGCCGCGCCGCCCGATGCGGGGTCGGCACTGTCGAAGGTGATTTTCGGCTGGGGCTGGTCGTGGTCGAAGGCCATGGCCTGCCCGCCAATGGTGAATGCGCCGTCCCAGGTCAGGGTAAGCTCAGCTCCGCCCGGCGGCGTGACCGAGAGCAGCCGGCTTTCGGCATCGAAGGTGATCTGCGTGGCGAGGATTTTTTCCCGAAAACGGGTAAACTCCGCGACATCCCCGCAGCCGATGATGCCGACCCAGCCGGCGCAGCGGCCGGGCGATCTGATCTCGCGACTGGCGGTGGCGCCTGTGGTGATGGGCTGAAGCCCGTTTGTTGCATAAAGCGCGGCAAGGCCACGGCCCGAGCGGGTGATGAGCCAGTTGCCCTCCACCAGCACCTCGTCCAGCCCGTCGCGGCCGAGATAGGCATGGGTCCAGTCGTTACGGTGATCCTGCGTATCGAAGATCAGCATCGCCAGATCGCGATGTTGCGCCACGCGCGGCAGGATGCCGCTTCCCGCCCAGTAGGAGGGGCGTTGCGTGCCCCACGGATCGTCTTCGCCCGGGTGGTTGACCCAGAGCCGCGCCATCGGGTGGCCGGCAAGCTTGATGTCCATGACGTGCTGCTGGTGGCCGTTGAGGCCGGTCTTGTGATCGACAACGGTGGAAAGCTGGGCGGCCTCGTTCTTGAACAGCACGAGCTTTCCGGGCTCCAGCCCCTGCGCATAACGCGCCTCGACCATGCGGCCGCTTGTCAGCTGTGAAAGGGCGGCGAGATGCGCCGGGGGCAGGTAATCGCCGCAGCAGAACATCGGCAGCGAGGCGACACCGTTGTTCAGCCAGCCCTGACCGAAGGCGACCTGCGCGAAGGGCGCCAGTTCCGTCAGCGGCCCGGCGCGCAGCTCCTTGTCGTAAGCCCGCCCTTGCGAACCGGAGGGAACGCCGCCGAGCGTGTGCAGCGCGATCATTTCGAAGATGAGATCGATCTGATAGCGCGCGCGGGCGGCAAGTTCCGGTCCCGCCCAATGTTCGATGGCGAGAAGGCCGATGAAATCCACCGGATAATAGGCGGCCGAATTCCATTCGGCCAGCCCGTGCGCCTCGACGCTGTCGAACCAGCGCTCCAGCCGGTCGGCGGCGAGCGCGGCCTGTTCTCTGCCGGTGCGGCCGGAGGCGGTGAAGATTGCGTCGGGCAGATACTCGCCAGCCAGCAACTGGCTGGTGTGGAAGCAGAGAACATGGTTCTCGCTCCAGAACCACATGACGTCATTGCCCGGTTCATCCACCCAGTAGCGATAGCCGAGGATCGAGGCATCGATCCGCGCCCGCATCTCTGCCAGCAGGCGGTCACCATAGGCGCGCACCAGCCACAGAAGCGGGATCATGACGAAATCGGAGCAGTCTTCCCGCCGATCAATGGAATGCAGCGTTGCGTCAACGATGCCGCCGATCGTCTCGATGTCATCACTGCCGGTAGCGACCATCGCCAGCGCGCGGCCGATGCGCCAGGCGCCGAAACGGGCGCTGAAGGAGAGGGCGGCTTTTTTCCGCCCGTTGATATCGGCATTGGAGGCTTCCGGCGCGATGTCATGCATGAAAGCGGCGTCGATGACGCGGGTTACCGTTCCCGCTCCCGAACCCATGGCGATTTTGACACCGTGATATCCGTCCGAAAGGCCTGTCGTTCCGGGGATCGTCAGCGAGGATTGCCCGGCCTTCAGCACGATATCCACTTCCGCAAGCGTGGCGCGCTCGTGGCCATGGCTTTTGACGGCGATGTGCACCGGCAGGTCGTTCGCAGGTGCGGCCCCGAAGACCAGTTCGAGGGCCGTGCCGGAAAACACGTCCCGCGCCGGGCGAACATCGCGCACCAGCGCGGCGAGACGTTTCGTCTCCTCCCGATCAAGCGACACCGGCAGCACGACGGTCAGCGGCGTAGGATCGACGACCTCAAGCTCGAAGAACCAGATGATGTCGCGTTCCGCCAGATCCTCGCAGAGCAGCAGCACCTCGTTGTCGCCGGCCGTGAGATCGAGCGTGATGTCACGGCTGTTTTCGACATTGCGGATGAAAGGTTCGAAACGGGCCTGTTCGATGCCGCCGACCCAGATGCGGACGCCGCCGCAGGTGCGCAGCCGAAAATGCGCCTGTCTTGCCGCATCGCTGCGGAAGGTGCCCTTCAGCCAGCGCTGCAGATGGGTGGGAACATGCCAGAAGCCCGTGAATTCGACACGGCGGTTGGAGCCCGGCAGGTTGAGGTGCGACACCGCAAAGCCAGTCTCGGGCGCGACGTCGCGGCCGATCATGGTCTGCTGGAAGGCCTTGCGGCAGGGAAGATCGCCGACATCCACGAAACCGTTGACGAAACGGTAATTGACCCGGTCTTCCGCCGGTGCGGGCGTGCCGGGAAAAGATGTCTCCATCAGATCGGAGACGATCCATGCGGTCACCGTCTCGCCCTTCGCGACGGTATATGTCGGCTGCGACGCGTTCGCCGCAAATGGTCCATCCGTCATAATGGATCGCCTCCCTTCGATCTTTATGAAATTATTTTCACTACACCGTCTTCGCTTCTTGCGTCGATTTGTGTGATTTAGGCAAAACAAACAGCTTGACGTTTATTCTGTCAAGTCGCAAAACATCATAAATCGAATTAAGCAAGAGGAGCTTCCGTTCGATTTGTGAAAATATTTTCATTGGGAGGATGAGCATGATGAAATTGTTTTCGGGCGTCAGCGCCCTGGTAATTGCTTCCGTTGCCGGTCTTGCGGCCGCGCAGGCCGAGACCCGCACGATCACTTTCCTTTTTACGGATGACGACCAGGGTTACGTGCAGCGCATGGCCGATCTCAGCAAGGAGTTCGAAACGGCCAATCCGGGTGTGAAGATCAACTTCGTGTCTTCGGGTTATGACGCCGTTTCCAAGCAGCTGCCGGTGCAGCTGGCGGTTGGCGAAGGCCCTGACATCGCCAAGATCACCGACTGGCAGCTCGCGCCCTATTATCTCGACATGCGCCCCTATATGAAAGACGCGGAAGCCTTCGCGAAGCTGCACGGTTCCAGTCTCAACCAGCTCCGCCTGCCGAATGTCAACGATCCGCAGTCGATCAACGGTTACATGGCGTCGCAGACGCTGAACCTGCCCTTTGTCAACAAGACGCTATTCGAGCAGGCGGGCGAACCCTTGCCGGGCCCGACCGCCAAGTTGAGCGAAATCGTCGAGGCTTCCGCCCGTGTCGCCAAGTCGACCGGCGTGCAGATCCCCTTCACCATGGACCGTTCCGGCCACCGCTTCTCCGGCGGCGCCTTTGCTTATGGCGCGACCTATGTGAAGGACGGCAAGTTCAGCTTCCCCGACGAGGCGGCGAAAAAATACATCGCCGATATCTATTCATGGACGCAGAATGGCAGCTTCCCCAAGGAAATGTGGGGTGCGGCCGGCGGTTCGCAGTACAAGAACATGGGTGACGAGTTCGTCAACGGCAATGTCGTGACCTATCTGGCCGGCAACTGGATGGTCAATCCGTTCCAGAACAAGATCGGCGACAGTTTCGAATGGACGGCGATCAATGCGCCCTGCGGCGAGGCCGGATGTTACGCCATGCCCGGCGGCACCGCCATTGTCGGCTTCAAGCGCACGAAATATCCGGAGGATGTAGCTCACTTCATCGAATTCCTCGGCTCCGAAAAGGTGCAGCGGGAAATCGCCGGGAACTACGTCATCCTGACCGGCGCCGAAATCGTCGATCCGCAATACAAGCTGAAGAGCGAAGACGCCAAGGCGGCGATGAAGGTGTTCCTCGACAACAAGAAGAACGTGCCGCAGGCGGCCCGCGATTTCGAACGCGCCAAGGGCGGCAGCGCCATGTATCAGCAGATCGTCCAGCGCATGAGCCAGCTGATCGTCGGCGAGTTGACGCTCGACCAGACCTACAAGGTGCTGGAGGACGATGTCGCCAAGATCAACGAGGCGGTCGCGGTCAAGAAATAACCGGCCGACCATCCGCTTGGGCGGAATAAAGCAGCGATCAGCGATATGCCCGGCGCAGGTCGCCGGGCATATCGCTGCTTTGCTGAAGTTTGTAGTGTCCGAGACTACAGGAAATAGCGCACCCTGAGCGGCAGCAGCGCCGCGCCGATGGCCGAGGGATCGCCCTGGGTCTCGCTGAGAACCAGCTTCGCCTCCTTCGGCCCGACACCATAACGATGTTCGCGCTGGGAGGGCATGTGCGTGCGTTCGATCATCATCTGGCCGAGCGCGCGTGGCAATTGCCCGCCAAAGACGATGGCCTGCGGATCGAGAACCGCGATCAGGCTCGCCACCAGCCGGTCCACCTGCGGCATGGTTTCGGCCAGCCATTCCTCGACGCCCGGCCAGGCGGGATCGAACCGGTGATAGAGCGCTTCGATCGACTGGATGTCGACGCCGTTCTTCTGCAGCGTGGTGATCAGATATTGCAGCGCCGGGCGCTTTGGCGATTCATCCGGGCTGTATATGCCGCTGAACTCGCCGGCATTGCCGTGAAAACCGTGAAACGGCTGGCCGCCCAGAATGAGGCCGCCGCCGAAACCGTAATTGAAGGACAGATAAGCGAAGGTCTGGCACCAGGAGCCGACACCGCGAAGGCTTTCGCCGATTGCACCGGTGGTGGCGTTGTTTTCCAGCCAGACCGGCAGGCGGAAGCGTTTCTCAAGGATCGGCTTCAGGTCCATCAGCGACCAGTCGCGCAGGGGCTCCGGCGCATTGAAGGCGCGGTCCTCAGATACAAAGAAGCCGGACATGGAAAAACCGAGGCCAAGCAGGCGCTCGCGCGGGATGCCATGTTCCGAGAGCAGCCTTGCGAGCGCCAGCGATAATGCGGCGAGCGTCTCCTCCCGGTCCTCCGGAAGCATCTTCAGTTTTTCCTCGGCAATCACGTCGCAGCGGAAATCGGCGATGCAGATCACCACGGAGTCGGTGTTGATGGAAATGCCGAGCGAATAGGCCGCCTCCGGCACCAGCTCGATGGTCGGGCTCGGCTGACCGCGCGTGCCCTTCAGCGGCGCGCCGGTCCGCAGAAGCCCGCGCTCCAGCAGGCCTTCGATCAGCCGGTGCACGGATTGCTGCGTGAGATTGGTGTGGCCGGTGATCGATGCGCGGGCAATGGGGCCGTGGCGACGCACGATATCCAGAATGAGCCGCTCGTTTTCGCTGGCAAGCGGCTGGCGGTCGAAGGTCTGGTGCGGCGTCTGATCTGTTGTCATGGCCTTGGATAACGGCTGCAAGGAGCGGCGGCAACATGGGGCATCCGTTTGCGACAGCATTTTTCACTGGACTGTCACAAATATTACACTTAAAGTGTATTAATAAGGGGCCGGTCAACAACGGGTCCTCAGGAGGAACCATTCAATGCGCATGAAATTTCTTGCGATCGCCGCGCTTGCGCTGGCGACGAC
>QFOL01000601.1 GCA_003241215.1 Agrobacterium fabrum
GCCGATGGCGAGAACCATGGCGAACATGGTCAGAACGTTGATCGAGAAACCCGAGACATACATGATGGCGCAGGTGCCGAGCAGCGCCACGGGCACCACGAGCGTCGGAATGATGGTGTAGCGGATGTTCTGAAGGAAAACGAACATCACCACGAAGACGAGGATGATCGCCTCCACCAGCGTGTTGATCACCTTCTGGATCGAGATTTTAACGAAGGGGCTGGTGTCGTAGGGAATCTCATATTCGATACCCTGCGGGAAATAACGCGACAGTTCCTCCATCGTGGCGCGCACGCCCTCGGAGGTCTGCATGGCATTCCCCGTCGGCGACAGCTGAACGCCGATGGCGGCGCTCGGCTTGCCGTTCAGGCGGCTCGAGAAGTTGTAGCTCTCGCCACCCACCTCGATGCGCGCGACATCGCGCAACCGTACGGAAGAGCCGTCCGGATTGGCGCGCAGCACGATGGAGCCGAACTCCTCCGGCGAGGTTAGCTGGCCCTGCACGTTGACGGTCGCGGAAATCTGCTGGCCGACGGGGTTCGGCGATGCGCCGATGCGGCCGGCGGCGACCTGCGAGTTCTGCGCCTGGATGGCGTTGATGACATCGTTCGAGGTCAGGCTGAGGCCCAGCATCTTGTCCGGGTCCATCCAGATGCGCATGGAACGCTGGGTGGCGAACAACTGCGCGCTGCCCACACCCGGCACACGGCGCAATTCGCCCAGCACGTTACGGCTCAGATAATCGCCGAGACCGATGGCGTCGGTATTGCCGTCGACGGAGGTGAGCGCCACCATCATCAGGAACGAGGTGCCGGCCTGTTCGACACGCAGGCCCTGCTGCGTCACCGATTGCGGCAGGCGGGGTTCAACGCGTGCGATGCGGTTTTGAACTTCGACCTGCGCCTCACCGATATTGGTGCCGGGCTCGAACGTCACGTTGATCGAAATGCGGCCCGAGGATTCCGAGGTCGATTCGAAATAGATCAGGCCGGGAACGCCGTTCAGCTCTTCCTCGATGGGACGCGTGACGCTCTGGTAAATGTCCTCAGGCGCGGCGCCCGGATAGCTGGTCCCGATCGAAATCTGCGGCGGCGCCACATTCGGATATTGCGCAATCGGCAACATGGGAATGGCGAGCAGGCCCGCCAGCATGATGAAGATGGCGACGACCCAGGCAAAAATGGGCCGATCGATGAAAAAACGTGCCATGAAATCGGTCCT
>QFOL01000009.1 GCA_003241215.1 Agrobacterium fabrum
GTCATGCGCCTGTCGCGCGCCATCCAGGCGGGCACGATCTGGGTCAACCGTTATGGCCGCTCGCGCGACCACATATTGCCGACCGGCGGTTACAAACGCTCCGGCATCGGCAAGGATCTCGGACGCGCGGCCTATCTCGCCAACCGCAAGAGCAAAAGCGTCCTTATCGGACTGTAACAGGGGAAATGTCTTGAAAACGCATCGCATCGCACTCATTCCCGGAGACGGCATCGGCAAAAGCGTGACGGACGCCGCATGGCAGGTGCTCAACGCCGCCGCTGAAGCCTCCGGTTTTGCGCTTGAAGGAACGGAATTCCCCTGGTCCTGCGCCTTCTACAAGGAAACCGGCGCGATGATGCCGAAGGACGGCATCGAGACCCTGCGCGGCTTCGACGCCATTCTGCTCGGCGCGGTCGGCTGGCCGGCGGAAGTGCCGGACTCGGTCTCGCTGCACGGCCTGCTGCTGCCGATCCGCAAGGCCTTCGTGCAATATGCCAATATCCGCCCGCACCGGCTTCTGCCCGGTGTGCAGGGGCCTTTGAAGGCCGATGGCTTCGACATTCTCTGCATCCGTGAAAACACGGAAGGCGAATATTCCGGCGCCGGCGGCCGCGTGCATCAGGGCACCGATGATGAAGTTGCCGTCGAAACCTCGATCTTCACCCGCAAGGGTGTGGAACGCATCCTGCGCTTCGGCTTCGAACAGGCGCAGAAGCGTCGCGGCAAGCTTGCCTCCATCACCAAGTCCAATGCCCAGAAATATTCGATGGTGTTCTGGGACGAGGTGACCCACAAGCTCGCCACTGAGTATCCCGACGTCGAGGTTTCCAGCTATCACATCGACGCCATGGCGGCCCGCATGGTCATGGCCCCGGAAAGCCTCGATGTCGTCGTCGCCTCCAACCTCTTCGGCGATATTCTGACCGATCTCGGCGCAGCCATTCAGGGCGGCCTCGGCTTTGCCGCCTCCGCCAATATCAATCCCGACCGCAGCGCGCCGTCCATGTTCGAGCCGGTGCACGGTTCGGCCCCGGATATCGCCCATCTTGGCATCGCCAACCCCATCGCCGCCATCTGGTCCGGCGCAATGATGCTCGAGTATCTCGGTGAAAAGGACGCGGCCGTGCGTATCATGACGGCGCTGGAAACGGCGACCGGCCGGGGTATCGGCACGGTGCCGGGCAAGGACAAGACAGACGCCATCACCGCCGCAGTTCTTGCGGCGCTCGACTGATTTCGGAGAATTATGATGCAGGGCTTGAAGGACAAGGAACTCTTTCGCCAGACGGGCTTGATCGGCGGGGCGTGGAAGGCGGCGGCATCGGGCAAGGCGGTCGACGTGATCGACCCGGCGACGCAGGCGGTCATCGGCACCGTACCGGATATGGGCGGCGCGGAAACCCGCGCGGCCATCGAAGCCGCCAACGCCGCCTTCGGCCCGTGGAAAAAGAAAACCCACGCGGAGCGCGCAACGCTTCTGGAAAAATGGTTCGCGCTGATGATCGACAATGTCGACGATCTCGGCCTGATCCTGACAACCGAACAGGGCAAGCCGCTGGATGAGGCAAAGGGCGAAATCCGCTATGGGGCGTCCTTCGTCAAATGGTTTGCTGAAGAGGCCCGGCGTATCAGCGGCGGCACCATCCCCTCACCCACGCCGGATCGCCGCATCGTGGTGCTGAAAGAAGCAGTCGGCGTCTGCGGCATCATCACGCCCTGGAACTTCCCGAATGCGATGATCACCCGCAAGGTCGCGCCCGCACTTGCCGCCGGCTGCACCGTCGTCATCAAGCCTTCGGAGTTCACGCCCTATTCGGCCCTGGCGCTCGGCGTGCTCGCCGAACGGGCCGGCATTCCCGCGGGCGTCATCAACATCGTCACCGGCATGCCGACGGAAATCGGCAACGAAATCATGGCCAACGAGACGGTTCGGAAAATTTCCTTCACCGGCTCCACCCGCGTCGGTTCACTTTTGATGCGCGGCGCTGCCGACAGCGTCAAGCGCCTGTCGCTGGAACTGGGCGGCAATGCGCCCTTCATCGTGTTCGACGATGCCGATCTCGATCTCGCCATCGAAGGCGCTCTGGTTTCGAAATTCCGCAATGGCGGCCAGACCTGTGTTTGCGCCAACCGCATTCTCGTCCAGTCGAGCGTTTATGACGCCTTCGCCAAAAAACTGGCGGATCGCGTCGATGTCATGCGGGTCGGACCCGGAACCGAGGCAGGCGTTTCCATCGGCCCGATGATCAACGAGCCGGCCATCGCCAAGATCCGCGCCCATATCGATGACGCCGTTTCCAAGGGCGCAAAGATCATCACCAGGCCGCACGATCTGCCGGAAGGTCCGCAATATACCGCCCCCGTGGTGCTGACCGGCGCCACGACCGGCATGCGGCTGGCAAGCGAAGAAACCTTCGGGCCGGTGGCACCGCTCTTCCGTTTCGAGACGGAGGAAGAGGCCATCGCCATCGCCAACGGCACACCCTTCGGCCTTGCCGCCTATTTCTATACCGAAAGCCTGAAACGCGCCTGGCGCGTGGGCGAGGCGCTGGAATTCGGCATGGTCGGCCTCAACACCGGCGCGATCTCCACCGAAGTCGCCCCCTTCGGCGGCGTCAAGCAATCCGGCCTCGGCCGTGAGGGCGCACAGGTCGGCATCGAGGAATATCTGGAGATCAAGACGTTTCATATTGGCGGGCTCGCTTGAGCCTTTTCCATCCCCGCCTAAAGGGTCGCTCTGCGGCCCTTCTTTTTGTGTGGAGGCAACAAAAAAGCGGCCTGGAGGCCGCTGGGATATGGAGATGCCCCTCTCCTCCGTCATCCTCGGGCTTGACCCGAGGATCCATTCTTCGCGCGGCCGTGGATCCTGGTCAAGCCCGAGGACGACGTCGAGTGTGGAAGCGGCCTCTCAGCGTCGACCCCCGACTTCTACTGTATCTTGTCCAGCATCTTGTAATAGAAGCCCACGATCGGCAGGAACCACGGCTTGCCGAAATGACCCGGCACCGCCGGCCATTCCAGCCCCTTCAGCGGGTTGTTATCCGGCCGCCCGAGAATGGCGTCGGCCATGATCATGCCGAGATGTGTCGAAAGCTGCGCACCGTGGCCGGAATAGCCCATGGCGTACCAGACGCCGTCATGGAAACCCGCGCGCGGATACCGGTCCTTGGTCATGTCCACCAGACCGCCCCAGCAATAGTCGATCGGCACATGGGCAAGCTGTGGGAAGATGCGATGCAGGCTTTCCGTCAGGATCGCACCGCTTTTGGCGTCCGAACGCTGGTCCGACGTGGCGGAAAAGCGTGCACGGCCGCCGAAGATCAGCCGGTTATCGGGCGAGAGCCGGAAATAATTGCCGATATTCATGGAGTTGACATAAGTGCGGTTGCCCGGAACCGAGGCCTGAACCTCGGCATCCGTCAGCGGTCGCGTGGCGATGATGAAACTGCCGACGGCGATGATGCGGCGACGGAAATAACCGAAACCGGACGGCGTGTAAGCGCCGGTCGCCACCAGAACATTGTCGGCCGTCACCTTGCCGCGCGGGGTTTCCAGTTCGTGGGTCCTGCCGTTCTGGATGTGCTTCGTCACCGCCGCATTTTCGAAGATCACCGCGCCATGACGGCTGGCGGCTTCGGCAAGGCCGGCCACATAGCGACCCATATGCATCATGGCGCTCTTCTTCGAGAGCATGGCGCCATAAAAGGGCGAACCGATCTCCGCCTTTAGATCGGCTGTGGAAAGAAGCGCCGTGTCGGGATCGACCTCGGCATGCAGCGCCTCGAAATTCTTCGCCAGACCTTCAAAATGCTGCGGCTTGGAAGCGAGCTTCAGCTTGCCGGCCCGGCGGAAATTACAGTGGATGCTTTCCTCGGCAATCAGACTTTCCAGCGAGTCGATTGAGGCGTCCAGCGCCTTGTAAAGCGCGATCGCACGTTCTTTGCCGAGTTCAGCTTTCGCGGAGAGATAAGAATGGGCAAGGCCGTTGTTGAGGTGGCCGCCATTGCGGCCGGAAGCGCCCCAGCCGACACGCTGCCCTTCAAGGACAACCACGCGTGCGCCAGCCTTGGCGAGCTGGCGCGCCGCACCGAGACCGGTGAAGCCGCCGCCAATGACAGCCACATCATAATGGCCTTCCACAGGGCCTTTCGCCGCCCGCGCGAACAGGGGAGCGGTGTCGTGCCAGTAGGAGACGAGCTTCATGGTCCGATCCTTTTCTTATAATCCGACGACACCCGCAAGACCGCCAATATTGGCGATTTCCACGTAGCCGTAGTAGGGGTTTGCCGGTTCATGGCCACGGTTCACCCAAACCTTGTTCTTGATGCCGAGATCATGCGCAGACATCAGATCGTAACGGAACGATGAAGACACATGCAGAATATCTTCCGGACCGCAACCGAGCATGTCGAAGAGATACTCGAAAGCCCTGAAATGCGGTTTGTAAGACTGTGCCTGCTCGGCCGTATAGACGGCATGAAACGGTGCGCCGAGCTTTGCGACATTCGACATGATCTGCGAATTCATGGCATTGGACAGAATGACGAGCGGAATTTCCTTGGCGACTTTCGCCAAACCAGCAGGAACATCCGCATGCGGCCCCCAAGTGGGAACTCGCTCGTAGGTCATTACCGCATCTTCGTCTTTGAAGGACACGCCATTCCGTTTGCAGGTGCGCGATAGGGCGTTGTGAACGACTTCGGCATAGGGCTTCCAGTCTTCCATGACCTCATCGAGGCGGTAGGCGGAAAAATTCTTGATGAATTCCTCCATCTCAGTCTCGCTGAGACGATCACCGTAGAGATCGCGAGCAGCCTCTGCCATCTGGAAATTAATCAAGGTGCCGTGGCAATCAAAAGTAATGTATTTCGGGCGGAAGATGGTCATGTCGTCGTCATCCTTGCTTGGAGATTGGTGATGGCCGGTAGATAAGATCATAAAGACCTTTGCTGGATCGACGCACCGCAATTGCCGGTTATCGAAGCAGATTGTTGCGTATGCAGCCACGAGTTTGGCAGAGAGTTGCGTTCAGGCAGACCAAAAGCCGCCATCAGACACCCTCACCCCAACCTATTCGCCCCTTTGCGGATGATCTGCGGCATAAGATGCGGCGGCGGATAAAAGCAACAGCGAAACATATCGAACCTTCCCATTTGTCGGGACAATCTTCTTTCGGCATCGGTCTATCAATGAATAAGCAGAAAAACGGAGTTCCGGCATGCAGGCGAGCCTGATCGATATCCAAACGTTTCAACCGGACCACCTCGACGCGGCCGTTGAACTTTCCCGCCAGGCCGGCTGGCCGCACCGGAAAGAAGACTGGGCGCTGGTCCTTTCCCTGAGCAGGGGTTTTGTTGCCCTGGAAAACGGGCGTGTCGTCGGAACCGCCATGGCGACACTTCTTGGAGAGAGTTGCGCCACCGTCAATATGGTGATCGTGGACGAGAGCATGCGCGGCCGCGGCCTTGGACGCCAGTTGATGGGCGCGGCAATGGACGCAGCAGAAAATCGCGAGTGCCGTCTTGTAGCCACGGCCGACGGTCTGCCCCTTTATGAAAAACTGGGCTTCGCCGCCTGCGGCGAAGTGCTCCAGCATCAGGGCATTCCGGCCGCGACCGACAGGCCGGAAGGTGTCACCTGGGCGGAAACCATTGATCCGGCCGAACTCGCCGCGCTCGATGCGCAGGCTTTCGGTGCGGATCGCACGGCCCTCTTTGCAGCACTTGCCGAAAGGGCACGTTTCGCACTCGTGCAGGGCCAAGGGGTCATCAAGGGCTTTGCAGCACTTCGCGCCTTCGGGCGCGGCGAAGTCATCGGCCCGGTCGTGGCGGAAAACGTTGAAATCGCTAAAGAACTGATCGCATTCGTGTTTTCGCAACGTCCCGGCGCATTCCTTCGTGTGGACACCACGGCCGATACGGGCCTTGCCCCCTGGCTTGCTGAACATGGTCTTGCCCATGTCGGCGGCGGCATCGCCATGCGCCGGTCGAAAACCGAAATCCCCGCCGACAAAAAACTGAAAACATTTGCATTGACCAGCCAGGCGCTGGGCTGAATCCGGAGAGACCCATGTTAAGCAATTCACTGATCGAACTGGATCGCGCCCATCTGGTGCACCCTGTCTCCTCCTTCCGCGGCCATGAGAAGCTGGGCGTGCGGGTGCTGCAATCGGCACGTGGCGCCACCGTCACCGACATGACCGGTCACCAGCTCATCGATGGTTTTGCCGGCCTGTGGTGCGTCAATGCCGGTTACGGCCATGACAGCATCGTCGAGGCGGCGGCAAAGCAGATGCGTGAGCTGCCCTATGCCACCGCCTATTTCGACATTGGCAGCGAACCGGCGATCCGGCTTGCATCTGAACTCGCCGACCGCGCGCCGGGCGATCTCAACCATGTCTATTTCACGCTTGGCGGCTCCGATGCGGTGGACAGCACCATCCGCTTCATCCGCTATTACTGGCACGCAAAAGGCCAGCCGCAGCGCGATCAGTTCATCTCCATCGAACAGGGTTATCACGGCTCCACCACCGCCGGCTCGGGCCTCACGGCGCTGCCCGCTTTCCATGCGGGGTTCGGTGTGCCTTATGACTGGCAGCACAAGATTCCGTCGCATTATGCCTATCGCAATCCGGCCGGCAGCGATCCGGCCGCGATCATCGCCTCCTCCCTGCAAATCCTGAAAGACAAGATCGAAGCCATAGGCCCGGACCGGGTCGCCGCCTTTTATGCGGAACCCATCCAGGGCTCGGGCGGCGTTCTGGTGCCGCCGCCGGGCTGGATCAAGGCCATGCGTGACCTCTGCCGTTCCTATGGCATCCTCTTCGTTGCCGATGAGGTCATCACCGGCTTTGGCCGCACGGGACCGCTCTTTGCCTGCACGGACGAGGACATCGTGCCTGATTTCATCACGGCCGCAAAGGGCCTGACATCGGGTTATGTGCCGATGGGCGCCGTCTTCATGGCAGATCACGTCTATGATACAATAGCCGACTTTGCCGGCGAGGCGGCAGTCGGGCACGGCTACACCTACTCCGCCCACCCCGTCAGCGCCGCTGTCGGCCTCGAAGTGCTGAAACTTTACGAGGGTGGCCTGCTGGAAAACGGTCGCCGTGCCGGTCAAAGGCTGATGGCCGGCCTGGAAGGCCTGAAAAGCCATCCGCTGGTTGGCGATGTGCGCGGCCGTGGCATGCTCGCCGCCATCGAACTTGTGACCGACAAGGATAAAAAGACGCCGCTGCCGGCTACGGCCGCCCCCGCACGCAAGGTTTTCGACCGCGCCTGGGAAAACGGCCTGATCGTGCGCGCCTTTGCGAACGGCATTCTGGGTTACGCGCCGCCGCTCTGCTGCACCGACAGCGAGATCGACGCCATTATCGAGCGGACGCAAAAGACGCTCGACCAGACACTCGAAGACCCGGCTGTCAGGGCCACCATGGCCTGAGGCGATAGAAGAGGAGTGCTGCGGCACCCTCTCGAAATGTCGCAACGCACCACATATTCGCAATATTCTGCCGAAGAGCCGATCCATTTCGGCGAATCCGGCGTGCCGAAAGTGCCAAACTATCAATGCAAACGGCACTAAACGCCATAAAAAAGGGCGTAATCGCAAATGGGAACGGGGCAAGGATCCCGTCCGGGAACAGAATAATCTGCCGCAGGCTGCCCAAGAGGCCAAGGCGGCAAAGCGGAGACCGACATTGCCCAAAAAACTGAGCGACTTCAAATATATGAGCTTCGACGTGGTGGGAACTCTCATCGATTTCGAAGGCGGCCTGAAATCGACGCTGGCCGCAATCGGCGCGGAAAACGGCGTGGAGGTCGATGGTGAAAAGGCGCTCGCGCTTTACCGCGCGGCCCGTTATTCCGATGCGACCGACCTGTTTCCGGACGACCTCGTCCGCGTATACCTGATCATCGCTCCGCAACTTGGCCTGCCGGCGGAGCGCGCATTCGGTGAACGCCTGCGCGATGCGGCAAAAAGCTGGAAAGGCTTTGAAGACAGCCGCGCCGCCATGGCCGAGCTTGCCAAGACGCATCGCCTCATCGCCATGACCAATGCCCAGCGCTGGGCCTTCGAATATTTCTCGAGGGAACTCGGCAATCCCTTTCATGCGGCCTTCACGGCGGATGACACCGGCACCGAAAAACCCGATCCCGCCTTCTTCGAAAAGGTCTTTGCCTTTGTGGAAAGCGAGGGAGCGTCGAAGGACGACATTCTGCACGTCGCGCAAAGCCAGTATCACGATATCGGCATTTCCCGAAAACTGGGCATGACCAATTGCTGGATCGAGCGTCGCCACGCCCAGAAAGGATATGGCGGCACCATAGAGCCGGAAAACTTTACCGAGCCGGACTACCACTTCACCTCGATGACCGGCCTTGCCGAAGCGGTGAAACAGACGGACGGCTGAGCCGCTCCGTCAATGGCGCGCCGCAAACTGGGATGCGGCATGCCGGAAATTTCTTCAGATGCATTTCAACAAATCATACAAAAGGGGAAGACCATGAGTGACAGGATTACAAACTGGACCCGTTCCGACGATGCCGCCGTTGAACAGGCGATCCGGCGCGGCGCAACGCGGCGCGAGCTGCTTCACATGCTGCTGGCGGGTGGCGTCGCCCTTTCCGCCGGCTCGGCGATTCTTGGTCGCGCCTCAAATGCCGTGGCCGCAACGCCGGTCTCCGGCGGCACGCTGAAAGCTGCCGGCTGGTCCTCCTCCACCGCCGATACGCTCGATCCGGCAAAAGCCTCGCTTTCGACGGACTATGTTCGTTGCTGCGCGCTCTATAACCGTCTGAGCTTCCTCGATGTTTCCGGCACACCGCAGCTGGAGCTGGCCGAAGCCATCGAAACGAAGGACGCCAAGACCTGGACGGTGAAGCTGCGTTCCGGCGTCACCTTCCATGACGGCAAGGCCCTGACGGCCGACGATGTGGTCTATTCGCTGAAGCGCCACCTCGATCCGGCCGTCGGTTCCAAGGTCGCCAAGATTGCCGCGCAGATGACCGGCTTCAAGGCTCTCGACAAGAGCACGATCGAGATCACGCTGGCGAACGCGAATGCCGACCTGCCATCCATTCTGGCCCTGCACCATTTTATGATCGTTGCCGACGGCACCACGGATTTCTCCAAGGGCAACGGCACCGGCGCCTTCAAGCTCGAAAAATTCGAGCCGGGCGTGCGTTCGATCATGACCAGGAACGCCAATTACTGGAAGTCTGGCGGCCCGCACATCGACAGTTTCGAATTCATGGCGATTTCGGACGACAATGCCCGCGTCAACGCCCTTCTTTCCGGCGATATCCAGCTCGCGGCCGCCATCAACCCGCGTGCGCTTCGCCTGCTCGACAAGCAGGAAGGTGTCGTTCTGTCCAAGACGACATCGGGGAACTACACCAACCTCAACATGCGTCTCGACCAGACGCCGGGCAATAACGCCGATTTCGTCGCCGGCATGAAGTCGATCGTCAATCGCGAGCAGATCGTCAAGGCGGCCCTGCGCGGCCTCGGTGAAGTCGGCAACGACCAGCCGGTTCCGCCGATGAACCCCTACCACAATCCGGATCTCAAGCCGAAAGCCTTCGATCCGGACAAGGCGAAGTTCCATTTCCAGAAGGCAGGTCTTATCGGCCAGTCCATTCCGGTCATCGCATCGGATGCAGCAAGCTCTTCGGTCGACATGGCCATGATCATCCAGGCTTCGGCCGCCGAAATCGGCGTCAAGCTGGATGTACAGCGCGTACCTTCGGACGGTTACTGGAGCAATTACTGGCTGAAAGCGCCGGTCCATTTCGGCAACATCAACCCGCGCCCGACACCGGATATCCTGTTCTCCCTGCTTTACGCTTCCGACGCACCGTGGAACGAAAGCCAGTACAAGTCGCCGAAATTCGACAAGATGATGCTCGAAGCACGCGGCATGCTCGATATGGACAAGCGCAAGCAGATCTACTTCGAACTGGAAACGATGATTGCCGACGAAGCCGGCACCATCATTCCCGCCTATATTTCGAACGTCGACGCCATCACCTCCAAGCTGAAGGGGCTGGAAGCCAATCCGCTCGGCGGCATGATGGGTTATGCCTTTGCGGAATACGTCTGGCTCGAAGCCTGATAGACCATGGAGCCGGGGCGCGAGAATGCGCCCGGCAGCCTTTCCGTCGTTGCGGAAAGCCTCCACAATCAGGCCGCCGCAGGAGCATGTGAATGAACAGCCGGATATTATCCCTTATCGCCAGGCGGCTGGTCGTCATGCTGACGACGCTGCTTATCGTGTCGTTTATCGTCTTTTCCGCTACCAGCCTGCTGCCCGGCGACACGGCGACGATCCTTCTTGGCCAGGCGGCGACACCGGAGGCCGTGGCCGGCCTGCGCACCGCCATGCATCTCGACGACCCTGCCCTGCTGCGTTTCGTGCGCTGGCTTCTCGGCCTGCTGCAGGGCGAACTCGGCACCTCCTACGCCAACAACATGGCGATTGCCGATCTTATAGGTCCGCGCTTCGTCAACTCCATGAAGCTTGCCGGCATTACCACCATCATCGCCGTGCCGCTGGCGCTGACCCTCGGCATCAGCTCCGCCATGCTGCGCGGAACGCTTTATGACCGGGCCGTCACCGTGCTGACCATCGGCGTCATCTCGGTGCCGGAATTCATGATCGCCACGCTCGCCGTGCTGCTTTTCGCCGTCTATCTGAAATGGCTGCCGGCGCTGTCGCTGGTCAGCGAAGTTCACACGCTTTTCGATGTTCTGCGGGTCTATGCCATGCCGGTCATCACGCTGACCTTCGTCGTCTCGGCGCAGATGATCCGCATGAGCCGCGCCGCCGTCATCGAAACGCTCGACACGCCCTATGTGGAAATGGCGCTTTTAAAGGGCGCGCCGCGCATGCGCATTGTGCTTCGCCATGCGCTTCCCAATGCGCTCGGCCCCATCGTCAATGCGGTGGCCCTGTCGCTTTCTTATCTCGTTGGCGGCGTCATCATCGTCGAGACGATCTTCAATTATCCCGGCATTGCCAAGCTGATGGTCGATGGCGTCGCGACCCGCGACCTGCCGCTGATCCAGAGCTGCGCGATGATCTTCTGCGTCGGTTATCTCCTCCTCATCACGACGGCTGACATCATCGCCATCATGTCCAATCCGAGGCTGCGCTGATGGCTGAGAATATCAAAACATATCAGGGGACCTCGCGTTTGGGTTACAGGATCAACGCAGTCGGCGTTTTCGGCTTTCTCGTTATTTTTTTCTGGGCCATGGTCGCGATCTTCGCGCCCTATCTCATTCCGCATCCGGTCGGTGAGATCGTCGATCTCGATTATTTCGGGCCGATGACATCAGATCTCTGGCTCGGTTCCGATTATCTCGGCCGTGACGTGTTTTCCCGCATTCTCATGGGCGCGCGTTTCACGGTCGGCATATCGCTCGCCGCCGTCACCATCGCCTGCACCTCCGGCATCGTGCTCGGCATGTGCGCCGCCGTCATAGGCGGCTGGTTCGATGCGGCGCTCAGCCGGTTTCTCGATGCGGTGAACTCCATTCCGAGCAAGCTTTTCGGCCTCGTGGTCGTCGCCGCCGTCGGCTCTTCCATTCCGGTGCTGATCATCACGCTCTCGGTCATCTATACACCGGGCGCCTATCGTTTCGCCCGGGCGCTCGCCGTCAATGTCAACACCATGGATTTCGTCACCGTTGCCCGGGTGCGCGGCGAAAGCCTGTTCTACCTCATCGGCTCTGAAATCCTGCCGAATATCGTCCGGCCCGTACTGGCCGATCTTGGCGTGCGCTTCGTGTTCATCGTGCTGCTTCTGTCGGGCCTTTCCTTCCTCGGCCTCGGCCTGCAGCCGCCGAATGCGGACTGGGGCGCGCTGGTGCGTGAGAACATCGGCGGCCTGCCGTTTGCGGCCCCCGCCGTCATCTTCCCGTCGCTGGCCATTGCCAGCCTGACGATCAGCATCAACCTGCTGATCGACAATCTGCCGCAGAAAATCCGCGACAGGAGCGAATAATGAGCAATCTCGTTGAAATCCGTGGACTGAAAGTCGAGGCCACCACCGATTCCGGCCGCCGTATTGACATCATCAAGGGCGTGGACATCGACATCGCCGATGGCGAGATCGTCGCACTGATCGGCGAGAGCGGTTCCGGCAAGACCACCATCGCGCTGACCCTGATGGGCTATGCCCGGCCGGGCTGCCGCATTTCCGGCGGCAGCGTCAAGGTGGCGGGCCAGGACATGGTGCAGCTTTCCGAAACCGAACGCGCCAAAGTCCGCGGCACAAAAGTGGCCTATGTGCCGCAAAGTGCGGCCGCCGCCTTCAACCCGGCGCAGAAGATCATCGACCAGGTCATCGAAGTCACCCGCATCCACCATCTGATGCCGCCGCAGGAAGCACGGACACGCGCGGTGGAACTTTTCAAGGCGCTGTCGTTGCCCAACCCCGAGACCATCGGCGAGCGTTACCCGCATCAGGTGTCCGGCGGCCAGCTTCAGCGCCTCTCCGCCGCAATGGCGCTGATCGGCAATCCGAAGCTGGTGATCTTCGACGAGCCGACCACCGCGCTCGACGTCACGACCCAGATAGAGGTGCTGCGCGCCTTCAAATCGGCAATGCGCAAGAATGGCATCGGCGGCGTTTATGTTTCGCACGATCTCGCCGTCGTCGCCCAGATCGCCGACCGGATCGTTGTGCTGCAAGGCGGCGAGGTTCAGGAAACCGGCACGACCACGGATATCCTCGAAAATGCCCAGCATCCCTACACGAAGGAACTGCTGACGGCCTTTCATGACAAGGCGCGCGTCATCACACCCGCCAAACAGGAGCAGGCAACGCCGCTGCTGGATATCGAAAAGCTGATCGCCGGTTACGGAACGAAGGGCGAAGACAAGATGCCGCTGGTGCGTGCGGTGGATAGCGTCAGCCTTTCGGTCTATCCCGGTCGTAATCTCGGCATCATCGGCGAATCCGGTTGCGGAAAATCGACACTGGCGCGCGCCATCGCCGGCATTCTGCCGGCGGCCGGCGGCCATGTCATCTTCGAAGGCCGGGAACTCGATGCCGATGCACGGCGTCGAACCGGCGATCAGCTGCGCCGCATGCAGATCGTGTTCCAATATGCCGATACCGCACTCAACCCGTCGAAACCCATCGAGGATATTCTCGGCCGGCCGCTGACCTTCTATCACGGCATGAAAGGCAAAGCGCGCGACGCCCGGATCGATCAGCTACTCGATATGGTGAAGCTGCCGCGCTCGGTGCGTCACCGCCACCCTTCCGGCCTTTCCGGCGGGCAGAAACAACGCGTCAATTTCGCCCGCGCACTTGCCGCCGAACCGTCGCTCATCATCTGCGATGAAATCACCTCGGCGCTCGATACCGTGGTGGCGGCCGCAATCATCGATCTTCTCGGAGAACTGCAGCGGGAGTTGAACCTCTCCTACATCTTCATCAGCCACGATCTCTCGGTGGTGGAGACCATCTGCGACGAGATTGTCGTGATGTATGGCGGGCAGAAGGTGGAGCATCTGGAAACCGAAGCGATCAAATCGCCCTCCCACCCCTATTCGAAACTGCTGTTCTCCTCCGTGCCGAAACTCGACCCGACATGGCTCGATAACCTTCAGCAGGATGCGGAGCTGGTGCGGGCGTTTTCGAAAAGGTGAGGGGCTGAAAGGTGGCAGGGTGGATTGGGAAGCACCAAAATCCGCCTCGGCGTCATCCTCGCCCTTGAGGCGAGGATCCATTCATCTCGACGCGCTATGGATCCTCGGGCAAGCCCGAGGATGACATCGAGATAGAGCAAGCGCCCACTAAAGAGGCCCCCTTTTATTTCACAGCGGAAACAGGCTGGTCAGCGGCATATGTGACTTGATGATCGGCGATTTCAGCACCACGAAGCTGAAATATTTGTCGATGCCCACGTCCATATCGGTCAACCGCTCCATGATCGACTGGTATTCGACGATGCCAGAGGTGACGAATTTCAGCAGGTAGTCGTAACCGCCCGAAACGAGGTGGCATTCCACCACCTGGTCGATCTTTTCGACAACGCCGAGGAAGCGGGCGAAATCGATCTGACGATGGTTCTTGAGCGTGATTTCCGTAAACACCGTCAGCGTCTGGCCGAGCTTGTTGATGTTGATCTGCGCCGAATAACCCTCGATATAACCTTCCGCCTGCAGCTTCTTCACCCGCATCAGGCAGGGGCTCGGCGACAGATTGACAAGCTCCGCCAGCTCGACATTGGTGATGCGACCGTTTTTCTGCAATTCGTAGAGGATCTTGATATCGATCCGGTCAAGTTTCATCACGTGCGGAACCCCTTTTTTGTTTTTTGAACACGCGGCATAAAATTCTGGCGCGGCAAAGGAAATCTTACCACATGGCCGAGCCCTGTCGACGTGGGGATATTTTTTTGATGCAGCATAAAGAGTTGCAGAGGCGTCGCCCAACAGCAGGAGATTCCGGCAACAGGCCCAGTCTGGCAGCGTTTACACGCCGGCTGAGGTAAATTAGGACGAATACAAGGAGTCCGACCATGCCCGCCCCGCTGCAACAGATCACGACATCGCCGGAACTGCCGACATCCGCAGACGCCGTCATTATCGGCGGCGGCATCGTCGGTGTCTTCGCCGCCTATTATCTTGCGCGGCGCGGCCTGAAAGTGGCGCTGGTCGAAAAAGGCCTGATCGGAGCGGAGCAATCCAGCCGCAACTGGGGCTGGTGCCGCCAGCAGAATCGCGACGCCCGCGAATTGCCGATTTCCACGAAGAGCCTGGCGCTCTGGGAAGAGTTTGGCGCAGAGAGCGGCGAAGACACGGCTTTTCGCCGCTGCGGGCTGTTTTACCTGAGCGACAATGAGGCCGAACTTGCCGGCTGGGCGCGCTGGCGCGACTTTGCCATTACCGCAGGCGTGACGACCCATATGCTGAGCGCCGATGAGGCGAGCGAACGCGGCCGATCCACGGGAAAGCGCTGGAAGGGCGGCGTATTTTCGCCGACGGACGGCACGGCCGATCCTTCCATGGCCGCGCCCGCCGTGGCGCGCGCCATCATCAAGCTGGGCGGCACGGTGCATCAGAATTGCGCCGCACGCGGGCTTGAGACGGAAGGCGGCCGGGTGAGCGCCGTCGTCACCGAAAAAGGCACGATCCGCACCAAAACCGCCATCATGTCCGGCGGGGCCTGGGCGTCGTCCTTTTGCCGGCAGCTCGGCATTCGTTTCCCGCAAGCCTCCGTCCGCTCTTCCATCCTCTCCGTCACACCGGGTGCGGAGGGGCTGCCGGATGCGCTGCACACCGCCGCCGTTTCGGCAACGAAGAGAAAAGACGGCGGTTACACGCTCGCCATCAGCGGGCTGGGGCGCATTGACCCGACGGCGCAGCAGATGCGGTTTGCCCGTGAATTCATCCCGATGTTCCTCAAGCGCTGGCGAAGCCTGCGGCCGGGCGGGCTGGAAGGCATTCGCGGCGGCCACGAGACGCTGAAACGCTGGCGGCTCGATGCGCCGACGCCGATGGAACGGGTTCGTATTCTCGACCCGAAACCCAATGCCGCCGCCATCCGCGAGACCCATAGAAGGGCGCTGGAGCTTCTGCCCGCCCTCGGCAAAACGCAGATTTCCGCCGCCTGGGCCGGTTTCATCGACAGCACGCCCGATGGCGTGCCCGCCATTGGCGAAACCAGCGAATTGCCCGGTTTCATCCTCGCCGCCGGTTTCAGCGGCCACGGTTTCGGTATCGGCCCCGGCGCCGGCCATCTGATCGCCGATATCGTGACGGGTTCGAACCCGATCGTCGATGCCGCCCCCTATCACCCCAGCCGTTTCCTGAATTCGTCCTGGGGCAAGGTCGCGGATTTCTGACCCTCCCTTAGTGGGATGCGACAGGCTCACCGCTACGGAAACGGCCGATGTGCAAATGCGGCATGATGATCCCCCCGCCGAAATGATGACGGTAACGCCCCACGACCTCGCCGGCAGGCCGCTGATTTCGTATGGCAACCATGCGGACGAAATCGGCCCGCAGCTGAACGAGGTCTTTCAACGCGACAGGCTTATGCGCGATGTCTCGGTGCAGGTCGCCTCATCGGTCGGCGCGGTACCGCTGGCGTGCGGCGGCATCGGCATCGCCCTTATCGACGGCCTGGTGCGCTGGAACAGTTTCGAGGGGGTGACGGTGCGCCCTTTCATGCCTGAAGTAACGATGAATGTCGCCGTTTCCACCAACACGGCCCGGCCTCTCTCGCGTTTCTTCAAACCCTTCGTCGGTGAATTGCGAAAGCTTTTCCGCGCCCTTCCCGCACAGAATTGACGGACAAAACAATACCCGCAAGGCCTGAGCCCGCGGGTATTGCAGTCCACCGCATGTGTTCGACCGGTCAGCTTTTCGGCAGGCCGGGCGGGTTGGTCCGCGATTCCGGCAAAGCTTCTTCCGATAGCTGCCAGCGATCCAGAATCTTCGCGTAAGCGCCGCTCTTGATCAGATCATTGGTGGCAAGCGTCAGCGCATCTGCCAGTCCCGATCCCTTGCGGGTGGTGATGGCGACATCGGACCGCTCCGGCCAGCCGGCGGAGAGCGTTCCGACACGCTTGATGGTCTTGTCGCGCGCGGCGATGAAGACCAGCTGCGCATGCGGCTGGACGATCACATCCGCCCGCCCCGCTGAAAGCGCCACAAGCCGGGTCGCTTCATCATCGTAATATTGCAGCTCGATCGGCTTCAATCCAGCGGCAACGTTTTCGTCGCTCCATTTCAGCAGAATGCGCTCCTGATTGGTGCCGGCGCCGACGATGATCCTCAGGCCGGCCGCATCCTTCGGCTCGCGGATGGCTGTGATGCCGCTGTCTGCCTTGACGAAAAATCCGTGCAGGCCCTGACGATAGGTGGAGAAATCGAACTTCTCCTTGCGCTGCTCGGTAACGCCCACATTCGAGATCACCGCATCGTATTTGCCGGAGGCAAGCCCCAGCGGCCAGTCCGCCCAGGCGACCGCCACCAGTTCCAGCTCCAAGCCAAGGCTGTCGGCCACCGCAAGCGCATAATCGGGATCTGCACCGACCACCGTTTTTGCATCCGTCGCATAGGTCGCGAGCGGCGGTCCGCCGGGTGCGACCGCGACGGTGAGTTTGCCCGGCGTGACGAATTTGAAATCCTTCGGAACGGCGGCAATTGCGCCGGGGTCTTTCTCAACCCTGACACGGCCGGGCTGATCCGGCGACAGGTCGAAGACATCGGTTGCGAAAGCCGACCCAAGACCGACAATGGAGAAAAAGGCGCCGAGCGTGGCCGTGGCGAGACGAGAGGTGAAGGTCATTGTGGTTTCCCGATAGAATGACTGCGGGACGGAGGTAGCGCGGACGGGAGGATGCCCGCGCTACCGGCTGAGTGATGTCCCACCTTCAACTCAGCTTTTGGCAACTCAACCTTTGGAAAATCTGGCCTCAGCTCTTGGGCAGGCCGGGCGGATTCGTGCGGGATTCGGTGATGGCTTCGGAACCGAGATTCCAGCGGGCGAGAACCTTGCCGTAATTGCCGTTCTCGATCTGGGCGTTCAGCGCGGCGGTGATGGCCTCGGCTATACCTGCGTCCTTTTTCGAAGCGACGGCGATCTCGGCCGCTTCCGGCCAGCCGCCGGAGAAGGTGCCGACAAGCTTCGTCTTCTTCTGGCTCGCCGCCTGAAAGGCAGAGGTCGCGTTGGGGCCGAGATAGGCATCCGCGCGGCCGGATTGCAGGGCGACGTCAAGCACGGCCTGATCGTCGTAATATTGCACCTCGGTATCGGCCAGCCCCTTCGCCTTGTTGTCCTTGATCCATTTCAGCAGGATCTGCTCCTGATTGGTGGCTGCCCCGACGATGACCTTCAGCCCTGCGACATCTTCCGGCTTGCCGATGGATGTGACCTTGCTGTTATTGCCGACGTAGAAGCCGAGCAGATCGTTGCGGTAACTGGAAAAATCGAACTTTTCCTTGCGGGCTTCCGTCACCGTGATGTTGGAAGTAACGGCGTCATATTTGCCGGATGCAAGACCGAGCGGCCAGTCCGCCCAGGCGATCGGAACAAGCTGCAGCTCAAGGCCAAGGCTGTCGGCCACCAGCTGGGCGATATCCGGCTCCACGCCGATCGGCGTTTTCGTGTCGCTCGCATAATCCACCAGCGGCAGGCGGAAGGGAACGGTCGCGACCGTCAGCTTTCCCTGTGCAATGAACTTGTGGCCGGCGGGCAGAAGCTTGATTGCCTCTTCCACCTTTTCGGCGCGCACCCGCCCCTTCTGCTCGGGCGACAGGTCAACCTCCTGCGCATGCGCGGCCGGGATGAGCGCAGCGGTGGCGGTGAAAAGACCACCGGCAAGCAGGGACAATAATTTCGCTGAAAATGCCATGTGAGTGTTTCCTTTGTTGTTGATTAGAGAACTTTTGCGAGAAATTCGGCCGTGCGCGGGTGGTCCGGCTTGTTGAACAGCTTTTCCGGCGTGCCCGTTTCGAGAATGCGGCCCTGTTCCATGAAGACGACCCTGTCGGAGACTTCGCGGGCAAAGCCGATTTCGTGGGTGACGATGATAAGGGTGACGCCGGAGCGGGACAGCTCCTTGATGACATCCAGCACCTCATTGACCAGCTCCGGGTCGAGCGCGGATGTCGGCTCGTCGAAGAGCAGCACCTTCGGCCGCAGCGCAAGAGCCCGGGCAATCGCCACGCGCTGCTGCTGTCCGCCTGAAAGCTGGCGGGGGTAAGCATCGGCCTTCTCGGCCAGACCGACGCGGGCCAGAAGATCGCGCGCCTCGGCTTCCGCCTGCTCCTTCGATATGCCGCGAACCGCAACCGGAGCTTCGACGATGTTTTCAAGTGCGGTGAGATGCGGGAACAGGTTGAAGCTCTGGAACACCATGCCCACTTCGGCGCGGCGCTTGAGGATTTCCCGCTCTTTCAATTCGTAAAGCGTATCGCCCTTCTGGCGATAACCGACCAGCTCACCATCAATGGCGATGAAACCGTCATCGACACGCTCCAGATGGTTGATGGAGCGCAGCAAGGTGGATTTGCCGGAGCCCGATTGGCCGAGAATGGTGGTGACGCTGCCGGCCGGAATGGAAAGGCTGATATCATCAAGCACCTTAAGCGACCCGAAGGATTTCGAGACACCGTGGATATTGACCGAACCGCCGCGATTGCCGAGCTGGAAGCTGGCGGCGCGGGTGGGCGCCGCACGCTCGGGCCTGGCAGCCGCCGTCTCCACCACATCGGGCAAAGGTTTGCGCGGCAAAAAGCTGCGAAAGATCGTGGCGAAAAGTGAAGGCGGCGGATTGCGCAGCGCACCGCGCGAGAAGTGCCGCTCGATATGGTGCTGGACGATGGAAAGCGCCGTCAGGATCACCAGATACCAGACGGTCGCGACCATCAGCAGCGGGATCACTTCAAGATTGCGGCGATAGATGATCTGGATCGTATAAAACAGCTCCGGCAGGGCTAGGATATAGACCTGCGAGGTGCCCTTGGCGAGGCCGATAATATCGTTGAAGGCAGTGGGCAGGATGGATCGCATCGCCTGCGGCAGAACGATGCGGGACGCCTGCCGCCGGCGCGGAAGGCCGAGTGCGGCGGCGGCTTCGAGCTGGCCCTGATCGACTGAAAGAATTCCACCGCGAACGATTTCGGATGCGAAAGCGGCCTGATTGAGCGTCAGCCCCAGAACAGCCGCCGCAAAGGGCGTCATCAGCTGTGTCGTATTCCAGCTGAAGAAATTGATGCCGGTATAGGGCACGCCGATTGTTACGGTTTCATAGAGATAGCCGAGATTGTTGAGGATCAGCAGCAGTACGATCAGCGGGATGGAGCGGAAAATCCAGATATAGGTCCAGGAGACCGCGACCAGCAGCGGCGAGCGGGAAACGCGCGCAAGCGCCAGCAGCGTTCCGAGCACGAAACCAAACAGGGCACCCAGTGCGGTCAGGAGCAGCGTTCGGCCAAGACCGACCAGTACAGGTTCAGCAAAGAACCATTCGGCAAATACGTCCCAGCCCCAGCGCGGATTGCCGAAAACGGAATGCAGGACAGCGGCAATGATGAGAACGGAGAACACCGTACCCACCGTCCGCAAGGGATACCGGGCCGGAACGATGCGGAAGTGCGAGTAACCGCCCTTGATCGGCTCAACCTTCTGCTCGCTAACAGCGACATGCGGAAAATCAGAGGCTATCGTCATCGAAAAAGCCTTTCACGGATGGGCGGAAGAAGATTGCGGCCGGGCCGCCGTTATCGGTGCTCCGTCCGCAACGGAGGCGGATACGGGGTCGGAAAGCCATTTTTCGAAAGGCAGAGACCTGATCGTCTCGGGATTGACCGCGGTGTCGAACAGGGCACGATAACCATTGGTGAGATAAAGGCCGACCGCCTCCGGCTGGCGGAAACCCGTCGTCAGGTAGACGCGGGCATAACCCTGCCGGATCGCCTGCTGCTCCAGTTCGCGAAGCACGATTTTTGCGAGCCCCTGGCGGCGATGGGCGGAATGGGTCCAGACACGTTTGAACTCGGCGGTCTCGTCATCGTAACGCATGAAGGCACCGCCCGCGATCGCCTTGCCGCCACGCAGCAGAAGCAGGAAGTTGCCCGATGGCGGGCTGAAAGCCTCCGGCGGATATTTGTTCAGCTCCGCCTTGGCCCCTTCCGCATTGAAAAATGTGCCGTAACGGCTGTCATATTCAAACAGCAACTCCTCCAGAAGCGGCGTTGCGAGCGGATCCTTGACCGATGTGTAGAAAAAACTGTCGCTCATGTCCTTGTCCTAATTTTCGCGTCAGGAGAGATAGGCTTCCGCCAGCCGCACCCAGAAGCGTGCTGTCGGCGCGATGATCGCATCGTTGAAATCGTAGTGGGGGCTGTGCAGCGGTGCGCTGTCGCCATTGCCGACGAAGAGGTAAGAGCCGGGCCGCTCCTGCAGCATGAAGGCGAAATCCTCGCTCGCCGTGCGCGGCTGGAACGCTTCGGCGATCTGCTCGGCGGCGAAATGCCGTTTGGCGACATCGCGGGCGAAGACCGTCTGAGGGGTATGGTTGATGACCGGCGGGAAACCACGGGAATAGGCGACCTCGGCCTTCGCGCCGAAACTCTCGGCCTGCGCTTTGGCCAGCGCCGGAAGCCGCTCCTCCAGCCTCTCACGCACGGCGGGCGAAAAGGCCCGCGCGGTGATCTGAAGCTCGACGCTTTCGGGAATGACATTGGAGGCGGTTCCGCCATGGATGGAACCGACCGTCAGCACCGCCATCTCGCGCGGATCGACATTGCGCGAAACGATGCTCTGCAAGGCGGTGACGAAGCTTGCCGAGGCGAGAACCGGATCGACCGTCTCATGCGGCGCGGCGCCATGCCCGCCCTTGCCGACGATCCGCACCTTCGCCTTGTCGACGGAGGCCATGGCCGGACCTTCGACGAAGCCGAACTGCCCGGTGTCGACACCCGGCCAATTATGCAACCCGAAGACGGCATCGACCGGAAACCGCTCGAAAAGCCGGTCCTTTATCATCGCCCTTGCCCCGGCGCCGATCTCCTCGGCCGGCTGGAAGATCAGCGTCAGCGTGCCGGAAAAATTCGATGTTTCGGCGAGGTAGCGGGCGGCGGCAAGCAGGATCGTCGTATGGCCATCGTGACCGCAGGCGTGCATGACGCCCTGCGTCTGGCTGGCATAGGCAAGGCCGGTTTCCTCGAGGATCGGCAGAGCATCGATATCGGCGCGAATGCCGACGCGCTTGTCGCCATGACCGCGTTTCAACGTGGCGACAACGCCGTGACCGCCGACACCTTCCGTCACCTCATATCCGAACGACAAGAGATAGCGGGCAATGAGCGCCGCCGTGCGTTTTTCCTTGAGCGAAAGCTCGGGATGCCGGTGGAGATCATGCCGGATGGCGATGCTCTCATCGATGAAGGCAAGGATTCCCCGTTCGGCGTCGTCCTGCGGACGCGCGCCGTCAATGCGGATATTCATGGTTCTGTCTCCTGCGCGGCTCGCTACGCGCCGCGTCTTGAAATCTGCACCGGGCGGAATCGTCTCCGCCCGGCTGCAAGCTCAGGCGATAGCCTTGTCCGATCCGTTTTCGCCGCTGGAATAGACGCTTTCCCGGAAAGGCAGGCCGAGATGGTCGCGCAGCGTCGCCCCTTCCAGATGCGGATCGAAATAACCGCGCCGTTGCAGTACGGGGATGACGAGGCGGACGAAATCGTCCAGCCCCTCGGCAATTACCGGGAAGCCCAGAATGAAGCCATCGGCCGCATCGTGCTCCACCCAGCGGATGATTTCGTCAGCCACCTTGTCCGGCGTGCCGATGAAACCTTCACGCGGGGTCGCTGCCTCCAGCGCCGCCTCGCGCAGCGTCTGGTTCTTTTCCTTTGCCCGCCGCTTGATGCGGTCGGTCGTGGAGCGGAAACTGTTCTTGCCGATCTCGCCGAGTTCGGGGAAAGGCTCATCCAGCGGATAGGCGCTGAAATCATGATGATCGAAGAAGCGGCCGAGATAAGCGAGCGCATCCTCTGTCGTGATGAGATTGCGGATGACGTCGTATTTCGCCTCCGCTTCCTCCTGCGTCTCGCCGACGACAGGGCCGATGCCGGGGAAAATCTTCACATCGGCAGCCGACCTGCCCTGCGCCACGGCGCTCTGTTTCACACGCTTGAGGAAGGTCTGGTTTTCCTCCAGCGAAGCGGAATTGGTGAAGACCGCATCCGCATGTTTGCCCGCGAGACCGATGCCGGCATCGGAGGAGCCGGCCTGGAATACCACCGGCTGCCCCTGCGGTGAACGCTGGATATTGAGCGGGCCTTCCACCTGGAAGAAACGGCCCTTGTGGCCAAGCGTATGGAGTTTAGCGCGGTCGAAGAACTGTCCCGTCTCGCGGTTGCGCAGGAAAGCGTCATCGTCCCAGCTGTCCCACAGGCCCTTGATCACTTCGAGATATTCGTCGGCGATCTCGTAGCGCAGCGCATGTTCGGGGTGGTTGCGGCTGTAATTCTTCGCCGTACCTTCGAGCGGCGTCGTCACGGCATTCCACCCGGCGCGGCCGCCGCTCAGGAGATCGAGCGAGGCGAACTGGCGGGCAATGGTGAAGGGGTCGCTATAGGAGGTCGAAACCGTGCCGGCGAGACCGATCTTCGAGGTCACGGAAGCGAGCGCCGAAAGGATCGTCAGCGGCTCGAACCGGTTGAGGAAATGCGGGATGGACTTGTCGTTGATGTAGAGCCCGTCCGCCACGAAAGCGAAGGCGATGCCCGCCGCTTCCGCCTTCAGCGCGGTCTTCCTGAAAAAATCGAAATTGACGCTGGCATCGACAGGGCTCTTGGGGTGTCGCCAGGCATTCATGTGCCCGCCGGGACCCTGAAGCATGATGCCGAAACGGATTTTCTTTCTCGTCATCTCATTTCCTCCTGAGTACAAATTCACGCCGCCCGGGAAAGGCGATGCGTGGCCAAGAGTTCGATCGAGGCAAGCCGCTGGTCGGCTCCCACATGCGGCGGCTCGATGATGAATTCCTCGATGCCGTGTTCTTCGGAAAGCGCACGCAGCGCCTTGTGAATATCCTCCGGCCCACCATGCAGGACGTTGGGCCTGCGCTCTTCGATGCGGTAATCGCTATCGCCGGACTGGCGGGCAAATTCTTCCGCCTGTTCGCGGCGGCCAAGGTTGAACGCCCTGCCGTCGCTCAGAAAAACCCGGTAGATACGCTGGCCCTCAACCTGCCTTGCGGCATGGGCGGGATCGCTGGCGGCAAAAGCCGACAGGGCGAGAATCGCGGCACGTCCGCCGCTCTCTTCACGGAAAGCCGTGAGGCTGCGACGAAGCACCTCCGCATCGCCATTGAGATGGCCGGCGAAAACGAAACTCCATCCCCTGGAGGCCGCAAGCCTTGCGCTTTCCGGGCTGGCGCCGAGCAGGAACCTCTCTGCCGGGACCGGTGGAACGGGGGTTGCCTGCAGCCCGGCCTGCGCGTGAGCCTGTGGTGCAGCGCCGGACAAAAACGTGGTGAGTTCGCCAAAGGCCGTCTCGAAATCCGGCTTGCGGGCAGGATCGTAAGCCTGCTGCAGGGCCGACGTTGCGAGTGGCAGGCCGCCAGGCGTCTTGCCGACGCCGAGATCGACCCGGCCGGGCGCAAGCGACGACAGGACGTTGAAAACCTCGGCAACCTTGTAGGGGCTGTAATGCTGCAGCATGACGCCACCAGAGCCGACGCGGATGCGGGAGGTCTTCGCCAGGATCCATGCCACCAGCGCCTCGGGCGCGGAGCCGGCAAGCTCCGGCGAGTTGTGATGTTCGGCCACCCAGAAACGTCGATATCCCAGCTCTTCTGCGCGTTTGGCAAGATTGATCGTGTCGCGGAACGCGCTTGCCGCGTCCTCGCCCGTCGGAACCGGGCTCTTGTCCAGCAAACTGAGCGTATACATCATCACCTCGTATCTTTGATGCATACTTTGTCTACCGATTTTATAGTCTTATAAAGAACGTTCGTTCCACGTTGCGACGCGATCAGAGAAAATATTGTTTTCGATCAGGTTTTAGAAAGTCGACCCTCGCAAAAGGGTGACCAGCCCGGGGAGCCCGGCCTAAAAAGACTACAACAAGCCGCTTTCGGCGCCCAACCCGGACGAAACGGGCTTGCGCCGGAATTCGCTAAAAACTACTTAGTAAGTTAGGAATAATATGGCCCGGCGTTGCGGAATGCGCCGGCTCTTTCTACGGAACAGGCGATGTTGACCAAAAAAGGCAAATACGGACTGAAGGCTCTGGTCGATCTGGCTCGGTTACCCCAGGGAGAGACCGCCTTCGTGACCGAGATTGCCACCCGCAACAATATTCCGAAGAAATTTCTGGATACCATCCTTCTCGAGCTGCGCAACAGCGGTATCCTGCGCTCCAAGAAGGGACCGAACGGCGGTTATTCGCTTTCGAAAACGCCGTCCGAAATCATGATCGGCCAGGTCATCCGCACGCTGGACGGGCCCTTGGCCCCCATTCGCTGTGCAAGCCGCACCGCCTTCGAAGCCTGTGACGATTGTGACGATCCGGAGACCTGTCAGGTCAGGGTTTCGATGACGGACGTGCGTGACGCCATTGCAACCATTCTGGACAATATGACGCTCGCACAATTCGTGGCGAAGGACGGGCAGGACGCCCGCTCCATCCCGGCCGGCGAATAGGATTTCGCACGGCGTTTCAGCCGGTTTCACGACAGAGCATCGCTTATTGCCGGCGCAGATCGTCGTCCAGCGACGCGAGCAGCCCGGATTCGCTGACGCCTTCGACAAGCCCGAGGCGCCCCATCAGGATTTCCAGCGTGATGGCATGATTGCGCACCGAGCGAAAGGACACATTTTCCGCTCCCACCTGCGCCGCATCGATATTGGCCGCAAGGCTGGATATCTGTGCCTTCAGAAGTTCGATGGCGAGAAATGTTTCGCCTATGACCGGTCGCGCCGTGCCGTCATCGGCCAGCCTGTCGATCAGCAGGCCCGAAAGCTCACGCTGTTTTTGCCCCAGAGCCACCGCGGCTTTCAAAAGGGTGGAAACGGAAGCGGCCAGATTTCCCGCGCCCCGGGCAAGGAACACCACCTGATCGGCCCGCAGCAGGCCTTCCCATGAGGCATTCGGGCGGTTGCGCAGAACGACAAGCAGGGGCTGCCCGGCCGTGTTGACGGCGGGCACGATGATCCAGTCCGCATCGACCTTGACCGATCCCGCAATGCCGTCGGGAAGCCGCAGGGCGTAGTCATCTTCCGTCACCACTGCCGCATGATCCAGATCGGCGTCGGAGGACGCCAGAGCGAAGGTCTCGCCCAGATCGAGCCGCGCGAAGAGCGCCTTGCGCTGATCTTCGCTACCCGCATTCCGGATGAATTCAAGGGCAGTGAAATGATCGGCGAGATCATGCGCCGCTCCGGCATCGGCTGCGGCAATGATCGAAAGCGCCTGCGAAAGAACGTCATTGGTAATGTCGGCCCCGCCAAGTTCCGTTGGAACGGAGAGAGCAAGCAGGCCGGAACGGGCGATCCGCCCATGGATTTGCGCCGGGCTTTCAACGGCACAATGTGCGGCGATCGCGCGGGCAACGGTCAGCACATCGACATCCGCGCCGAGGCGTGGAGGAACGAAACGAAGTCTTTCGCCGAGAGGCGTGACGGATCCCATGCTCAACTCCCTCAAAGAATGACAAGGTGAAAGCGCCGGAACAGCCGGCTCAGTCCAGAGAATGATAACGCCCGTTCTGATAAAGCAGCGAATGGCCGGAACCGATGCGGATCGCCTCCACCTTGCCGATGACGATGACATGGCTGTGGCGTTCGATCGCCTCTTCAATGGTGCAATCGATCGCGGCAACCGCATCTTCAAGGATAGGCGCACCGCTCGCCAGGCGGGTCCATTCCGCGCCGCGATACCGGTCTGCGCCCTTTAGCCCGCCAATGCCGGCAAACTGGTTGGCGACGAACTGATGGTTCGCGCCGATGATGTTGACGGCGAGATGGCCGAAACGCTGCACCACCGGCCATGTGGACGAGGATCGGTTGAGCGCCACCAGGATTCTCGGCGGATCGACCGACAGGGCCGTGGCCGAGGTCACGGTCGCACCCGTTCGCTCATCCCCCTCGCCCGCGGTAATCACACTGACGCCGCCGCCCAGGGTTCTCAGCGCCGCCTTGAGGCTGTCGGCATCCGCCGCCCTGCCGGCGACCGGGTCGCGGAGATTGATGAATTGTTGGTCCTTGGCCGCATATTGCAATGTCATCGGGTGGCTCCTGAAAACAACTGAATTGTTCAATAGCTAGCAGCGGCGGCGGGCACTGAAATAGACATCGTTTTCCATAATCGTAATATTCTATAGAAATAATGTTTTATATGCCGTTTTCCCGTTTCATCCCGCCGCTAGCGTCGATGAAAGCATCAGGATCCGGAGACCAGCTTGACATTGCCGCCATGACCGCCGCCGCCAAAAGCCTGTCTCGCGCCGAACGAAGAGCGGATCTGATTGCGCGGCCCGCCAAGCCCGATTTCCGGAAACAGCAGCTCGGAAATCCGATAGGCTTCCTCCAGATGCGGATAACCGGAGGCGATGACGGTATCGACGCCCAGCGCCTGATATTCCCTGAGCCGCGCCGCAACCGTCTTCGGCGAACCGACCAGCGCCGTGCCGGCGCCGGAGCGGACCAGCCCTATACCCGCCCACAAATTGGGAGAGACTTCCAGCCTGTCACGCCGGCCATTATGCAGGGCCTGCATTCTTGCCTGCCCGACGGAGTCGGAGGACTTGGAGAAGGCTTCCTGGGCGGAGGCAATGGTCTCATCGGAAAGCTTCGAAATCAGTTTCTCCGCATCGGTCCAGGCTTCCTCGTCGGTTTCACGAACGATGAAATGCAGACGGATGCCAAAGCTAACCTCCCGCCCTCGCTTGGCCGCAGCGGCGCGTACCTTGGCGATTTTTTCCGCCACCTGCGCCGGCGGTTCGCCCCAGGTCAGGTATTTGTCGGTTATACCGGCCGAAAACTCGATGCCGGCATCGGAAGAGCCGCCGAAATAAAGCGGCGGCTGCGGTTCCTGCACCGGCGGCAGGCCCAGCCTTGCGTCCTGCGCCTTGATATATTTACCGTCGAGGTTTGCCCTGCCGGTTTCGATCAGCGAATTGAACACCTGGAAGAATTCATCGGCGTGATCGTAACGCTCGTCATGCGGCAGGAAAATACCGTCACCGGCCAATTCCTGCGCACTGCCGCCGACCACGATGTTGAGAAGCAGACGGCCATGGGAAACGCGATCGAGCGTGGAAGCAAGCCGCGCATAATAAGCCGGCGAAGCAACACCCGGGCGTATGGCGACGAGGAATTTCAGCTTTTCGGTATAGGCGGCGAGATTGGCCGCAAGGATGAAGGATTCTTCGCAGGCGACACCGGTGGGAATGAGCACACCCGAATAACCCAGCCGATCCGCCGCCTGGGCTATTTCCCGAAAATATCCGGGATCGGCGGGACGCGAAAGATCGTCGGAGCCAAGATAGCTGCCATCGCCGGAGGTCGGTATGAACCATAGAAAATCGAGTGGTCTATCGGATGTGCTCATCGGCAGCTCCTTTGCAATCCGCCCCTCGGGCGATCCGGCTTGATGATAAAAGCGTAGCCAAATCCCCGGCGCGTTTAAGAAATTTTGTTCCAATTTCCATCCACCGCGGGGAGTTTCTCTCCCACAGGAACGGAGCTGCGAAGGGAAAAGACGCCTTCGCGAACGGCGGTTAGAAAACCGGATAAAGACCGAGCATCGCAAAATTCATTTCGCAGATCTCTTCCCGTTCGAGTTCGAGGTCACTTTTCTCCTGCCGGATACGCCCGGAATGATCCAGCGGGTGAAGACCGGGCTGTTCTTCCGCACGGGGCTGACGCCGGGTCAGGCCGAACAGATCGAAAGTAAACGCATGAAGTCCCTGCGGCATGTGCGCCTCCTTTGCTCAACGTCCCTTATCCTCCGGCGACCGTTCAAAATCGTCAATATTTTCCATAAAATTAGTATTCTATAATTGATGCATCACCGGCAAATGTGGACCAAGGTTGCGGCAGCGGGAAAAATTCCGTTCCGCGAGGCCAGAAAGAGCATGATCGCGCAGGCACTGGCCCGCTGACTGAGAATTTCGAAGACTGACCTTCACGGCCAGGCGAAGCGACGCTTGAAAAAGAGCCCCACAAAGGCGCCTAAACCACAAAAAATCAGGAATACCCAGCCAGACAACGCACCCGCATGGATGCCCGAAAGCAGCACGCCAATGGTGCAGCCAAGCGCCGTCATACTGCCCCAGCCCATCAATACGCCACCGGCAAAACGTGTCGCCAGACCGCCGGCGGAAGGCCAGGATGGCTGGAATTTTCCGGCCGAAAGAGCGGAGGCGAAGCTTGCGACAATCAATCCACCGACGAAGATACCGTTTGGCGACAGGATCGTCGTTTTAACCGCACTGATGCATCCCCTGACGGTATCGAGTCCCGCAAGCGTTCCCGGCACCCAGCCCGCAGATGCTCCTGCCGTTCTGACGATACTGCCAAGTTCGGCCGTGACGCCAAGAGGCGTCACACGGAAATAGGAAAAGGCGCTGATGGCCGCAACAAGCACCCCGGTTACGACGGGCGGCCAGCGTTCCACGAAAACGCTTCGAAGCGCCTGATGCAACCGGTTTGCCGGGATGGTGGACGAAGGAGCGGGAGCTGTCTTGTCGAAAAAGAGAACGACGAAGATCAGGGCGGCCAACAGAATGCAGGCAATCAGCAGCGCTGGACCGTATCCCAGATGGTGCGGCAGCCAGACCGGAAGGTCGTCGAAAATGCTGAGCGTATAGAGAAAATTCCAGCTGAGAAACGCCAGCAAAAAACCGAAGCCGGCACCGGTTATGGCGAGCACCGACCCGAAAGCCCCCTCGCCCAACCGATAGAAATGTCCCGACAGGCAGGAGCCCGAGAGGGCAGCACCGACGCCGAAGACAGTCGACGCCGCCGCCAGAATCCAGCCGACGGGGCCAATATGCGCATTGGGCGGCAGGCGGCCGGGTTGCGGAACCGGCATCCAGGCCATCACGACGATCTGATAAAACACCACGCCCGCCAGAAGCGCGACGAGAATTGAAACAACACCGTCAGAGCGTCTGCTGTCGATGAAATCACGGAAATTGCACAGGAAGCAGAAGCGCCCGCGTTGCATCACAATACCGAAAGCGGCGCCGGCAAGAAGCGAGAACCCAAGCTGCCGGCCATTTTCAAGCGTCTCCAGCGAATAGGCCACGACAGCCAGCGCAGATAAAATGGCGAGTGCCGCAAGACGGAGAATGGTCGGGCGCATGAAATACCGGAAATGTCGGAAGAACAAATGCCGGTGCGCCATGTTCAGCGCACCGGCCTGAAGAATGAAGGCGTCCAGGGCTTATTTGCCGGTCCACACCGTGCCGGTCGGGTTGCTGATCGGCACGCCGACCGCATTTCCGTATTCTGTCCAGGAACCATCATAATTGCGGACGTCGTAGCCAAGTATCTTCTTCAGCGCGAACCACGTATGGCTGGAGCGCTCACCGATGCGGCAATAGGTGATGACGGGCGCCGAACCGTCGATGCCCTTTTCGGCATAGATTGCCTTGATCTCATCCGCCGATTTGAAGGTTCCGTCCTTGTTGACGATGGTGCCCCAGGGAACATTGACAGCGCCGGGAATGTGGCCTGCCCGCACCGACAGCTCCTTGACGCCATCCGGGGCGAAAATCTTGCCCGAATATTCATCCGCCGAACGGATATCCACCAGCTTGATGTTGTGCTTGCCCTCAGCAACGGCAACCACATCCACGAACCGCGCGCGGACCGATGTGTCGGGCTCACCGAGCTTCAGCGTCGTTTCGGCCGCTGCCGGCGCGGAAGTATCGAGAGGCAGGCCCTGTGCTTCCCAAAGCTTGCGGCCTCCATCGAGAAGCTTTACCCGGTCGCCAAGACCGTAGGTTTCGAAAATCCACGCACCCCAGGCGGCAAACCAGTTGTTGTTGTCGCCATATAAAACGATCGTCGTATCGTCGCCGACACCGGCCTTTTGCAGCAGGGACTGGAAACTCTCACGGGCGGCAATGTCCCGGCGCTCCTTGTCAACGAGATCCGTGTGCCAGTTGAGGTTCACCGCGCCGGGAATATGCCCGCGCTCATAGACGCCGGTGTCGACACTGACCTCAAAGACCCGCACCTTCGGATTGTCGAGATTCTCCTTCAGCCAGTCGGCCTTAACCAGCGCTTCCGAAGCCCCGGCCGCGGCCAATGACACTGTCGACAGCAACAATCCGCTAAGAGCCGACACGGCAAACTTGATCCTGGACATTTCCCTACCCCTTCCTGATTTGATGACCGATGAAAGGTGACAACAAAACCATCAGGAGCGAAGGAACGGTTTTTCATATTTTCTGTAGAAAATAAATGTAGCCACCAAAAAACAATCAAAAGGTGAGATTCGAAATTTATTGCAGATTAAATGGCCATAAAGCTCTCAAAGGTTGTGAACGGAGAAAAACAGAAAACCCGTCTGAAGCAGGTTCATTCATCAGCTACAAAACTAAAGAGTGCCGGCATCCCCGAGAAGATGTGCGCCCTGAACCGGGGGCAATCCCCGCATTCCCGAGCGGCCGGGAGCCAATTCGGAGCCCGTGGCCGCTTTCAGGCGCATCAGAAGCGCGTATCCCTCCGGCCACCGCCCGAAACCGGCGGCGATATTGATATGCCCGGTTGCGCCGAGGTTGACGAGATCGCTTCCCCAGCTGGCGGCAGTTTGCTCCAGCTCTTCCGGGCTCATATAGGGATCGTTTGTGCTACCCACCACAAGGCTGGGAAAAGCGAGCGTTTGCCGCGGAAAAGCGCCGAACCTGACGATACAGGGATGCATCGCCTCCACCCGATCGAGATGGGCGGGCGCGACCAGGAGCGCACCCTTGATTTTGGCGGACGAAGCGCGTGACGCCATATTCGCCACGAGCAGGCAACCGAGACTGTGGGCGACAATATAGGCGCTTTCAACTGTGACCAGCGCGGCCTCAAGACGGTCAACCCAGTCTTCGAGAACCGGACATTGCCAATTGTCCTGATCGACCAGCCGAGCCCCGGGATCATCCAGCAACCAGTGCCGTTGCCAATGCCCTTCATCCGAACCGTTCAGACCGGGGACAATCAAGGTGGTACACATGCCTACTCCGTGGTTTGCGGCGATGTGTATCAAGAATGGAGAACATAGCGATTCCCGTCGACTATTACCTTGCTCACCTTTTCAACCGCCGAGGAAAATAGATCCATGTGACGGCAAGGGAGCGGAAAATATGTCCCCCGCAGCACCAGGGAGGCTAAAAAAACCGGAATCTTTTATCCAAATCTTTTACATGGAAAATATGTGCAATATTGGTGATACGGGCAAAAAGCTTTTCCTCCGCAACAGGCCAAAAGAAACGTCGCTGCTTGGCCGCGTCGCTGCGGCTTTGCCATTCTCCTGCCATCGGAGGTTTTACCTCCCAACCCCGGATATTGCAGCGGCGGGCCGTTCCCCCTCGCGATAAACCGGCAGTTCAGGCGGTGAATGTGAGCAGCACGAGCGAATTTCTCTGGTACATCCCCAATGACGTCAAACCCGGTCATCGCGGCGATGCCGTCAGCGACGACCATAACAGTCTCGAAAGATTGACCAGCCACGCAAAGGCGCTGGAAAATCACGGCTGGAAAGGCGCCTTGATCGGCACGGGCTGGGGGCGGCCTGATACATTCACGGTGGCGACGGCGCTTGCGGCGCGCACCACCACCTTCGAGCCACTGATCGCCATCCGCCCCGGTTACTGGAAACCAGCCAACCTTGCCTCGGCCGCCGCCACGCTCGACCAGCTTTCCGGCGGCCGGGTGCGAATCAACATCGTTTCCGGCAGGGACGAGCTTGCCGCCTATGGCGATGAAGAGGGCGATCAGGCAAAGCGTTATGCGCGCACCAAGGAGTTCATGCGGCTGGTAAGGCGGCTCTGGACGGAAGAAAATGTCACCTTCGACGGAGATCATTTCCGGGTGAAGAATTCCACCGTCCTGCCGCGTATCGCCGCACGCGACGGCCGGCCACATCCGAGGCTCTATTTCGGCGGCGCTTCGGAAGCGGCCGAGCAGGTCGCGGCAACGGAGGCCGATGTGCAACTGTGCTGGGGCGAGCCGCTTGCCGGCGTGGGCGAACGGATAGAAAGGCTCAGGCATTTCAGTGAAACGCTTGGCCGCGACCTGCCGCCGCTGCAATTCGGCCTGCGGATCACCACCCTGGTGCGTGAAACGACGGCCGAGGCGTGGCGCGACGCTGAAGCGAAGGTTGCCGAAATGGCTGCAAATAATGGTCTGCGCTGGAACGACCATCTGCAGGGTGTGGCGGTCGGTCAGCGGCGGCTGCTGGATTTACACCGCCAGAGCGATGTTCTGGACGACAATCTTTACACCGCGCCGGGCAAATTCGGCGGCGGCGGTGCGGCAACGACATGGCTGGTGGGTTCGGCGGAGGATGTCGCCGCGTCGCTCAACAAATACCGCGCGCTTGGCGTCACCCATTTCGTGCTTTCCGACACCCCCTATCTGAAGGAGATAGAACGGCAGGGTAACAGGCTGTTGCCGCTGTTGCGGGGTTGATACGGAGACGGCGCCGGGCGATCTTGCAGAGGCAAGGCCGCCCGGCGTTTTAATCGATCAGCCGCCTGCCGCCTTTATGCTCTGGCGGCCGAGGATCGTGCGGATCATGTGGCTTTGCGGCGCATGCGCCCTTGCCGTAATGGCATCGCGGTGATGGCGTTCGAGATTATAATCCCGGCGCAGGCCACGATTGCCGCCGAGTTCCAGCGCCAGATCCGTCACCGCCACCGCATTGTCGATCACCACATGGCGAATGGCGAATGCATCGGTCCCCACCTTCTCTCCCGCGTCGATATCGCGGGCGACGGAAAGAAGCAGGCGCCGGTTTGCCGCCAGCAGCACCTCGATCTGGCCAAGACCCTCCTGAATACGGGGAATGGAGGAGAGCGGTGCACCGAGGCTTGCCGGAACATGACCCGTCAGATGCCGTAACAGATCATCCCGCGCCGAAAGTGCGACACCGTGATAGACGGAAGCCAAAAGCACGAAGAAATTATAACCGTCCGCCTCATCGCGCCGCAGCGGCTCATCCGCCGGTTGCTCGGCGACGATATCGGCAAGCGGCGCCTTCACGTCTTCCAGCACCAGATCATGGCTGGCGGTGGCGTACATGCCGGTCGCCTCCCATGCCTTTTCCTGGGAAATGCCCGACGCATCGAGCGGCACCAGAAGCTGGATGAGGCGCGGCGTCTCTTCCGTCGTTACGGCAAGCACGATTGCCCATTTCAGCCCCGGCAAGCCGGTGACGAAGCTCTTGCGGCCATTGACCACCCAGACATCGCCCTCGATCCGCGCCGTGGTTTCCGGCAGGCCGCCATGGGCCGGCGAACCGACCCCCGGCTCCGCCTGCGCATTGTTCAAAAGCGCCGGCTCGCTGTTATTCGCCGCCAGCACCCTTGCCGCAAGCGCCGCAGGCCACTTGCCGCGCCGGACGGCCGCATGAACGCTGTAATGCATGGCGAGAATGAGGGCGGTGGATGGGTCGCCCTTGGCAATGGCCGTGATGACGGCATGGGCCGTTTCCATGCCCTCGCCCCAGCCGCCATCCTTTTCAGCCGTGACGAGACCGAGCAGGCCGGACTTGAAAAGCGCGTCGAAATTACCGGCGGCGAATTCGCCGCTTTTATCGTAGTCCGCAGCGGTCAGGCCGAAATCCTCGGCCAGCGCGGTTGCGACGGCGACGGGATCGGGCCGCTGCGCCGGCGCATTTGGAACGGCGGAAAGTGCAACGCTCATGCCACCGCCCTCTCATTTGCCGGAACAAAACGGTCGTCGATCCAGTCGCCCAGATCGAAGTCGTTTTCAAGGAAGCCCCATTGATGCAGGAAATCCTTGTAATGGCCGACCGCGGCGACGAGGTCCGCATCGAGGCCCAGACCAAGATGGCGGTGAACATCCGGCCCGTTGGCGGCCAGAACCTGCTCTTCAGTCGCACCCGCCTCGCGCGCGATGAAACGGCGGGTTTCTTCCGGGTGCTGTTCGGCCCAGAGCGAGGCCCTGGCGATTGAACCAACCAGCCGCTCCACCAGATCGGGGCGCTCATCGGCAAGCCGCCCGTCAACCGTCAGCACGCGGGGAGAACCGGAATTGATGCGGATTTTCGGGTCGGGGTGAAAACCGAACTCCGCCACCTGCACGGCGCCGATCAGGTTCGCGGCGGCGATGCCCGCCGTTCCCTTCACGAAAATCGCATCGACCTCGCCCCGCAGCAGCGCGATGATTTCCTCACCGAAGGACTGCCGGCGCTTCAGGCCGAACAGCGACGGCCCTTCCTGCGAGGCCAGCACCGAATCCCTGACGACGATGTCCTTGAATTCGACATCCTCGACCTTCAGCCCTTCCAGCGAAAGCGCCGAAACGATGCCCTTCAGCGCCGTCGCGCGCATGAAATCGACAATGCCTTCCGGCCGGCGCGGCACGCCGAAACGGCGGCCGACGAGATCGGCAAGCGAGCGGATACCGGTCTCCGGCAGGGTGATGATTGCCTGAAACTCATCCGTCCACGTTACCCCGATGAGGCGCGTATTGCGCCCTTCCGAGCGGGCGCGGATGGGCGGCACATTGCCACCGTGGCGGAAGGACCATTCCAGCGTGTGGTTGAAATGGCTCTGGCGGACGGAACGGTCAGGCGAATCGATGATGGATTTCAACGCTATGCCAACCTCCTCGAAAGTCTGCTCGAGATAACCGAGCTGTGCCGCCAACCCTACGGGCGTGGGCACCGGGCAGCGTGTGTACCAGATTTCAGAAAGTGTCGTGCTCATGGCTTTGGCCTCGATGAAAGGGAAAGGTCCCGGCCCGCACCAAAGGGCGAGCCGGGTCTGGCGAGACAATCAGGATGCGGCGATATGCGCGAAGGCGAGGCTTCCCGCCACGCCTTCCGCGCCGATGGTGTGATCGGCAATGCGCTTGTTGAAGATGGTGACCTCCGGTGCCGCGACGATGTCGATTGCCGGTACGTCCTCGACGAGAATCTGCTGGATTTCCTTCCATTGCGCGACGCGCTTGTCCGGATCGATCTCGATGGCTGCGGCCTCCAGCAGCGCATCCACCTTCGGATTGCTGTAAGCGGCGCCGTTGGAGAAGGGTACGCCCTTCTTGAAGTTCTTCGACCAGTAGAGCCGCTGCACGCCGACGGTCGGATCGAAGAGATTGCTCATGCCCTCATAGGCAAAATCAAAATCGCGATCCGTGTAGATGCGTTTGGTATAGGTGGCGAAATCCTGCGTCCGCACCGTCACATCCACGCCGACCTTCGCCAGCGCCTGGCGAATATAATCCGCGCCACGCGGATAGGCCTCGGTGCTCGGCACGTAATCCAGATTGAGCTTGAAACGGATGCCATCCGCGCCGCGCTTGTATCCGGCCTCATCCAGCAGCGCTTCCGCCGCCTTCAGATCGATCGGATAGGTCTTCAGATCGTCCACGAACCATTTCGTCAGCTTCGGATTGATCGGCCCGGTAATCGTCGCGCCATAACCGAAATTGACGGTGTTGAAGATGACGTTGCGGTCAATCACATGCGCGAAGGCGCGGCGGATGCGGACATCCTTGAATACGTCCTTTTCGAGGTTGAATTCCACGCGGCTGATCGAATTGGTATATTGATAGCCGTTGGTCTCGAAGCCGAGGCTCGGCAGTTCCTTCAGCCGGTCGAGATCGCTATAGGCGACCGGCGTGCTGGGCGCGAGATCGATCTCACCGGTTTCGATGGCAATCGCGCGGGCCGAGGCGTCAGGAATGAAGCGGACGATGAGCTTGTCGAGATAGGGGCGCGGCGCATCCCAATAATCGGCATTGCGCTCAAAAACGATATGGCTGCCGCGCACCCACTCCTTGAACTTGAACGGACCGGTGCCGATGGGTGCGAGATTGACCGGATTTTCGGTCACCTTCGTACCTTCATAAAGATGTTTCGGCACGATGGGCGTTTCGGCGGCGGCAAGCGCCGTGATCAGATAGGGCGCAGGTTTGGAAAGAACCAGAACCGCTGTCAACTCATCAGGCGTCTCGACAGCAGTGAGGTTCAGGAATGTATTGCGGCCGCGCGGATGCACTTCCTTGATGGTGTTGATGGAAAAGGCCACGTCGGCGGATGTGAAGGGCTTGCCGTCATGCCACTTCACGCCGGGCCTCAGTTTGAAGGTGTAACGCAGACCATCCGCGCTCACATTCCATGATTTGGCCAGCAGCGGCTTGGGATTGAGGTCAAAATCATAGGTCAACAGCCCTTCGGTGACCTTGGGTGATATATAGACGGAATTATAGGCTGTGTGTGCGATGGTCGTCAGCACCGGCGGCTCCGATGAGATGAGCAGGGTGGCCGTGCCACCGCTTGCCGGCTCCGCCGCGTTGAGCTTCAGCCCCGGCAGCGACACCACGCCAAGCGCCACGGACGCCAGCAGAAATCCACGCCGCGTCGTCTGGTTGAAAATAGTCATGCAATACCCTCTCCTTGATTGAACCGGCGAAAACCCGGCAAACTGAACGGCCGCGTTTAGGAAGAAGTTTGTTCCGCAGACGAGAGCGAGCTTGGCATGAAGAACCAACCATTCTCATAAACAGGAATTATCTTTTCTTTATGGCGCGTATTTCCGTAAATTTCAGAAAATAATTCTATTACTCTTTGACAAATTCCATAAAATTAGTCAACTAATACCAGCACCTTCAGGGGCCGATTTCATATTTCCACGCTTACGGACTGGAGCCGATGTCGAATTCGAAACGGATTTTATCGCAGGCAAGGCGGGTGGCCATTCAGGCCATTCCGACGGTTCTCGGTATCGTCATCCTGAACTTCTTCCTGCTGCAGCTGGCGCCCGGCGATGCCGCCGATGTGCTGGCGGCGGAAGCGGGTTCAGCGACCGTCGAGACCATGGCCGAAATCCGCAACCGCTTTGGGCTCGATCTGCCGGTTCTGCACCAGCTGATGAATTATCTCGGCAATCTCGCGCAATTCAGCCTCGGCTTTTCGCCGCGCTACGGCATGCCGGTGGCAGACCTCATCGGCCAGCGTCTGCCCGGCACACTCGCCCTGATGGGCGCAGCACTTGGCATTGCGATTTTCGTCGGCGTGTTTCTCGGCTCGATCATGGCGCTCTTCTCCGGCAAGCTGCCGGACCGGATCATTTCAATCGGTTCGCTGATCTTTTATTCCGTGCCGGGTTTCTGGATCGGCCTGATGCTCATCCTGACCTTCTCAGTGAAGCTCGGCTGGCTTCCCTCGGGCGGCGACAGCACCATCGGCAGCAGCCTCACCGGTCTCGACGCACTGCTGGACAGGCTGCGTTATATCGTTCTCCCTGCCCTTTCACTGGCGCTTTATTTTCTGGCCATCTATGCTCGCCTTACCCGCGCGGCGACGCTGGAAGTGAAATCCCAGGACTATGTGCGCACGGCGCGCGCCAAGGGCGTCTCTCCGCTCCGGCTCACCACGCGCCATATCCTGCGAAATGCGCTCATCCCCATCACCACCATGGCCGGCATGCATATCGGCGGCCTGCTCGGCGGCGCTGTCGTGGTCGAAACGGTCTTCAGCTGGCCGGGCCTTGGCCGTCTTGCTTTCGAAGCCGTCATGGCGCGGGATTTCAGCGTGTTGCTCGGCATTCTGCTTCTCTCCTCCCTCGTCGTCATCATCGTCAATGCAGCCGTGGACCTATTGCAGGCATGGCTTGACCCTCGCATCGGAGAAAGCCGATGAATTCCTCCCAGACCACCGCTGTCCTCGGCACGGCCGAACTCGGCGTCGAAGACAACAATCCCAAACCGAAGAAACCGGAAGAAAAAGCCTGGCCCTATATCCATGCGCCGGATGCGCTTTCGGCTCGCTCCGTCTCCGTGCCCCGGCGCGGCCTGCGGCGGGAACTGAAGATCTTCCTCACCAATCCAAACGCCATCGTCGGGCTGCTGTTTCTCGCAACCGTCATCGTCACCGCGCTGATCGCCCCCTTGATCTATCCCGGTGATCCCCTGGAAATGGTGGCCCGCCCGTTCCTGTGGCCCGGTCAAAATGCCGCCTATCCGCTCGGCACCGATTCCATGGGCCGGGATGTTCTGGCCGGCATCGTGCATGGCGCGCGCATCTCGCTCACCGTCGGTGTCGTCGCGACGCTGATCGGGCTGACGATCGGCATCGCGGTTGGCGCTTTCGCCGGTTATTTCGGCGGCGTCATTGACGATATCCTCGTCAAGCTGATCGAAATCTTCCAGACCCTACCGAATTTCGTGTTGCTGGTGGTGCTCGTCGCCATCGCCCAGCCGTCGGTCACCACGGTCACGTCAGCCATCGGCATCATCACATGGCCGCTCGTTGCGCGCCTCACCCGCGCCGAATTCCGCGCCATCCGCGAGAAGGACTATGTGCTCGCCGCCCGCAGCCTCGGTTACGGCCATGCGCGCATCGTCTTTCAGGAAATTCTGCCCAATGCGCTGCCACCGATCATCGTCACCTCCTCGGTCATGGTGGCGGGCGCGATCCTCATGGAAGCAGCCCTTTCCTTCATGGGCCTTGGCGATCCCAACCGCGTGTCCTGGGGTTCGATGATCGGTTCGGGTCGCGATGTCATCCGCACCGCCTGGTATCTGACCGCCCTTCCCGGTCTTGCCATCGTCTTCACCGTCATTTCGCTGAACCTCATCAGCGATGGCCTCAACGATGCGCTCAACCCCCGTTTTTCGGAGGAACGCCGATGAGCAAAC
>QFOL01000149.1 GCA_003241215.1 Agrobacterium fabrum
GAGCGCATGACGCAGACGGAAACCGTTGCTTTCTTTGACCTTTCTCACAAGATCGAAGTTGCAAAGTCCTTTGGACTATCTTCAAAGGCGCTTGAGACGCAGTATCATTTCCTGCTATCGACGCCCCTGCTTCTGGTTGCGATGACCTTGATCGCCGCGACCGTTTCATTAAAGTTCAGCCGCTTCGCCCAGTCGCGCTCCGTGATTCTGGGTGGAATCGTTTCCGGCTTCGTGCTTTATGTAGTAACCGTGCTCGTAAGGGCATTCGGGAGTGGTGGTGTTGTCCCTCCCACCGTCGCGGTCTGGGTTCCAGTCATCGTGGCGTTGGCTTTGGGGGCAACCATTCTGCTTCATCAGGAGGACGGCTAAGTGGCGGTAATTGACCGCGGGAATATCAGGCGGCTTTGGACGGCCCTTCTGACAGGTGCCGCTGTGTGCGCGTATTTGGCATCCAGCCCGGTCGCTTTCGGCCAGGATGGTTTGCTTGCGTCGGCAAGCCAAGACGATTCGAAACTCCTGCTCCTACAATCGCGATGCCCAGCGCGTTATCGCAAAGGGCGTGGTTCGCATGAAATATTCGGGCTACCGCATGGTGGCCCAGCAAGTGGAATATAACCAGCAGAGCGGCCGCGTGATTGCCCATGGCAATATCGAGCTGATCGAGCCGGGCGGCAACAAGATCTATGCCGACGAGATGGACGTGACCGATGACTTCGGTCAGGGCTTCGTCAATGCGCTGCGCGTCGAGACCACGGATAATACCCGTATTGCCGGCGAAAGCGCCGAGCGCCTCGAAGGCGACCTGATGGTCCTCAACAACGGCGTCTACACCGCGTGTCTGCCCTGCGCCGCAAAACCGGAAAAGGCGCCGCTGTGGCAGGTCAAGGCCGAGCGTGTCATTCAGGACGGCAAGACCCATACGGTGCGGCTGGAAAAGGCCCGCCTGCAGCTTTTCGGCCATTCGATCGCCTATCTGCCGTTCCTCACGGTTCCGGACAACACGGTAAAGCGCAAATCGGGCTTCCTGTTCCCGCAGATGAGCATTACCGACAATCTCGGTTTCGGCATCGGCGTCCCCTATTTCCAGGTTCTATCCGACACTTCGGACGTGACCGTCACGCCGACCTATTACACGACGCAGGGTCTGCTGCTGCAGGCGGAACTGCGCCAGCGCTTCGAAACCGGCATGCATACGGTCACGATCGCAGGCATCAGCCAGCAGAAGTCCGAAACCTTCACGGCCGGAACCAGCGACGCCCTCAATGACAATCGCGGCATGATCGCCAGCAAGGGTGATTTCTCGATCAACCCGCGCTGGGCGTTCGGCTGGGACGCCATGGTCCAGACCGACAATAACTTTTCGCGCACCTATGGGCTGAAGGGTTACAGGAATGACGTCCAGACCAACCAGATATACCTGTCGGGCGCGAGCGCGCGTAACAGCTTCGACGCCCGCGGTTATTATTTCAACGTTCAGGATACGGACAATACCGAAGCCAAGGAACGCAAGCAGGCAATCGTCCACCCGGTTGTCGACTACCGTTATTTCGTGCCGGATCCGGTTTATGGCGGCGAACTTTCGCTGACCACCAACCTGACGAGCATCACGCGCCTGCGGCAGGATGCTTACGCGCTCGGCGGTTATCCGCGTTTCAGCGGACTTGAGGGCGACTATACGCGCCTTTCCACCGAAGCCGAGTGGAAGCGCACCTTCACGATGGACAGCGGCCTGCAGATCACACCGATCCTTGCCGCACGCGGCGATGCGCTCTGGACGGATATGTCTCCGGCGGCCTTCACTTCTGGCGGCACCTCCTATGCCTATGAGGGCATGATGCATGACGGCGCGGCTTTCCGCGGCATGGTCACCGGCGGTCTGGAAGTGCGTTATCCCTGGTTGTTCACGGCGCTCAACAGCAGCCACGTGATCGAGCCCATTGCACAGATTTTCGTGCGTCCGAACGAACAATATGCCGGCCGTCTTCCGAACGAGGACGCTCAGGCATTCGTCTTCGACGCGACCAACCTGTTTGAACGCGACAAATTCTCCGGTTTCGACCGGATCGAAGGCGGCACGCGCGCCAATATCGGCTTCCGCTATAATGGCACGTTCGACAATGGCTACGGTGTTCGCGCCATTGCCGGCCAGTCCTTCCATCTGGCGGGCGACAATTCCTTCGCCTCCTACGATCTTGTCAATGCCGGCGCCAATTCGGGGCTTGAATCCGACCGTTCGGATTATGTCGCCATGGCCGCCTTCGATGCGCCGATCGGCCTTTCGCTGTCATCGAGCCTGCGTCTCGACAAGGACGATTTCGACATCAACCGGTCGGAGACGGGCATCAGCTATTCGGACCGCCGCCTTACCGGCAAGCTCAGCTATACACAGGTCAAGGCGCAGCCGAAATATGGCTATAATGAAGACCGCGATATCATCCAGGCGTCCGGTACGCTGCGCATGGATGACAACTGGTCGCTGTTCGGTTCGATCAATTACGACCTGAACGGAAAATTTGCGGCCGAACGCCGTATCGGCATTGCCTATCAGGATGAGTGCACGATCCTGACGGTCAGCTATTCCGACGAAGGCAATATCAATTCCAGTCGCCAGGCCGCCAATGACTGGTCGATCAATGCCCGCCTGGCCTTCCGAACGCTCGGCGATATCAGTGTCGGCTCAGCCAATGAGGACTGGAACGACATGGATATCGGCTGGAAGCCGAATAATTACTGAGTTTAAAGGCAGGCCGCACAACATCGTGGCCTGCCTTTTTGCAATCCCCCCAGTAAAAGTCACGGTTTTGCCGCAACAACGCGCCAGTGTCGGCTCGGCACAAGACCGTATCGGGGCTTCTTTCAACAAACCCACACATTGCCGTTTTGCGGATCGCGATGATATATACGTGGAAAATTCGCGGTGCGGATGCACAGATGCAGGTCTGAAATAACGGGGAATGGATCAATCCCCATCGTCAGACAGAACAGATTGGCGGGACAGGAAACGGAAACCTGCCCGACGAAAGGGAGAAGGACATGATGAATTTCGGAAAGTCGGCTTTGCGTGGCGCTGCTTTCGCCTTTGCGATATTCGCCGTCCCCATGGCCGCAGTGCCCTATGCCGGCCAGGCCTTCGCCGAAAGCGCGGTCAAGATCGTCGTCAACAAGACCCCCATCACCAATGACGATATCGCCAAGCGCGTCGCTTTCCTGAAGCTGCAGCGCCAGTCCGGCAATCTCAATGAAAAGGCACGCGAGCAGCTCATCGATGAGGCGCTGAAGCGCGAGGAAATCGGCCGCGTTAAGATGTCGGTCAGCACCGACGATGTCGATGCGGCCTTCGCGCGTTTTGCCAGCAACAACAAGATGACCCCGCAGCAATTGACGCAGGTGCTTTCGCAGGCAGGTGTCGGAGCCGACCATTTCAAGGCCTTCATCGCCGTTCAGATGAGCTGGCCGCGCCTTGTCAACGCCCGTTATGGCGCACGCGGCAAGATGTCGACGCAGGACCTCGTTACCCGCCTGAAGGAACGCGGCGACAAGCCCGTCACCACCGAATATTTCCTGCAGCAGGTCATCTTCGTCATCCCGGAATCGAAACGCAACGCCATTACCGGCAAGCGCAAGGCCGAGGCTGAAGCCTCGCGCAAGCGTTACCCCGGCTGCGACCAGGCCATGAGCTTCGCCGCGACCATGCGTGATGTGGCGATCAAGGACCTTGGCCGCATTCTGGCGCCGGAGCTGCCGGAAGACTGGAAGGCGCTGGTGGAGAAGACCAAGGAAGGCGGCACCACCGGCACCCGCGTCACTGAAAAGGGCGTCGAATATCTGGCCATCTGCAAGCAGCGTCAGGTCTCTGACGACTATGCGGCGGAAATGGTGTTCAAGTCCGAGGACCTGATGAAGGCCAAGGACGGCGAAAACCCCAACGAAAAGAAATATATGGACGAGCTGCGCAAGAAGGCGCAGATCGTCAACACCTGATATTGATATAAGAGCCGGGTCTTTCCGTGACATATGCATCCCTGCCGCTTGCCCTGACACAGGGAGATCCAGCCGGTATCGGCCCTGACATCGCCATCGCCGCCTGGGCAAAGCGCCGGGAGAACGGCGTGCCGCCCTTCATCTTCATCGGTGACCCCGATGTGGTGGCGAGCCGTGCGGCGCTGATCGGCATTCCCGTCAATATCGAGACCTGCGATGCGGAAAGCGCCGTCGGCCTGTTCGAACAGGCTTTTCCCATCCTCTCCCTTCCCGTCGGCTTCGAAGTACAGGCGGGTCAGCCGCATGTCGGAGCGGCGCACGCGACGATCAAGGCCATCGAGACCGCCGTTTCCCTGACGGTCGAGGGCAAGGTTGCGGCCGTTGTCACCAACCCGATTGCGAAATCGGTGCTATACGAGGCAGGTTTCGGCTTCCCCGGTCATACGGAATTTCTCGCCGATCTCGCCCTGCGCCAGACCGGCGAGCAAGTCATCCCGGTGATGATGATTGCCGGCCCCAAGGTCCGTGTCGTCCCGGTGACGATCCATATCCCCGTGAAAGACGTGCCGGCCGCCCTCACCGAAGAGCTGATCGTCACGACCTGCCGGATCATCGATGCCGATCTCCGGCGAAAATTCGGCATCGAGGCGCCACGTCTGGCGGTTGCCGGCCTCAACCCGCATGCGGGTGAAGATGGCGCACTCGGTACCGAGGATCGCGATATCGTTCACCCCGCGACCATACGGTTGCGGAAGGACGGGATCGATGCCTTCGGCCCCCTGCCCGCCGACACCATGTTCCACGATGCCGCCCGCAAGCGTTATGACGTGGCGGTGTGCATGTATCACGATCAGGCGCTGATCCCGGCCAAGGCGCTCGGCTTCGACGATTCCGTCAATGTCACGCTCGGCCTGCCCTTCATTCGCACCTCGCCCGACCACGGCACAGCCTTCGGCATTGCCGGCCAGGGCATCGCCAATGAGGCGAGCCTTGTGGCCGCGCTGAAGATGGCGGCGGAAATTTCCCTTCGCAGCCGGGTCGACGCATAATGGCCGCTATCGACGGACTGCCGCCGCTGCGCGATGTTATCCAGCGCCACGGGCTCGACGCAAAAAAATCGCTCGGCCAGAACTTCCTGTTCGACCTCAACCTCACCCAAAAGATCGCCAGAACGGCAGGGCCGCTGGACGGCGTGACGGTGATCGAGGTCGGCCCCGGCCCCGGCGGCCTCACCCGCGCCATTCTTTCGCTGGGTGCTAAAAAGGTCATCGCCGTCGAACGTGACAGCCGCTGCCTGCCGGTGCTGGCGGAAATCGAAGCGCATTATCCCGGACGGCTCGAAGTCATCGAAGGCGACGCCCTCAAGACCGATTTCGAGGCTCTGGTTCCCGCCGGTGAGCCGGTGCGTATCATCGCCAACCTGCCCTACAATGTCGGCACGCAATTGCTGGTCAACTGGCTGCTGCCGAAACGGTGGCCGCCCTTCTGGCTCTCCATGACGCTGATGTTCCAGAAGGAAGTCGGCCAGCGCATCGTGGCGGAAGAAGGCGACAACCACTATGGCCGCCTCGGCGTTCTCGCCGGCTGGCGCACCGTGTCGGAAATGGCCTTCGACGTCCCACCGCAGGCTTTCAGCCCGCCGCCCAAAGTGACCTCCACGGTCGTGCATCTGCTACCGAAGGACAAGCCGCTGCCCTGCGATGTCGCCAAGCTTGAAAAGGTCACGGAAGCGGCCTTCGGCCAGCGCCGCAAGATGCTGCGCCAGAGCGTGAAAAGCCTTGGCGGCGAAACACTGCTGGAAAGAGCCGGTATCGATCCGACACGCCGCGCGGAAACGCTATCGGTGGAGGAATTCGTGACATTGGCGAACGCACTGTGATAAATACGGGGCTCTGAAACTATACCCAGTTTTCCGCTCGAAGCCCCGGCATGCGGATGAACTCACGCATATTGTTGGTCACGACGATCAGACCCTCACTGCGGGCATGGCCGCCGATCTGCATATCGTGAACACCACAGGGGGTTCCTGCCCGCGCAAGTTCGGCCCTGATCTGCCCGTAATGCGCAGCGCCTTTATTGGCGAAAGGCAGAACCTCCAAACGTGCAGCGAAATTCTCGATGGCGCTCAGATTTTCCTGACGCCGGGCAGATTTCTCGGCACCATAATAGAGTTCGCCAAGCGTGATACTCGAAATACAGAGCTGATCGGCTAAACTATTGAACTTTTCCCGCAGATCAGGGGGATAAGTCTTCATCACATAGATGCATATATTCGTGTCGAGCATATATGTGAGCATCAGAAGGGCTCGCGCTCATCCAATGCAGGCTCTTCGCGAACGGAAAGAAAATCATCCGTTGCACGTGGGCCGGTCAAAAAGAGGTCGTCCCAACGCTTTCCATGTGGCACGATAATACGCGTGAGACCCACTTTCAGAACATCGACCTTATGCACATCGTCGGGAAAAGCCACCGTCTTTGGCAGCCTGACGGCCTGACTGCGATTACTTGTGAAAACTGTAGACGTAGCCATTTAGAGAAGCCTCGTATATCCCAGCGGGATATACATAACATCCGTTCAATATGATTTCAAGATTTTGGCCGGATGGTCGGTGACCAGAGTTCGGACATCTTGGATACGGCGACGGTCCAGCTCAAGTCAAAATGCTGGTCGCGGGTTCCATGTCAGAGCTTCGGCTCTTCCTCGAGCAACGCCCGCACGAAGTCGAACATGCCATGGCGGCGGTCGCGGCGGACGCGTTCGGCCTTGACGATGGCTTCGACGGCCTCGAAGGCGGCCTGCAGGTCGTCATTGAGGATGACATAGTCATAGTCGCGCCAGTGCTCGATTTCGGCACGGGAATTGAGGAGACGGGTCTTGATGACCTCTTCGGTGTCTTCGGCGCGGCGATGCAGGCGCGATTGCAGTTCGGTCATGGTCGGCGGCAGGATGAAGATCGAAACGACGTCCGCCTTCATCTTGTCCTGCAGCTGCTCGGCGCCCTGCCAGTCGATATCGAACAGCATGTCGCGGCCGGCGGCCATGGCATCTTCCACCGGCCCGCGCGGGGTGCCGTAAAAATTGCCGTGAACTTCTGCCCATTCCAGCAGCGCGTCGCTGTCCCGCAGGCGCTCGAATTCCCGCCTGGAAATGAAATGGTAGTGGATGCCGTCGATCTCGCTCTGGCGGCGTGGACGTGTCGTGACGCTGACGGACAGGCCGATATTCTTGTCCTTGTCGAGCAGGTTGCGCGCAATCGTGGATTTACCCGCGCCGGATGGCGAAGAAATCACCAGCATCAGCCCTCGGCGGGCAATCGTCACGGGAGAATCATTCACCGGAACCATGGGGTCTACTCCAGATTTTGGACCTGCTCGCGAAACTGGTCGATCACCACTTTCAGCTCTATGCCTGCTGCGGTTACCGCACTGGCGTTCGATTTGGAACAGATTGTATTCGACTCGCGGTTAAATTCCTGTGCAAGAAAATCGAGCTTGCGACCCACCGGCCCGCCATTCTCCAAAAGCTCGCGCGACGCCTGCACATGGGCGTGCAGTCTGTCGATCTCTTCGCGCAGATCCGCCTTGGTGGCGATCAGCGCCGCCTCGGCATGCAGCCGATCACGATCCAGACCGTGCATGCCATCGCCGATAAGGGCGATCTGCTGGGCAAGCCGTGCCGCAATCTGCTCGGGCTGGCGGGAAGGATCGTTTTCGATGATGCCAACGAGCTGCTCGATCCGGTTGATATGACCGGACAGGATGGCGAACAGCGACGCCCCTTCGCGCTCGCGCATATCCTTCAGCTTCTCCACGGCAGTGGCAAAACCGGCCAGCACATCGCCGTTACGGATGGCCTGCGCTTCCGCATCATCTTCCGCCTCGCGAAAATCGACAAGACCGCGCAGCGTGAGCAGCGTGTCGAAGCTCAGCGGCTTGTCCTCGACGACATCGCCAAGCTCCTTCTTGAGCGCCAGAACCGCAGCGAGCGCATCGCGGTTGATCACGGCTTCCAGCCGATTTTCCGCAATCGCCAATGTCAGGCCTGCCTGAATATTACCGCGGGAAAGATGCTCGCCCGCGATTTCCCGCAAGCCGGTTTCCAGCGCCTCAAGACCGGTTGGCAGGCGCAGGCGTACATCGAGCCCCTTGCCGTTCACCGACCGCAATTCCCATGCCCAGCGGTAACGGCCGGAGGTCCCTTCGCTGCGTGCGAAGCCGGTCATCGATTGCAATGTCATATCTGGAAGCCCCCCGTCATGCCGTACAAAACCGGGCCCTGCGCAAACAGGACCCGGTCAGGATTATCAGTTGTTGGCCGGTTTTTCCGCCTCGGCGCCGCCGGGCTGACCATCCACGGCAACATCGGGATTGGCTCCGGCGGCCGCTTTTTCGGCCTCTATCTTGCGCCAGCGGCGAACATTGGCGTTGTGCTCTTCCAGCGTCTTGGCAAAGACGTGGCCACCGGTGCCATCGGCGACGAAATAAAGATCGTCGGTACGCCACGGATTGGCGACGGCCTCGAGTGCGGCGCGACCCGGATTGGCGATGGGCGACGGCGGCAGGCCCTTGATGACATAGGTGTTGAACGGCGTCTGCTTCTGCAGGTCCGACTGGTAGATCGGCCGGTCGGACGGCTTGCCGTCGCCGCCGAACAGACCGTAGATGATCGTCGGGTCGGATTGCAGGCGCATGCCCTTCTTCAGGCGGTTATAGAAGACGGAGGCGACATGGGCGCGCTCGTCATCCTTGCCGGTTTCCTTCTCGACAATCGAGGCAAGCGTCACGAATTCCTCGACGGTCTTGATCGGCAGGTCGGGATCGCGCCGTTCCCAGATCATGTCGATCAGCTTGTCCTGCGCCGCACTCATCTGGCTGATGATTTCTTCGCGCTTGGTGCCGCGGGTAAAGCGATAGGTATCGGGGCGCAGGCTGCCTTCCGGCGGCAGCGCGGCGGGAAGTTCGCCATCCAGCACTTCATCGGCGGCAAGACGCGCAAACATCTGCTTCACGGTCAGGCCTTCCGGCAGCGACACGGAATAAAGGATCGACTTGCCGGATTCCAGCAGCAGCATGATGTCCTTCATCGATGCGCCGGCCTTGATCTCGTATTCACCCGTTTTCAGCGTCTGATCCTTCTGCAGATAGCTGCCGGTCATCAGGCGGAAAACGCGGGCGTTGGAGATGATGTCATTGCGTTCGAGATTGTTGGCAATCTCGATGATGCCGGCGCCGTTGCGCACGGTGAAATGGGTGTTCGTCTGGAGCGGACCGGGCTCCTGGAACGCATTGATCATGTAATAGAAGGCGGCAATGGCCAGCACACAGACGGCAACCGCAAGTGTCATCAGGAAGTTCAGGAAGATCACAAGCTGGCCATGGGCCTTGCGGGAGCGCTTCGGCGGGGCCGGCACCTTTTCCGGGCGCAGCGCCTCGGTCGGGGATTTCGGAATGATCGGGCCGCGATTGCCATCGCCCGCGCCGTTTTGTCCGTATGGTCCCTGGCTGTTCTGGTTCGTGTCGCTCACCGTCGGTCCTTTTCAGTTCGGCGTTGTCAGCGCTTTTTGCGCA
>QFOL01000602.1 GCA_003241215.1 Agrobacterium fabrum
GAAACGGGCCTTGCGGTTTTCCGCAACGATCTTGTTCACCACGCGCTGGCTGCCTTTGGGGGCCATGATATTTCAATCCCTTGTTTTTCTTATTGCGCCCGCAGCCTTTCGGCCAGAGCGGTTTTCCGCATGTCTTTGTCCCAAAACCGGTGCCCGCTCTTGGGAGACATGCTCTATTTAGTATCCTCGCCGCGAAAAGAAAAGGCGCGCCGAACGGCTTCTGTCGCGAAGCGGTTCATGGCGCGCCCTAAAAGCTTTCAGGCCTGTCTCAGTTCATCAGGCCGGCGTGCTTCAGCGCCGCATCGATGGCCGCTTCCGTTGCCGGTTCCAGCGTGCTCATCAAGGGTGAGCGGACCCGGCGGTTGCCGCCGCGTGTCTTTGACAGCGCATATTTGGTGCCGCAGACACCGGGTTCCATGAAGATCGCCTTGTGCAGCGGCATCAGGCGATCCTGATAGTCCAGCGCCTTGGCATAATCGCCGGCGAACATCGCCGCCTGGAATTCCGAACAGAGGCGCGGCGCGACATTGGCGGTGACGGAAATGCAGCCGACGCCGCCATGGGCGTTGAAACCGAGCGCCGTACCATCCTCACCCGAAAGCTGGATGAAATCCTTGCCGCAGGAAATGCGCTGTTCGGAAACGCGGTCGATCCTGCCGGTCGCGTCCTTGACGCCGACGATGTTCCTGTGCGCCTTGACCAGCGCGCCCATGGTTTCCGGCGACATATCCACCACCGAGCGCGGCGGGATATTGTAGATGACGATGGGCAGCTTCACCGCTTCGGCGACAGCGGAGAAATGGGCGAACAGACCCTTCTGGGTCGGCTTGTTGTAATAGGGGGTGACAACCAGCAGCGCATCCGCGCCGGCTTCCTGCGCATGCAGCGCAAGTTCGATTGCCTCATCGGTATTGTTGGAGCCAGCACCCGCAATGACCGGAACCCGTTTCGCCGCAACCTCGATGCAGAGTTCAACGACCCGTTTGTGCTCATCGTGGGAAAGCGTCGGGGATTCCCCCGTCGTGCCCACGGGCACAAGGCCGTTGCTGCCTTCGGCGATCTGCCATTCCACATGGGCGGCAAACGCCTGTTCGTCCACGGCGCCATTGTCCGTAAACGGGGTAATGAGGGCGGGAATTGATCCCTTGAACATGCAAAGCTCCTGGCGCCGAGCCGGTTCATGCTTCGGCCGCATTCGATGGTTAAAACCGGCA
>QFOL01000150.1 GCA_003241215.1 Agrobacterium fabrum
AATCGAGGCGGAGCGGGAATTCACCGCCAATAGCGCCCACGAATTGCGAACCCCGATTGCCGGTGCGCTGGCGCAGGCGCAGCGGCTGCACGCCGATATCCCCCCGGAGCTTGCGCCACGCGTTGAAAACATCGAAAAATCCCTGCAGCACCTCGCCCACCTCGCCGAGAAACTGCTTCAGATGTCCCGGGCTGAAGCCAGGATCGGGCTTACGGATAAGACAAGCGATCTCATCCCCGTGCTCGAACTCGTTATCGACGATATGAGCAGAACGGCGATAGGGGCGTCTCGCATCCGCTTCACCAATCGCTGTGAAGGCGCCCTGTCCGGCAGGATCGGTCCGGATGCCTTTGGTATCATCATCCGCAACCTTCTCGAAAATGCGCTGATTCACAGCCCGCCGAAAAGCCCCGTGCAGGTGATTGCGGAAACAGACGGCGCGATCCGCGTCGTAAATGCCGGGCCGACCGTCGATCCGGTGGCTTTCCTCTCCCGCAGAAGGTCAGCAGGACGGTTTTGAAGCCCGCGTGATCATTCCTAGCGAAGCCGCCTGAACGCAAAAAAGAAAAAGCCCCGCCGGAAGGGCGGGGCTTTGCTGGTTTTTGTGTAAGCCGATCAGTCTTCGTGGATATGGCTGTGGTCGCGCGTGTCGCGCATCTTCACGTAAACCACCAGCGACAACGCGATCATGATCGTCACATACCAGAAGAACCAGTTCTCGTGGCCGATCTGCTTGAACTTCAAGGCTACGAATTCCGCCGTTCCGCCGAATATGGTGTTTGCCAGCGCATAAGGTAACGCCACGCCGAGCGCGCGAATATGGGCCGGGAACATTTCCGCCTTCACCACCGCATTGATCGAGGTATAGCCGGTGACGATCAGCAGGCCGATCAGCACGAGGCCGAAAGCCATGATCGGATCGGTTGTGGTCGAAAGCGTGCTGAAAATGACATAGGTGAACAGCGTTCCCAGGATGCCGAAGCCCACCATCAGCGGTTTACGGCCGATCTTGTCCGACAGCGCACCGGCAAGCGGCTGACACAGCATGAAGACAAAAAGCGCCGCCGTGGTAATTTCCGTGGCGCTTTCCTTGCTGAAGCCCGAGGTGTTGACGAGGAACTTCTGCAGATAGGTGGTGTAGGCGTAAAAGGCGAGCGTGCCGCCTGATGTGAGCGCCATGACCATCAGCGCTTCCCTTGGATAGTGCTTGAACAGCGCCCATCCGCTGGACTTCGGCTTGTCGGCAGCGCCGGTCTTGGCATTTTCGAAGGACTGCGTCTCGACAAGGCCGCGGCGGATATAAAACACCGCAATCGCCAGAAGGCCGCCAATGAAGGCTGGCCGGAAATAAGCGTCACATACTGGAAGCTGGAGAAGAAACCGCGGCGGTTCTTGCCGGCCATTTCGCTGAGATAGGTTGCGCTGGCGCCATATTCGCCGCCGACGCTGATACCCTGTAGCAGCCGGGCGAAAACGAGAATGGCCGGTGCGGCGATGCCGATCGTCTCATGGCCGGGCGTAACCGCGATCAACAGCGAACCGAGACACATCAGCGTGACGGACAGTGTGAGGCCGGCCTTGCGGCCCTTGCGGTCGGCATAGGTGCCCATGAACCAGGCCCCGATGGGCCGCATCAGAAATCCGACGGCGAAAACGGCGGCTGCGCTCAACAATTCTGCGGTCTGGTTTCCGGAAGGGAAAAACACCGGCGCGAAATAAAGGGTGAAGGCCGAATAGACGTACCAGTCGTACCATTCGACGAGGTTGCCCGCCGATCCGCCGATAATGGATTTCAAACGGGTTTTCTGGTCCGGCGCGGCGGCGGGACCATTTGCCATAATATTCACGGGTAAACTCCAATTCATCTTCGTCTGGAGATGGAAGGGCGAACGGAAGGTGTGATAATTTGTCGCTCTCGGGGGGGTATATACCCGTCATGTTGCGGTGCGCAAGTTTATACCGCTCCGCAATATTGCCGAAAAACCAGCCATGGCGGCTGAAGCCCTGCCGATTCCCGGCCTTCCGCCACCCTTTTTTCAGCGGATTTTCGGGTGGAAACCTCAAAAGTAAAACCACCCGACTGTGATCCGCCTTGTAAGCCGCCCGCGCTCAAACTAAAAAATATCAATGATTTACGATATATCGGACGTCCAGATCGAAAAGCTCCTGATTGCCGCCGCCCGTGCGGGCGAGGCGCTGGCGCGGCTGGACGAGCGGATCGACCGGTCACCGATGAAACACGGCTTCATCGAAAGACAGGATTTCACCGATGCGATTTCCTCCATGTGGGTGGACGGTGAACTCGTCCATATGGAAGATCTGGTGCTGCATGACGCGCATATGGATGTGCGCGCGCCAACCCATGAAATGACGGCGGCGCACCGGATTCTCCGCTCGAGACGGCTGATTTTTTCCAATGCCGCCGGCTGGGCCTTTACCGCACCGGGCCTTTCGAGGCTGCGCGGCAGGGCGGCACTTGCCGAAGAGCCGGCGCCTCCCAGACAATCGCCCGATCACTCCCGCGATGAAGACACCGACGCGGAGGAGGCGGAAACATCGCTGGATGGCGCTTTTTCCGAGCTGGATGCGCTTCTGGCGCGAAGCGCCGCAACGCTCGATGCGATCACCACCGGCAGCGCGCTTCCGCCAATGCACAGGGAGGAAAGCCATGCGATCATCAACGAACCCGACTGGGACGAGGATGAGCGGCTGAAAGAATGGTGGGACGTGCATGCGCGGACGGAGGAACTGCCGGCGATTCTTCGCACCGCCATCCTGCTCGACGCCTGGAACATGATCGAGGTGCTGCAACGCAGCCCCTGGCTTGGCAGGCTTCTGGCCTCCGCCTTCCTGCGTGATGGCGCCGTCACGCCCGATCACCTGCCCGCGCTTAGCACCGGGCTTCGCGCCGTTCCGCGGGAGCGCCGGCACGCCAGAAACCAGACGCAGCGCCTTCTCGCGCTTCTCGACAGCTTTTATGAAGCGGCACAGGCCACCATGAAGGAGCACGACCGGCTGAGCCACGCAAGAGAGCGCATGATGCGCAAGCTGGCCGGCAGGCGCTCCTCTTCGCGCCTGCCGGAACTGGTGGAGCTTGTCGTCTCCCGCCCGGTGGTCTCGGCGGCGATGATCGTCAAGGAGCTCGGCACCACGCCGCAGGGCGCGATCGGGCTCGCCAACCAGCTGGAATTGCGGGAAGTCACGGGTCGTGGCCGGTTTCGCGCCTGGGGCATGCTGTAGCAAAGGCCGCCCCGACCTTCGCAAGAACCCGGAAAAATGCCGGCTTTTCAGCCTTTTTGCCGATATGAATTGCCGCAGGAAAGCAGCGATCACGAATCTTAACAAAATTTAACTATTGCGTAGGTCGACGAAGCCGTTATGTTCCTCGCTGCGTTGCAGCACTGATTTTCTTCTCCGGCAACGCGGTCGCATTCGGTCCCGGCAACTTTTCTTTGCCGCCCGCATTTAAGTGTCCATTCTGAGGGAGATGCAATAATGACAATTTCAATCTCACAACCCGATTCCGATCACGAAACCGATGCTCCTTTTGCCAAAAAGGTCCTCACCGCGCGCAATCTCGCCGGATACACGGTCGAACAGCTTGCCGTAACCTGCGGTCTCACCACCAGCGAAATCCGCGCCCTGGAAGACGGCACGGATAGCGATCCGCTGCGCATCCGGCGCGTTGCGGCAGCACTTCATATTCCTGTCGAAACCGTCATCTGATCCGTCCCTGACGATCAGCAAAATCTCAGCGCCGCCGGGGATGATGTTCAAAAGAACATCCGGGCGGCGCGCGTAGCCTTTTGCCGCCAACCGCTTCCGGAACATTTTCCGCTCCGCTCTCTTAACATTTTCGTTATCCGGCACCACATGGGGTTCACGAGCGACCATTCGGCCCCGCTTGTGCGAGAGCAGCAACAACCTCCGGAATCCTGCCATGACACTCAGTCTTAACACCGAAGAACCGGTTTCTTCCGCATTGGATGAATTATGGCCAGCGGAAAAGACGGAAATTCTCGACTGGCTCATCACCGGCACCAAGGATGAACGCTTTATCGACGACATATTCGTCGAGCTTTGCAGCAGGCTGCGCGAGAGCGGAGTTTCCGTTGCGCGGGGCACGCTCGCTTTCCGCATTCGCCATCCGCAATGGCTTGGCGCGCGCATTTTGTGGAAAGCCGGCCAGCCCGCCGCCGAAATCGCCACCTATGGCTATGGGTCGGAAAGCACGCCCGAATATCTCAATAGCCCCATCAACGACATTCATCAGGGCGCAACCGAGGTTCGCCACCGGCTGACCGGCGAGGAAATCGACCAACCCGGCTATACGATCTACGCGGATCTGCGGGCCGAAGGGCTGACGGATTATTACGCCTGGCCGATCGAGCACACCTTCGGCAAGCGCCATGTCGCCACATTCTCCAGCGACAGGCCCGGCGGCTTTACGGAAGCGGAAGTCTTCACCCTGAAAAACCTGCTGCCGGCCCTGGCGCTGGTCAGCGAAATACGCCTGAAAAATCGCATGACACGCACCCTTCTGGAAACCTATGTGGGGCCGCATGCGGGCGAAAAAATCCTCAATGGCGCCACCACGCGCGGCAGCGGCATGACGGTGGGCGCTGCGATCCTGATCTGCGACCTCAGAAATTTCACCCATATTTCCGACCTTTGGCCACGCGACGATGTGATCGAGCTCCTGAACGGTTATTTCGACGCCATGTGCGATCCCATCGAGGAATTCGGCGGCGAAATACTCAAATTCATGGGCGACGGGCTGCTGGCGATTTTCCCGCTCAGCGACCCACAGGCCTGCGAAAACCTGCTGAAGGCCATCGCCAGTGCGCAGAAAGGCCTTGTCGCGCTCAACGAGATCAATCGCCAGAAGGGCCACGATCCCCTGGGTTATGGCATCGGCGTGCATGTCGGCGATGTCATGTATGGCAATATCGGCTCGAAGACCCGCCTCGATTTCACCGTCATCGGCCCAGCCGTCAACATCGCCTCGCGGCTGGAAACGCTGACCAAGGAGACCGGGCGCAACGTGCTTTTCTCCGAAGAATTTGTCCGCATGGCCGGATATCAGGGAAAGCTGGAAAATCTCGGCCAATGGCTGCTGCGCGGCCTCGAAACCCCGGTCGAGGTTTACGCCCTGCCCCACAATCCGGTCCTGACAGCGTCGGCCGATTGAATGTCGCAAGGGGCTTTGACGCCGCCCCTATGCTTTTTACGACAGCGGCCATGCCCGCCATGGAACCTTCCCGAAGGAATGATTCCGGTCGTCTCGATCATCGTCAAAACGCTTGACACGTCCCCGATGTCGATCTAGCAAAATGGAACATATATTCCATATCGAAACATTGATTGCATTCATATTCTGTCTCTCCGGGAGTGAGGGACGGATGTGAGAAACCGGAGGAAAGATGGTTACGAAATTGGCACTGCTCGGCGCTGGACGGATCGGCAAGGTCCACGCCAAGGCGATCACCACCGACAGCCGTGCGCAGCTGGTGGCCGTTGTGGACGCCATGGCCGGCGCCGCGGAAGCAATCGCCCGCGAGGCGCAGTGTAAGGTCAGCACCATCGATGAGGTTCTGGCCGACAAGACGATCGACGCCGTCATCATCTGCACCCCGACCAACACCCATGCCGACCTGATCGAGCGTTTCGCCCGCGCCGGCAAGGCGATCTTCTGCGAAAAGCCCGTCGATCTCGATGTCGCCCGTGCGGAAGCCTGCGCCAAAGTGGTCGAGGAAACCGGTGCGAAGGTGATGCTCGGGTTCAACCGCCGTTTCGACCCGCATTTCCAGGCCGTTCACAAGGCAATCGACGATGGCCGTATCGGCAAGGTGGAAATGGTGACCATCACCAGCCGCGACCCCGGCCCGCCGCCGGCCGAATATATCAAGGTCTCCGGCGGCATTTTCCGCGACATGACCATTCATGATTTCGACATGGCCCGTTTCCTGCTCGGCGAGGAAGTGGAAAGCGTGTTCGCCACCGGTTCCGTTCTCGTCAATCCGGAGATCGGCGCGCTCGGCGATTTCGACAGCGCCAGCATCATCCTGACGACGAAAAGCGGCAGGCAGGCGATCATTTCGAATTCACGCCGCGCGACCTATGGTTACGACCAGCGCATCGAAGTGCACGGTTCGCTCGGTTCGGCAGCGGCCGAAAACCAGCGCCCGGTCTCCATCGAAATCGCCAATGCGGAAGGCTACACCCGCCCGCCGCTGCATGATTTCTTCATGACACGTTATACGGCCGCCTATGCGGCGGAAATCACCGCCTTCATCGACAGCATCGAAAACAATGTCGCGCCGTCGCCCTCCATCAAGGACGGTCTGATCGCGCTGAAACTGGCCGACGCCGCGTTGAAATCCACCGCTTCGAAGGCGGCCGTGAAGATCGGCTGAAGCCACAACCGGGACGCTGAGCGTCTTGCAGAATCTTCTGTCCGCCGCGCAATCGTTGACGGCGGACAGCCACGCCTGTCCCAAAGCCCTCGGCAGCGGGCTCACATCATACGAACTCCACATCGACCTGCAGGGCGACGCGGGTCTGCGCGGCGGGAGAGACTCCTTTCAGTCCAAGGACCTGGACTGGCTGGATCCCTGTGACAGGCACAGGGATGAGGGGAAAGCACCGCAAAACTACGTTCCAGCAATCGGCCCTTGAAAAGGCAGCTTCCACACTTGCATGGCAGCTATTCGGAAAATAAGGTTGTCTGACAAGGTACGGCCATAACATATGGCTGTTACCCACCTCATTCACCCCGAATACTCTTTTGCCGGCGGCAGTCGGATAGCGGTTTTTTCATGCCATCACCCAGGACCGGCTTTGTTTATGCGCTTGTCGCCTTCACGATCTTTGCGGCGCAGGATGGTATTTCGAAACACCTCGGCAGCGCCTATCCCCCTGCCTTCATCGCCATGCTGCGATACTGGGCCTTTGCCCTTTTCGTTCTTTTGATGGCCGCAAGGTCGGCGGGTGGTATCAGGGGCGCCGTCATGGCCAACCGTCCCTGGCTGCAGATTGGCCGCGGCGTGCTTCTCGCCGTGCAGATCGTGATTTCGATCTTCTCCTTCGCCGTCGTCGGGCTGGCACACAGCCATTCCATCCTCGCCTCCGCACCGCTGATCGTTGCGGCGCTGTCCATGCCTTTGCTGGGAGAACATGTGGGCTGGCGGCGCTGGAGCGCCATTTTTGTCGGCTTCATCGGCGTTCTCGTCATCCTCAAACCGGAGGGCGACGGTTTCGACAACCGGCTGCTGATCACCTTCGTGGCCACCTTCATGCTGGCGCTCTACAGCGTCCTGACCCGCCTCGGCAGCAAGAGCGATTCGGCGATGACGAGCTTCTTCTACACCGGCGTTGCCGGTGCGGCGGCCCTGACGCTGGTCGGCCCGTTTTATTGGGTCAGCATCGAGCCGCAGGATTGGGGCTGGATGCTGGCGCTCTGCATTACCGGCATGAGCGGCCATTATTGCCTGATAAAGGCGTTCGAACTGGCGGATGCGGCTTCCGTGCAGCCCTTTTCCTATTATCAGCTGGTGCTCGTCTCCATCATCGGCGTCACCATCTATGGGGAGGTCGTGACATCAAACATGGTCATCGGCGCGGCAATCGTCATTGCCGCCGGCCTCTTCACCATCTGGCGGGAACATGTACTCGCAAGGAAGAGCCGCCAGCGCAGCTGATCTGCGTCCATATCGGCCGGATCAGACGAGCGCCGCCTCGCAGCGCAGCAGCATGCCGAACAGATCGCGCGGCTCATCCGGATCGGCCAGCAGGTCCAGCTCCGTATAGAGCCCGGTGGATGGCAGTTTCGAGCGCACGTAACGCAGCGCCGAAAAATCCTCGGTTGCGAAACCGACGCTGTCGAACAGCGTGATCTGCCGGTCGCTCGCCCGTCCCTCTCTGGCGCCGGCAATGACCTGCCAGAGTTCGGTAACGGGATAATCCGCCGGTAATTGCTGGATTTCGCCTTCAATGCGTGTCTGCGGCGGATATTCGACGAAAATATCCGAGCGCAGCAGAATATCCCGGTGCAGTTCGGTCTTGCCGGGGCAATCGCCGCCGACAGCGTTGATGTGAATGCCGGGCCCGACCATGTTGTCGGTCAGGATCGTCGCATATTGCTTGTCGGCGGTGACCGTCGTGATGATATCCGCCCCTTCGACCGCCTCCTGCGCGCTCTCGCAGATCTTGATGGCAAAACCCTGCCCGGCGAGATTGCGGGCGCATTTTTCGCTGGCGGAGCGGTCGATGTCGAATAGCCGCAGCGTGTCGATGCCGAGAATCGCCTTGAAGGCGCGCGCCTGGAATTCGCTCTGGGCGCCATTGCCGATGATGGCCATCGAGCGGGAATTCTTGCGGGCGAGATATTTTGCGGCGACGGCCGATGTAGCGGCGGTGCGCAGCGCCGTCAGGATGGTCATCTCGGTCAGAAGCAGCGGATAACCATTGCCGACATCGGAAAGCACACCGAAAGCCGTCACCGTCTGGCGGCCTTCCTTCATGTTTTTCGGATGGCCATTGACATATTTGAAGCCATAAAGCGTGCCGTCGCTGGTCGGCATCAGCTCGATGACGCCCTCTTTCGAATGCGAGGCGATGCGCGGCGTCTTGTCGAAGCTTTCCCAGCGGCGGAAATCCTCTTCCACGGCATCGGCAAGTTCGCGCAGGAACGTATCTATGCCCACGCGCAGCACGAGTTTCATCATATGATCGACGCTGACGAAGGGCACGATATTCAGGTTCGGTATTACGGTCATCGCATCACCCCTTTCAGCCGGCCCGTGTCGGGCGGTCCATAACCCGCTTGCCCATCAGGCTGGCGGCGAGATCGACCATCAGTGTCGCGGTTCTGCCGCGCTCGTCGAGAAACGGGTTGAGTTCCACCAGGTCGAGACTGCAGACCAGCCCGCTGTCATGCAGCATTTCCATCACGAGATGCGCCTCACGGAACGTCGCGCCGCCCGGAACCGTGGTGCCGACGGCCGGCGCGATGGACGGCTCGAGGAAGTCGACATCGAGACTGACATGCAGGAGCCCGTTTGCCGCCTGAACCCGCGCCAGGAATTCGCGCAGCAGAACGGCGACGCCATGCTCGTCTATCGAGCGCATATCGTGAACGGTGATATCGCTCTTTTCAAGCGCGTCCCTTTCGGCCGGATCGACGCTGCGGATACCGATCATGCCGATATTTCCTTCAGGCACCGCATGGGAAAGCGGCGGGAAATAACCGGAAAAACCCTTTCGCCCACTGAAATAGGCAACCGGTGTGCCGTGCAGATTGCCGCTGCGTGTCGTCTCCAGCGTGTGATAATCGGTGTGGGCATCGAGCCAGAGCACGAAAAACGGCCGGCCGGTCTCCGCCACCCGGCGTGCCATGCCAGCGACTGTTCCGGCCGAAATCGCATGGTCGCCGCCGAGAAAGATCGGCACGGCGCCGGCGCTTTCACGATAGGCCGCCTCGGTCAGCGCCTCGGTCCAGGCCACGGTTTCGGCCAGATGATGAACCGCCGGATTGGGATGCTGGAATTCTCGCAGCGGCGCCGGCGTCACATTGCCGGTATCGACCACGCGGTGGCCCAGCTCTTCAAGCGCGTGCGCCAGCCCTGCGACACGATAGGCGCTGGGGCCCATCTCGCATCCCAGTTGCCCAGCCCCGATCTGCAGCGGCGCGCCGATCAACCTGATTTCCATTCCCGTCCTCGCTTTCCTACCGATGATTCCAGTTCACCACAGTGATCTGGCGAAACGAACAGCAAATATTGGCAAAATTATCGAAATAAGCTATCGATTTGGTAAAATTGATTTACCGAACTGGTCATCATGGATAATCTCGACGAACGGCTCATCACCCTTTTGCGGCACAATGGCAGGCGTAGCATTTCCGATCTCGCAATCGAGACGGAGACCTCGCGGGCGACGGTGCGCTCGCGCATCGAAAGAATGGAAAATGACGGCACCATCATCGGCTACACCGTCATTTTGCGCGCCGACGCGGTGGAGGCGGCGATCCGCGGCATCATGATGATCGAGATTGAAGGCCATGTGACGGACCGCGTCATCCGCACGCTGGGCGGTTTTCCAGAAATATCCGAAATCCACAGCACCAACGGCCGCTGGGACCTGATCGTGGAACTCAATGCCGCCACGCTCAGCGATTTCGACGCCGTTCTCCGC
>QFOL01000603.1 GCA_003241215.1 Agrobacterium fabrum
AGCCGCCCGCTCGCGCTATGGTTCGGAAACCAACATCCGCGCCGACATCAACTCCAAGACCGGCGAAATCCGCCTGCAGCGTCTTCTGGAAGTTGTCGAGGCCGCCGAGGACTATTCGACCCAGATCCCGCTGGAGCTGGCCCGCGACCGCAACCCGGACGCCAAGCTCGGCGACTTCATCGCCGATCCGCTGCCGCCGATGGATTTCGGCCGTATCGCCGCCCAGTCCGCCAAGCAGGTCATCGTGCAGAAGGTGCGCGAAGCCGAGCGTGACCGCCAGTATGACGAGTTCAAGGACCGCATCGGCGAAATCGTCAACGGCACCGTCAAGCGCGTCGAATATGGCAATGTCATCGTCGATCTCGGCCGTGGCGAAGGCATCATCCGTCGTGACGAGATGATCCCGCGGGAAAACATGCGTTATGGCGACCGTGTGCGCGCTTACGTCTACGACGTTCGCCGCGAACAGCGCGGCCCGCAGATTTTCCTGTCGCGTACCCATCCGCAGTTCATGGTGAAGCTCTTCACCATGGAAGTCCCTGAGATCTACGACGGCATCATCCAGATCAAGTCGGTTGCCCGTGATCCGGGTTCGCGCGCCAAGATCGCCGTCATCTCCAACGACTCGTCGATCGATCCGGTCGGCGCCTGCGTCGGTATGCGCGGTTCGCGTGTTCAGGCCGTTGTCGGCGAACTCCAGGGCGAAAAGATCGACATTATTCCGTGGAGCCAGGAGCCGGCTTCCTTCATCGTCAACGCCCTGCAGCCGGCGGAAGTCGCCAAGGTCGTTCTGGATGAAGAATCCGAGCGTATCGAAGTGGTGGTTCCGGACGAACAGCTGTCGCTCGCCATCGGCCGCCGCGGCCAGAACGTGCGTCTGGCATCGCAGCTGACCGGCTGGGATATCGACATCATGACCGAGCAGGAAGAATCCGAGCGTCGCCAGAAGGAATTCAACGAGCGCACGGCCCTCTTCATGGAAGCCCTCGACGTTGACGAAATGGTCGGTCAGGTTCTGGCTTCGGAAGGCTTCGCGCAGGTCGAAGAACTGGCCTATGTCGACCTCGACGAAATTTCCTCGATCGACGGCTTCGATGAAGACACCGCCAATGAAATCCAGACCCGCGCCCGCGAATATCTGGAACGCCTGGAAGCCGAAATGGACGCCAAGCGCAAGGAACTCGGCGTTTCCGACGAGCTGCGCCAGA
>QFOL01000604.1 GCA_003241215.1 Agrobacterium fabrum
GCAGGACCAGGCCATGGCCTTCGGTATCGCCGGTTCGCGTTATGCGGAAAACAAGCGCGCGGTTGAAGACAAATATATCGGACCGCTCGTCAAGACGGTGATGAACCGCTGCATCCACTGCACGCGCTGCGTCCGTTTTACGACGGAAGTTGCCGGCATTGCCGAACTCGGCCTCATCGGCCGCGGCGAAGATGCCGAAATCACCACCTACCTCGAGCAGGCCATGACCTCGGAGCTGCAGGGCAACGTTGTTGACCTCTGCCCGGTCGGCGCGCTCACCTCCAAGCCTTTCGCCTTCACCGCCCGCCCGTGGGAACTGAACAAGACCGAAACCATCGACGTGATGGATGCGCTCGGTTCGGCCATCCGCGTCGATACCCGTGGCCGCGAAGTCATGCGCGTCATGCCGCGCGTTAACGAGGCGATCAACGAAGAGTGGATTTCCGACAAGAGCCGCTTCATCTGGGACGGCCTGAAGACGCAGCGTCTCGACCGGCCTTACGTCCGCAAGGACGGCCGTCTGCAGCCTGCAAGCTGGGGCGAAGCCTTCGGTGCGATCAAGCAGGCGGTTGCCGCAACATCCGGCAGCAAGATCGGCGCTATCGCCGGCGATCTGGCCTCCGTTGAAGAAATGTTCGCGCTGAAGTCGCTTCTCGCTTCGCTCGGTTCGGCCAATGTTGATTGCCGTCAGGATGGCGCTGCACTCGACCCGTCGCTCGGCCGCGCCAGCTACCTGTTCAACTCCACCATCGAAGGTATCGAACAGGCCGACGCCCTGCTGATCGTCGGTTCCAACCCGCGTTACGAAGCGGCCGTGCTCAACGCCCGCATCCGGAAGCGCTGGCGTCGCGGCGGTTTCCCGATCGGCGTGATCGGTGAAGCCGGCGAACTGCGCTACAATTACGAATATCTCGGCTCCGGCGCTGAAACGCTGTCCGATCTGGCCAACGGTTCGCACAGCTTCGTCGACAAGCTGAAGTCCGCCAAGAACCCGCTGATCATCATCGGTCAGGGTGCGCTGGCGCGCGCCGATGGCGCGGCCGTGCTCGCCGCTGCTGCAAGGCTTGCCGTTTCGGTCGGCGCTGTCACCGAAGAGTGGAACGGCTTCTCGGTTCTGCACACCGCCGCTGCCCGCGTCGGCGGTCTCGATATCGGCTTCGTGCCGGGCGAGGGCGGTGTTGCCGCAGCAGACATGGTCACCTC
>QFOL01000605.1 GCA_003241215.1 Agrobacterium fabrum
AACGAAACGGAGACGGAACCGAAACGCGCCCCTTGGCGTCGATCCTGTTCGTCACGTTCGATAAAAAGCGGTCCATTACTCAACTCGCCAAAACCGCATTCCGCAAAGCGAACCATCCACTTTGCAGACGACACCGGTACGCACGACACATCGGCAAGCGCCAGGGCGACATGCCCTGCAGCAGCCCCTCGCAGGCTCCTCACTTGTTTCAGCGATTGCGGGTCAAAAACACGACCCAATGTGGTGTGCATTTGGGATATCATGGGACACTATGGGCGTCAATGGGAGAAGCCGGCACGATACCGACTTCGCATCGGAAATTCATAAGCCGTTAAGTTTAACGAATGGTTTACTCAGCGCGCGACAATGCGCCCTCACGGCACGGGAAGATGCGGCGAAATCGCTGTTTTTCTCTGTTAAAACAAGGGAAAGACCGGCTAAAGCTCAATCCAGCCAGTTATCGACGTTGCGGGCGCCATGAACGATGGCAACGACAAAAATGCCGTAGGTCATGGGTTCGTAGATGATAATGTAGTACCCCTCGATCAAAATCCGCGCAGTGCGGCTCAATTCGGATCGAGCTACACCCATCAATGAATGCTCGGCGGCCAACTCAATTTTGCTGACGATGCGACGTAGCAGTTCATCGGCAGCCCTTTCATTGTCAGGGGCGATACTGCGCCAGATTTTGCGCAGGTCTTCTTCAGCACGGGGACTGAAAACGGACTTAGCCACGCGAGCGCGCTTCCGCTTTCAATTCGGCCAGCAAGAGATCGGTACGGATCTCTCGACCCTCGCCGCTTGCCATTCCTTCGTCATAAGCCTTTTTGAGGTGCTCAATTTCAATCCGACGGATTTCCTCACGCTGCTCCAGCAAACGGAGACTGTCGCGCATGACTTCGCTGGCGCTCGCATAACGCCCACTTTCCACCAATGCGCGGACAAGACCTTCATAGTGCGGACCAATATTATAGCTGGATGGCATGGCAACACCTTTCGCCCGGGTATCTTATCAATTTTTGATAATTGGGCAATAATTACCGATAAACGCCGATGATAGGCATGCGCGCACCCACACCCGCGCAAACCGCATAAGATTGAGGGAAATTCGCCAGTTGGCCTGTAAGCCGGGTTCTGTATGGCCCCGGTTTGACCCGGAACGTGGCAGCCATTCATCTGGGACGGCATTTGCATGCCGCCT
>QFOL01000151.1 GCA_003241215.1 Agrobacterium fabrum
CTATAACGGCATGGTCCGCAAGGGCGAAAGCGTGCGCGCCTTCCCGCTCTCCAACTGGACCGAAGTGGATATCTGGCGTTACATCGAGGCGGAAAACATTCCGCTGGTGCCGCTCTATTACGCCGCCGAGCGCCCTTACATCGAGCGCGACGGCATGATGATCCTTGCCGAAGACGAGCGGCTGGAGCTGCTGCCCGGCGAAGAGATCAAGCATGGCTCGATCCGCTTCCGCACGCTCGGCTGCTTCCCGCTGACCGGCGCTATCCGTTCCGAGGCGGCGACGCTTCAGGAAGTCATCGCCGAACTCGAAATCGCCACCGTTTCCGAACGGCAGGGCCGCGCCATCGACCGCGACCAGTCCGGCTCGATGGAGAAGAAGAAGCGCGAGGGGTATTTCTGATGAGCACTGCCGCCGCCAACACCCCCTCCTCTTCCGCCACCATTCTGCCCTTTGCCGAGCATTCGAAGGCGGCGCGCGACACGCGTCCGCTGCGCCTCATCACCTGCGGCAGTGTCGATGACGGCAAGTCGACGCTGATCGGCCGTCTTCTCTGGGACACCAAGGCCGTCAAGGAAGACCAGGCCGCCACCCTGCACCGCGACAGCGGCAAGCAGAACGATCTCGGCCTGCCCGATTTCGCGCTTCTGCTCGACGGTCTTCAGGCGGAGCGCGAACAGGGCATCACCATCGATGTCGCCTATCGTTATTTCGCCACCGACCGTCGCGCCTTCATCGTCGCCGACACGCCCGGCCACGAGCAATATACCCGCAACATGGCGACCGGCGCTTCCACCGCCGATCTTGCCGTGCTGCTCGTCGATGCGCGCACCGGCATTCTGGAACAGACGCGCCGCCACGCCACCATCGCCGCGCTGATGGGCATCCGGCAATTCGTGCTGGCGGTCAACAAGATCGACCTGACGCATTACGACAAGGCCGGTTTCGAACTGATCGCCCACGAGTTCCGCGATTTCGCCTCCAATCTCGGCATCAAGCAGATCACCGCCATTCCGATGTCGGCGCTGAAGGGTGAAAACGTCGTGCTGTCAGGCAAGGCCTCCATGCCCTGGTATGAAGGCCCGACGCTGGTGGAGACGCTGGAGCTTGCCACGGTGCGTTCCGCGCAATCCGGCGGCTTCCGCCTGCCGGTGCAGCGCGTCTCGCGGCCGGGTGAAAGTTTCCGCGGTTATCAGGGCACGGTTGCCGGCGGTTCGGTGAAGCCGGGCGACAGCGTCGTTGTCCTGCCTTCCGGCATGGTCGCGAATGTCAAGCAGATCGTCACCTTCGATCTGGTGCGCAATGCCGCCGTTGCGGGTGATGCCGTCACGCTCGTCCTCGACCGTCAGGTGGATGTGTCGCGCGGCGACATGATCGTTTCCATCGAGGCGCAGCCGCAGACCGGCCTTGCCTTCGACGCCCAGATCGTGGCGTTGCAGCCGGGCGGCATCGAAGCGGGCAAGCGCTACTGGCTGAAAAGCGGCAGCCGCCGCCAGCGCGTCAGCGTGCAGCCTGTCAGCCAGCTGAACCTGAAGGAAGGCGAATGGCAGGCGCATGAAACCTCGCTGCCGATGAACGCCATCGGCAAGGTGCGGCTTTCCTTCGACGAGACGGCGATCTTCGATCCCTATGAACAGAACCGCTCGACCGGTTCCTTCATCCTGATCGATCCCGACACCAACAACACGGTTGCGGGCGGCATGATCGCCGGCAAGCGCAGCGTCGGTGCGACGGAAGAAAAGGGCGACAGGGTCATTCTCTCGCTGCCTGCCGGTCTTGCGGAGAAGCTTCTGGCGAGCGAACTGCTGGCCAAACACCGCGACGAGATCGACATCCGCCGCACGGATGCGGCGACGGCCTCACAGCTGATCGGCGATCTGGACTGACAGGCGCGGATGCAGACAATAAAAAGGCGACCGCCAAACGGCCGCCTTTTCGTTCGAGAGCCCTGAACCGGCTTAAAACACGAACATATAAAGCAGAATGATCACGAAGATCGGAACGCCCATCGCCCACAATGCGATACCCTTCAGCATGTTATCCTCCATCGTTGTTATGTTTGGATAACGGCTGAGGCGGCTTTCCGATCCATGACCCCTGATTTTTACGGGTTGTTTCTCGGCGCGAGAAGAAGCCGTTTGTTCATTTGACGTTCATGCGCGACAGGCGAATTTGCCTGCGGTCGCTCCGCCAAGCGACCCAACAGAGGCTCGTTGTTTGAAAAAGCAGCGGGCCTCTTTTTTGATCGCGATAAGTTGATCGTGACGATGCCCCTGAAATTCAGGGCCGATAGCGGTGACGGGTAAGTTCTGAGGTTGTGGACCGGGATCGACGCTTCTAAGACGATGCCTGTCGCGCGTCCCCTGAAACAAGGCCGCGACATTGAGGCCTGGCGCTTGGCGGAGCGACGGGCCTCTTTTCTTCAGGCGCCGGAACCACAGCCGCAGGGATACCGGACCATGCGTCTTCGCACGCAATACCGGATTTCCGGACACGGACCAACCCGTGGGTTTCGAACTGCCCGGTTTTGCTGGGAGACGGTTATTTCAGGGAATTTCGGGATGATAAAAGCCGCTGTTTTTGTTGGCTTCCGACTGGTCGGAGTGAGAGGATTCGAACCTCCGACCCCCACGTCCCGAACGGCGATTGCTTCCTGAAAACCTACCTTTTCCGGGGCAGACATGGGCATATGTTCCATTTCTGTTCCGGTAAATTCAAGTGAAACGGTCCGCAATCGGTCCACGTGCGACATATGTTCTAATTCATGACACAGCCAACGGATATGAACCATCGACCCGTGAATGCCTGTATTGACTCTTTCTCAAAATGAGAACATTTGTAGAACAAACGAGAGAGTGAGAGACATGGCAGACGCTGAAAAAATCATAGTCGTACAGTTTAAAAAGGGACGCGGCGGCATAGTTCCGGGTGACATGCGACCCGCGACCAGCCAGGCATCCGCCGAGAAAATGGCAGGCACCATGGCACTTCGTCACATCGGCGTTGCTGCATATGCAGTGACCCTTGACGAGGAAAGCGGCAACATGGCGAACGCTCGCCTGCTGGTCTCGCACGGGCAGATTGCCGACTTGATGCCAGACTGATTTCACACCGGTGCGGGGGCGCACCTTTTCATGACAGGGAAATTCTTTGCTGCTCTGAAACAGGAGATTGGAAACGTGCGCCCAAACACGATCAAAATGCCGGACGATATCGCGGCTTATGTCATCCAGTGCCATGACGGCGACGCTGTTGCTGCCGTGGAAACGCTGCTGGACGAAATCCACCATCTGCAAAACCAACTGTCCATCGCCACCGTAGCCATGGGCCGAGGATATACACGCGGATGGAAGCCGAGTGCCGAGCGGGATTGACATGCGCCATCGTCGCGGCATCGATCTGGCCGGCGGCATTAATGACAATATGCCGCCAAAACCAACTGGCATATTTGTGCCGGAGCGGGACCATTCCGCAACCTTGGCCGATTTGCCGCAATGGTACGTCGTCGGCGCGCGGTGCTGGCGCTGCAAACGCGCCGGCATGCTCGACAGATGGGCGCTGCAGCGTCGTTATGGAAAATTTCGGGCGATCATATCCATGGAACCGCTCTTGCGGTGCCTTGGCTGCGGCAATCGCGAGAAGAACAGTTTTGTGCTGGCGCGTGCGAAAAGGGACTGGCCATGACTTATGAACCAAAGCCCGGCACCTACGGTTATTTGTGGGCCGATTGCTACACCGTTAGAGCCTATTGTACCCCATGCAATCGCGCCGTCGAAGTCGATCTGGAAAAGCTGCCGCCCGAACAAAGCTACATCAACAGGCGTTGGCGTTGCCAGTATTGCCACGAGTTGGGACAAGCTCACTTAAGCCCTGATCATTCGCCGCGAGACTCACCCGCCCAAAAGCAAATGCATTTGGAACGGCTGCGACGTAGAGAAGTGCTCGCGGCTCGATTGGCAACAACAACGGAAAAAGCCGCCCAGCGCTAACTGAGCGGCTTGAAAAGATGGTGCCCGGAGGCGGGCTGTGGATTTTCTTTAAAGTCAGGCACTTGGCAATCCGCTGGACACTCAATCGTTATGCGAAAACATTATGCTTTTCGAAAGAGTGTCCAACCACTTTTTATCCGCCCCTTCGTATCATCTCTTTCTGCAAATCATCGACCTGATCACTCAGGCGATCGAGATCGATAAAGCGTTATTGACTGTCCCGGCTGATCGCCATATCACCTTCGGTAGGCAGACGAGACAGGATCCACGAAGTGCAAGTAGAAGCAATCTCAATATCAGGCTTGAAAAAAATAACCCCTGCTCGTTTTGGCGACACGAGGGGTTACTTCAGTGAAGTTTTCAAGCGTGAGTGGTTTCGCGAGAATGTCGCGGACGTGGAGTTTGTGCAGGACAATGAATCGCTGTCCGCCCAAGCCGGGACTATCCGGGGGCTTCATTTTCAGTCAGAACCCTTTGCGCAGGGGAAGCTGGTCCGCTGTATTCGTGGGCGATTGCTGGACGTGGCGGTCGACATCAGAACTGGCTCACCTACTTTCGGACAATGGGCTGCGGTCGAGCTTTCGCCGGACAATGGCGAGCAATTTTGGGTGCCTGCAGGGTTTGCGCACGGCTTCATGACGCTCGCTGCCGATACTGTCATCTCATACAAAGTGACAGCCCCGTACAGCGCAACTCATGATCGCGGAGTTAAATGGGATGATCCTGCAATCGGCATCAAATGGCCGAAGGTTGGCGATTGTGTAATGTCCGACAAAGACGCCAAACAACCGCTTCTTTCCGAGTTGCCTGAATATTTTACCTACCAAAACACTGGAGGCTAATTATAGGTGTTCTAATCACCGGCCGTGCCGGAGGTTTGACCTAGGTTCTCCGCGACATCACCTTGACAAACGACAACCGACTGCCAGAAATCGGCATCATCCCTATATGATCTAACGTGGAAATAGTCGCTCCAAACCCTGTTAATATATTTTTCTGGAACGATAGAATCGCCATAAACTTCGGATGGTCGGTAGTCACCCCCGCCAGATGGTATGTAAATGTATTCACCATTGCGATAACGCGCTAGCAATGAAGTTACATCACCGGCGAGACCAGATACGTACCGAAGCCAGTCGCTTTTAGCGATTTGTTCCGGATCAGTGAGGCCCTCGACAAATCTGTGGTTTTCCACCGTCGACACAAAGACTCCACCTGGCTTAAGAACTCTGCTTATTTCCTTGATCCAATGAAGATGAACGTTTTCCGGTAAATGGCTGAAGACGGAGTATGCGTAGACAACATCCAGCTCATCATCTTCAAACGGTAACCGCCCGACGGGATCGATGACGCTGAGGCGACCTGGAATACCGTTAAGTTCACATTGTTTCAGAATGTCCGGATCGACATCAACTCCGTAAAGATTTTCAGGTGGGACCTCTTTCGCGAAAACCCTGATTATTCTGCCCCAGCCAACCCCAAAATCTAGAATTCTGGAGTTGTAGGTGACTGGCCAACCTAGAGCTGAAGCGTACGCTTTGACATAATGGAAAAAATTGAACCCTTCATGCATGGCATGCTCGTTTGATGATCCGACGAATTGCGTCTGAGTCGCCTCCGAGGGAAATCCCGGAAGAACGACATCATCGTACAGCCGAGATTTCACCGAGTTCTTCAGCGTGTTGAGCCAAGTCTCATCATCAACTTCGTTAAACTTTCTGAAAATGTCGTACCTGTCCAATTCCTCTCTCCCTTTTGTTGATTAAATGTTGATGGACGCATGGGGTAACTACACGCCCTTGATGCGGAAACCCTGAGCAACACATATCGACCCAAAAAGTCGCTCTATTGCGTGCGCCATCGTCCCGTCTGCCAAACCTCTTTCAACATCAAATCTATCCTCATTGATTTTCAACAGCGGGGATAAAGCTTCAGGCTTGAACCAGAACATAGAGCCCGCAGGGAACTTTCCATGCCAATCTCGTAGCTCAAGCTCCTCCACTAAAACGTTAGTGTGGGGGCCGTTCCAAAACATGTTCTTGTCGTTGTGTTCAATAAGTGAGCCCGAAGGGGCCAACAAGCCGAGATCGCCCTCGGATGTTATTTTCTCTAAACAATGCTCGGTCAGGAGAGCTTTAAGCGCGCTTAGACGAAGGGCTTCACCATCATTGCGATAAGTCGAAGCCTTCCCATGCACTTTACAAATTGCAGAATATCCCAACGGCGCAATTTTTCGAAACACATGAAGGAATGGTCTGATGTCTCGTCCTCTGTTGTCGACGAGTTCGATAACAGCGTTTGGTAGATCGCGCTTGACGATTTGCGCCAGGTGAAGTGACGTTACGGTTACGAAAATATCCGGTGAATATTTATCCACTTCTGAAATCGCTTGAACTACATCTCCCCAGGTCGATTCATAGTGTAGATGCGTAATAATGGCATACTTTGATTTGGCGGCATCAGGATAGGCGGGGTTTTGATACTCTAAACCGTAGACGCCGTAGTTTTCCATAACTGACCTGGTCGCTGCCAGGTACCCAAACCCATGCCTCTGATCAGGTTCGAGATGCGTGCCTTCCGCCCATTCGTTCCATGCATTAACAAACATAATTTTTTCGTCGGCGAACAAACGATTATCTTTAGCCACTCTCTCCGCATTCCTCGATAGCCATTGACTATATCTCTTCATCGAGAAGTTTGAGAATACTGTGGCCTTTTTCCCTTTTCGGGCAGTGTTGTCCCACGACAAGGTAGCGGTCGGGAATACCTTGTACTCTTCCTCAGGCTCTTGGACGGCGTTTGCAACCACTTGTTCGTAGTCAAAGATGCTGCCCCCGAAATCGAGATCCAATCCGTCTTTATGATGTGCGATGTCGTCTGACCGCACTGTATGAGGCGGAAACTCCATCGCTGCATCAAAGCCAAATTCGCGAGGATCTTTGTGTCCAAACGTTTGAGCACAAACAATATAGAGGCCCGGAAAGCCGTAGTCTCTTGCCTGACGTCTCCAAACCTCAAGCGTCTCAGCCATATCCGGAATAATGGCAGCGCGGTAAATTATAAACAGGGGTTTACCGTCGATTTTTATGTACCGTGGATCTTCCATAAAGGGGCGGAGATAGTCCAGCATAGCGCTAGAATCATCGAGCGAATGGTCTTGAGCGACGAGAACATCGTTCTCTTGTCCATCCCAGCGCCTTGTCCAATTCTCATTAGCCCAAATCATGCAAAATGGTATATCCACGCGCGGATTGTCCAGCATTTGCTGGATCGGGGTCTCCATCAGGACTTTCCCAGCGAACCAATAGAAGTAATAGGCAAAACCCGATACTCCGTAAGATCGAGCCAACCGGGCTTGTTCTTCCATGATTTCTGGAATGCGCAGATCGTAATAGCCCAGGTGGATTGGACAGTGCGGCTGGTGATGTCCCCCGAAGAGGGGTTTTGCTTTTCCGACATTAGTCCATTCCGTAAAACCTTTTCCCCACCAAGCATCGTTTTCCTTGAATGGATGAAACTGCGGCAGGTAAAACGCGATCAATTTTGGCGAGGTTTCGATCTCTGGCAATTCCTCATAGGCTACGTATCCCTCTTCTATGGACGAATATTCAACCAATGGAATCTGAGGATCAGGAGTGAGCGACCGGATGGCAGGGTTCTCTTGGACCGGTGTGGAGTTGACAAAATAGCTGGCCGCCTCAAATCTCGTTGGGAAATGCTTTTTCGGCTTACCCTTCCATTTTCTAATCGAGTTTGACCAGCGCCGAAAAGGGCGGGTACGGCGCCACCACTTGTCATCCAAGACCTTGTTGGCATCTTCGACAAGCGACCCCATAGCGGCCTCCTGGGCTTTTAATCTTTCAAGGGCTTCCGCTTGTTTCGGCAATTGCCTTTGAAGACGGGCTTCGAGTTCTGCCTTTTCCGCTGAGAGTTCGGCAAGCTTTCTGTCGGACACACCGCGATCAAAACTGGAAGCTTGCGTATCGGCCAGCACGTTGGCCTTTTCGCGAAGTTGATTGAGTTCGAGGGATGCGCGGTTGTAATCAGCTAGAAGCGCTTCAACTTTCTGCGGCTGAAGTGCTCCTTCCGGATCCTCATACAGAGAATGGGGGAGGTCTGGCAAAGGCTGATCAGACGCCAAAATTATATCGTACATCTGTCCGGATAAGTCAGGTAAATATCCTGAACTGTTGTAGCTTTTGAACTTGGAGAGGTGGTCGCTTCCCGCAATAATCGAAGCTGCCACTACTCTTTGGCCAAAATGTCGAGTGTTTTGAAAATAGCGAGCGACAAGCGTGCTGAAATCGGCAGTATACAATTCCCTAACATGAAACGGATTTTCGTATTTTGGTTGATCAGAGTATACTAGCTTGTTTGGGCTTGAGATTATCAGAAATCCGTCGTCTTTTAATACGCGCTTTATTTCGCTCAACATCATGGCATGGTCGCTGAGATGCTCTATTGTCTCAAAAGAAACGACCACGTCCACCGAATTGTCTGATAAAGGTATATCAGTCGCGCTGCCGCAAACGAAACTCAGCGTGTCTCTGGCGTACTTTTCATTCGCGTAATCAACCGCGTCTTGCGAAATATCTACGCCCGTTACAGTTTGCGCCTGGCGAGAAAGAATCTCTGACCCAAATCCTTCTCCGCTTGCTATGTCGAGAACGACCTTGTTTTTCACCAAGTCCAGCGCAACGAAATAGCGGTGATAATGCTCCAGCTCGATCGTTCCATTGAACTCAGGAAGAAATCTCTCGCCATCAGGCTTCAGGATTTTTTTATCTGTCACGGTGGTCCCCTTGCTAAAGGGCCTAGAACGACCCCCTCTTCAAATGCATCGAAAAACTAATTTTAGCAGAGAGATACTTTTGTCAAGGACGCCTATGTTTAGGCACTTCTCTCGAAGAGCAAGTTGGAGGGCGTGGGCGGTTCCTCCTTTACATGAGGGTTCATGTGTCAACGTCATCGTGCCATATTTTATCTCCTTCAATTTCAGAACATCATTGCGAGTTTGGGGCGGCGCTGTGCGGCAGCCT
>QFOL01000606.1 GCA_003241215.1 Agrobacterium fabrum
GTGGGGCTGGACAGCTTGTGGCTGTATTGCCGTGTGGTCACCGGTTTCTCGACGCCAAGATCGAGCAGCTCCGAATCCGCCATAACGTTCGCATTCCCTCTGGTCAGCTATCCAGCGGAAGCTATTTGAAAATTGCGACGATTTGAAGCGAAAAGCCGGTCTTTCGTCACAGGCGTTTCACGAAAACAGCCTGAAACCGGATGACGGAAAACAAAAACACCCGGCGAATATTCGCCGGGCGTCTAAAACTTGCAGAAAACGGCAGGTTTTCCGCCGAAAACCAATCAGCGGCCCGGAATGGGACGGTTGGCGACCTCAACGAGCGCCTTGTGGATATATTCATTGCCGGCAGCGACGGAGCTGCTGCCGAAGATATCCGTGCCGCCCTTGATGTCGGAGGCGAAACCGCCGGCTTCACGAATCAGCACCAGACCGGCCGCCATATCCCAGGGCGAAAGATCGGCCTCCCAGAAACCGTCGAGACGGCCAGCGGCGACATAAGCCAGATCGAGCGAAGCCGCACCCATGCGGCGGATGCCTGCCGCCTCACCCATGACGTGGCGAAGCTCCACCAGGAACTTGCCGTGATTGCCGCGACCGAGATGCGGCACGCCGCAGCCGATGACGCAATCGGTCAGCACCTTACGCGCGGCGACGCGGATGCGGCGATCGTTGAGGAACGCACCGCCGCCGCGCTCGGCGGTGTAGAGTTCGTCGGTGGCCGGATTGAAGATCACGCCGGCGACGACTTCACCGTTACGCTCGAGCGCGATGGAAACCGCAAAATGCGGAATGCCGTGCAGGAAGTTGGTGGTGCCATCAAGCGGATCGACGATCCAGCGATGCGCGCCATCGCTACCCTTTTCCTCGCCGCCTTCCTCACCCAGGAAGTCGTAGGTCGGGCGGGCCTTCATCAGTTCGTCGCGCACGATCTTCTCGGCTTTCAGGTCCGCCTGCGAGACGAAATCGCTCGGCCCCTTGACCGAGACCTGAAGGTTCTGCACTTCACCGAAGTCACGCGACAAAGACTTACCCGCCTTGATGGCGGCCTGAACCATGACATTGAGAAGGGCTGAACGGGCCATCGATGTTGTTTCCTGGAAAGCTTGCGAACCGCCCGGAAGCTCACCGGGCAGGCACGTCATTATTTTCTTGAATTGAAAGTTTGCGGTTCAAGACCACAAAACGCGCG
>QFOL01000152.1 GCA_003241215.1 Agrobacterium fabrum
CGGCTGTTTCGCTCCATGGTCGAGCATGGCGCGGGCGAGCTTGATCACAGCGGTGTGATCCTTGAAATTAAGCGCATGAATGCGTTCGGAGGAACGCTCTAAACTGTTTGAGACACAACAAAGGGAGGAACACATGAAAATTTCAAGACTTTACGGGCTGGCTCTCGCCGCCACCATGCTGGTTGCATCCATCGCACAGGCGGAAACGCTGACACTTTCGACGCCTGATCCGGACAATTCCGAAATCACGCTCGCCGCCAACAAGTTCGCCGAACTGGTTTCCGCCAAGACGAATGGCGAAGTCACGGTCAAGGTCTTCCCGAACGGCTCGCTTTATGGCGGCGACCCGTCGGGGGCCGTCAAGCAGCTGGCGGGCGGATCGCTCGACATGCTGCTTCTGGCGACATCGCTTTATGCGAATTTCGACCCGCGCTTTTCGGCGATTTCCATTCCCTATCTTTTTGACGACGAAGAGCAGCTTCGCACCTATCTGGAGGGTGAGCAGGGCAAGGAACTGATCGCGGGACTGGAAAAGATCGGCATCAAGGCAGTGGATCTGTGGCCGCGCCCCTTCCGCCAGATGACCAATTCCAAACGCCCGATAACCTCGCCGGATGACCTGCGCGGGTTGAAGTTCCGGGTCCCCAACAATCCGCTCTGGGTGGAGTTCTTCAAGAAAATGGGCGCGGCACCGACACCGCTCGCCTTTGCCGAGGTCTATAATGCCCTGCAGCTGAAGGTCGTCGACGGGCAGGAAAACCCGATCAACGTTCCGCTGTCGGCAAAATTCTACGAGGTGCAGAAATACGTTTCGATCACCAACCACATGGGTGATGGCTGGGTTCTGGGTATCAGCCCCGCCAAGTTCAACGCCCTGAGCGATGCGCACAAGGCGGCTGTCGAGGCGGCGGCGAAGGAGGCGGAAGCATGGAAGGTGCAGAATGACGCTTCGAGCGCGGAAGTGACGATTGCCGAATTGCAGAAACACGGCATGGAGGTCAATCGCCTGACGCCTGAACAGCAGAAGGCTTTCGTCGAGGTATCGAAGGGCCTCTATCCGGTCTTTGCAGGGCTTGTGAAGGATCAGGCCTTCTTCGACAGGACGATTGCCGCCGTCGGCAAGAAATGAGGCATTGATATCTGCCGGACCGGTTTACGGCCGGTCCGGTCGGGAGGACAGGTTTATGGACGAAACGTCATCATTTTTCGGCAGGGTCATCAGATTGTCGACCGACGTGCTGGCCGGTCTGGCCGCCGTCGGTGTTCTTGCCGTCGTGCTCTTGCAGGTGTCGACCCGTATCTGGGGCACCCCGGTCTCCTGGACCGAAGAGGCGACACGCTATCTTTTCATATGGATGGTGTTCCTGGGGGTTGCCGGCAGTTTCCGGACCGCCGACATGGCGCGGGTAACGGTATTCATTGCCTTGATGCCGGCCTTTGTGCGGCGTCTCGCGCTGCCCATCTACATTGTGTCGTCGGTCGTCTTTTTTGGCTTGATGATCTGGACCGGCTGGACGCTGGTGCGCCAGCAATATGTCATGAACGAAGCCGCCGCCACGCTTGCCACACCGATGTGGATGATCGGCATCATCATTCCGCTCAGCGCCGCCCTGGGCATTGCCGCCATCGTGGAATCCCTGCGTCAACATCGGGACCGTATCGAGCTGCCGGAGGCGTCTCAGCCTCTGCCGGAGGCCGATCTGATCGTCGGAAATCTGGAGAAACGGCCATGAGCCTGACGCTGCTTGGACTTTTCCTTCTCATGAGCGCCTTCGGCGTTCCGCTGGCCGTCGCGCTCGGCCTCGCAAGCCTCGCCTCCATCGCGCTCTATACGTCGATGCCGATGGATCTTCTGGCGCAGACCATGTTCTCGGGCATGAATTCCTTCCTTCTGGTGGCCGTGCCGCTTTTCATTCTCGTCGGTGTCCTGATGGAGCGGGGCAGGGTGGCCGAACGGCTGTTCGATTTCGCCGAAGCGATCGTCGGCTGGCTTCCGGGCGGTCTTGGCCATGTCAACGTCGCCTCCTCGGTGATTTTCGGCGGTGTTTCCGGTTCCTCCGTCGCCGATATCGCCTCCATCGGCGCAATCGAGATCAAGGCCATGGAGCGTCATGGTTTCCCGAAGGGTTATGCCGTCGGCCTGACGCTCTGCACCTCCACGCTTTCCTCCATCATTCCGCCGTCCATCCTCATCGTCATTGCCGGGTCGGTTGCGAATGCCTCCATCGGAACGCTGCTCGTGGCGGGGCTGGTGCCGGGACTGTTCCTCGCCTTCGTTTTCATGGTCTTCAATCATATTTATGCGGTGCGCAACGGCTTCAACCCGCCGACGCCGTTTAATGTCCGGCGCGTGGTAACGACCGGCCTTGCGGCCATCCTGCCGATGCTGACGCCGGTGATCCTTTTGATCGGCATTGTCGACGGTTATTTCACGCCGACGGAAGCGGCCGGCATCGCCGTTGTCTATACGCTGTTTCTGGCCGTCATCCTTTACCGCACGATCCCGTTTTCGGCACTGCTCGGCATCTTCATGGAAACCGCGCGCACATCGGGTTCGATCCTCTTCATCGCGGCGACGGCGAAACTGGCGGCCTGGGTCTTCACCTTTGACGGCCTGCCGGCCCAGGTGGCGGTTTTCCTCGGCCATATCAGCACCGGCCCGACCATGGCGATGGTGCTGATATTCCTGTTCCTCATCATCGTCGGCATGTTCATGGATGCGATCGCGGCGATGTTCATTCTCATACCGGTGCTTCTGCCGCCGGCCGTGTCGCTTGGGGTCGACCCGATCCATTTTCTGATCGTCATGGTCATCACCCTGACGCTCGGGCTTGTGACGCCGCCGGTCGGTGTGTGCCTGTTCGCCGTGGCTCAAGTGGCGAAAATGTCAATCGAGGATGTGATCAAGGGTTCGCTTGCGCCAATGTCTATCCTTGTCGCCGCGATCTTCGCCCTGGTCCTGTTCCCGGATCTGACGCTTGCGCCCATCCGGCTTATGGGTCTCTATTAAGGCCGGGCATGAAGGCCTGAAAATTCAGACAACGCGACGGTCACGCCACTCGTCGCGTTGTTTTCGCATCCACTCCAGAAACAGCGTCACCTTCCTCTGCCGCAGATGCGAATGCGGGCAAACGATCCATTGGGTGACGAGCTTGATACGCGGCGCGTCGACGACCGGGCAGACGAGTGCACCGGTCACGAGTTCCCGTTCCATCATCAGCGTGCTTTCCAGCGCGACGCCCAGGCCGCCGGCCGCGGCATCGATGGCCATATGGCTGCGGTCGAACAGCACACGCCGCCATCTCCTGTCGGAATGCACGCCCGCCATCGGAAACCAGTGCGTCCACTGCGCCTGCGCCTTCACCGAATGGATGAGCCGCAGATCCAGCAGATCGGCAGCCTGAAGGCTCTCTGCGGCGGCGTAATCCGGGGATGACACCGGCAGGAATTCCTCCTCCACCAGCCCTTCCACGAAGAGGCCTGGCCAGCGACCGTCGCCGTGGCGCAGCTCTATATCGACGAGTTCCTGCGAAAAATCGGTCGGCTCATTGGTTCCGTCGAGACGCACTTCGAGTTCGGGATGCTCCTCCAGAAACGAGCCGAGACGCGGCAGCAGCCATTTGTTTGATATGGTCGGCGTCGCCCGGATCGTCAGTGTCGTGACCGAGCGGAAACCGCGGATACTGTCGGTGGCATCCGCGATCTGTTCGATCTGGGCGGTTATCATCGAAAAATACCGCTCGCCCGCTTCGGTCAGCGTCACCTTGCGGCCGGTTCGTGCCATCAATGTCGTGCCGAGCTGGCCCTCCAGCAGCTGGATCTGCTGGGAAACGGCCGAAGGCGTGACGCTCAGTTCCTCCGCCGCCCGCGAAATGCTGCCCGCCCTTGCCGCGGCGTGGAAAACGAGAATCGATTTTATCGGGATTTGCATGGCTCAGTCTTCGCTAAACGGATCACGGCGGTCACCTGAGTATCACAGGTGGCCGCCGCGATGAAAAGCGTTGAACGCTAAGCTTTCAGCGATGGCTCGGCAGTTTCGGCAGGAACACCGTGAGCAGGCCGAGCAGCGGCATGTAGGAGCAGATGCGGTAGACGAATTCGATGCCTTCCTTATCCGCATAGACACCCAGAACCGCAGCGCCGATGCCGCCGAAACCGAAGGCGAAACCGAAGAACATGCCGGCGATGAGGCCGACGCGGCCCGGCACCAGTTCCTGCGCGAAGACGACGATGGCCGAGAAGGCGGAGGAGAACACGAAGCCGATGACGACGACGAGAATGGCCGTCCAGAACAGGTTCGCATAGGGCAGCAGCAGCGCGAAGGGAATGACGCCGAGGATCGAGAACCAGATGACGACGCGTGAGCCGAAACGGTCGCCGATCGGGCCACCGAAGAACACGCCGAGCGCCGAAGCCCCGAGGAAGAGGAACAGCAGAACCTGCGCATCCTGTACGCCAAGACCGAACTTGTCGATGGTGTAAAAGGTGAAGTAGCTGGACAGGCTGGCGAGATAGGCGTTCTTGGTGGCGGTCAGAACCACCAGCACCAGAAGTGTCATCATCACCGTGCCGCGTGAGAGCGGCAGGGTGCGGCTGGCTGGCGCCTTGCCGACGGTTGCGCGGCGGTGGCGGGTGTACCAGACGCCGACCCAGGACAGCACGCCGAAGCCGAGGAGCGCGATCAGCGAGAACCAGCTGAGGCTCGCCTGGCCGAGCGGGATGACGATGAAGGCGGCGAGCAGTGGGCCGATGGCCGTGCCGGTATTGCCGCCCACCTGGAAGAAGGATTGCGCAAGGCCATGGCGGCCGCCGGATGCGAGGCGCGCCACGCGCGAGGCTTCGGGATGGAAGATCGCCGAGCCGATACCGATGAGGCAGGCGCCGATCACCAGAACTTCGAAACTATGGGCAAAGGCGAGCGTGATGAGGCCGGCGCAGGTGGACAGCATGGCGACCGGCAGGGAGAACGGCATTGGCCAGCGATCCGTCACCATGCCGACGACCGGTTGCAGCAGCGATGCGGTGACCTGAAAGGCGAAAGTGAGCAGGCCGATCTGCATGAAATCGAGCGCGTAATTCGCTTTCAGCAGCGGGTAAAGCGACGTCAGCAGCGATTGCATGATGTCGTTCAGCATGTGGCAGAAGCTGGCGGCGGCGATGATCGAAAACGCCGTGCGTTGCGGGTTGAACCCGGTGCTGGTGACGGTGGCCATGAGTAAGTCCTCTCGGATCCCCGGCGGAAGGCGGGAAACATGTCTTTATTTCTTCCCGCTTTTATTCATATTGTTTCTGGCCTGCATTTGTGTTCTGGACGAGTTTCTTTGTGAGTGGGCCAAATGGCAAAAATCAAGTCGCGACAGATAGTGGGCGTGACGCTTGAAGAGCATGAGCGTAGCCTGAAATTGATCGACGGCACCAATGAGCCGGTGCTGGCGCTTCATCGCATTTATCCGACCGGGCATCGTACACCGCCCCATGACCATAGCCGTGTGCAGATATGGTGCGCGCGCCGGGGTGTGGTGCTTGTCAGCACGGCGGACGGGCGCTGGATGATACCGCCCGGTCACGGGCTCCTCATTCCCGCGGGCCTGCAACACGAGGCCGACGTCATATCCACCGTCGAGATGTACTCGATCTACGTTCATCCCGATCTCTTCCAGGCGACCTCTCCAAGGGTGGTGGAGATAACCGATCTGGCCTCAAGCCTTATCTCCGAATTGTTGGCCGAAGAACACCAGCCGTCGGCATTTCACCGGCAGGGTCTCGTGCGTGCGCTATTGCTGGATGAGGTGAACCGCCTGCCGGAACGCCCTTTGGGTTTGCCTTTTCCGGACAATCAACGGCTGGCGGCGCTCTGCCGCGATTTCCTCAACAAGCCCGTCGCACGGGTGGAGATCGACGACTGGGCCGCAGCCATGGGCATCAGCCGCCGGTCCTTCACACGCCTGTTCCGCCGGGAGCTTGGGGTAAGTTTCGTGACATGGCGCCAGCAGGCCTGCATTTTTGCCTCATTGCCGCGGCTCGCTGCGGGTGAGGCGGTGACCAATGTGGCGCTGGATGCGGGTTATGAAAACATCCCGGCCTTCACCACCATGTTCCGGCGGATGCTCGGCAGTTCGCCGCGGGCCTACCGGCAGGCGGCAAGCCGACGCAGTGCCGGTTTCGCTGACCTGGAATAGACCGGAATTACATCTATCTCACAGATTTGGGGTCGGAGCGGCGGTTAGGAAGCGTGTCATGTTGCGCCGAGCTCTCCTCCTCATCCCTGTGCTTGTCACAGGGATCCAGCCAACCCAAGTCTTTGGGCTGAAAGGGGCCCTTCTCGCCGCGCAGACGCACGTCGGCTGGATTCCTGTGACAAGCACAGGAATGAGGGAGTGCGCTAAGCCGCCGCCGCCCGCATGTCGCGGCGGAAATCGGAGGGCGACATGCCGGCGATTTGGCGAAACGCCTTGTTGAAGGCGCTGACCGAGCCGAAACCGCTTTCCATGGCAATCTGCAGAATATTGTCCTTGCCGGTCATCAGCATCGCCTGCGCGCGTGAAAGCCGCAGCAGGGTCAGATATTTGATCAGCGTCATGCCCGTGGATTTGCGGAACAGGTTCATCGCATATTTTGGGTGCAGCGATGCGGCGCGGGCAATCTCCGTCGCGTCGATATCGTCGAGAAAATTGGCGGCGATGAAGTCGCACATGCGCACCACGCCGATGGAGGGCGCCATGCCCTCGTCATCCTCCCTGCGTTTGCCATTGGCGGCGGAGGATACGACGGAATAGGGCTCCAGAAACATCCGCTCCACCCTGAGCAGCAGTTCCTCCACCGCGTGCTGGGCTTTCGCCTGTTCGCCCGAAGTGACGTAACGGAACCAGCGGCCGAAATTCTCTGCATCTGCCCGGTCGGTCTGCGCACTCACCATCGTCGCACCACCCATCAGCAGGCTGGAAACGGCGGCTGGAAGCCGCATGCGGAAGAAGTGCACCAGCGGCAAATGCGCACCGGCATAAAAGGAATCGCTGGAAGAATGGTCCATCTGGTGCGGCTGGCCGCCCCAGAAAATGCACATCTGGCCGGCATCGAGCGTCAAGTCGTGATCGCCCATGCGATAATGCACCGATCCGGACATGACGTAATTCACTTCCACCTGTGCGTGCCAGTGAGGCCTGAGCATGATGGGCGGATGATTGTGAAAAAGCTGAAGCGTCGTCGGCATGCCTTCGATGCTGCTTGCACCCGGCTGGTAGAAGGCTCTTTCGGCAATCTTACTTTCCGCCAAATCGATGTTCCCTTTTTACGAGACAGATTTCCTGTCGCCGCTAATGTGCCCATGTTCGCTGAAGAACGGCAATTGAAAAAGGGAGGTTTTCAATGTGCTTGAAATTTCTTGGCGCGTCTACGGCCATACTGCTTCTCGCAGCTCCGGCTTTCGCGCAAACAGAAACCGTCACCATCTGGAGCTGGAATGTCGCGGCTTCCGCGCTGAAATCCACGGTCGAAGGTTTCAACAAGCAGAATCCGGATATCAAGATCGTCGTTGAAGACCTTGGAAACAATCAGGTTTTTGACAAGACGCTGGCCGCCTGCGCAGCCGGGGGCGATGGTCTTCCTGATATCGTCACCATTGAAAATTTCGAGGCGGAACTGTTCTGGAGCCGTTTTCCCGACTGTTTCGCCAATCTGACCGAGCTTGGCTATACGCCTGAGAAACAGGCGATTTTCCCTGATTTCAAGCGCACGGAGCTGGAGGTTGACGGCGTCGCCTATGCGGTGCCGTGGGATTCCGGTCCGGTGGCGGTATTTTATCGCCGCGACTTCTATGAGAAGGCAGGCGTCGATCCGGCCACCATCAAAAGCTGGGATGATTTCATCGCCGCCGGCAAGAAGGTCATGGCCGCCAATCCCGGCACCGTCATGGCGCAGGCCGATTTTAACGGCGATAGCGAATGGTTTCGCATGATCGCCAATGAGCAGGGATGCGGTTACTTTTCGACCGATGGCCAGAACATAACCATCAACCAGCCCGCCTGTGTCGCGACACTTGAAAAGGTCAAGGAAATGAAGGACGCCGGCATCATCACGGCGGCGATCTGGGATGAAAAAATCCAGGCGAATACGGCCGGCAAGGCCGCCAGCCAGATGTATGGCGCCTGGTATGAAGGCACGGTCCGTTCCGGCTCCCCCGATCTTTCCGGCAAATGGGGCGTCTATCTGATGCCGAGCCTGACGCCGGATGGTCCGCATGCGGCCAATCTCGGTGGTTCGTCGCTGGCGATCAGCTCGACATCCGAACACAAGGAGGCCGCGTGGAAATATATCGATTACGCGCTGACCACCAATGAAGGTCAGGTGACGATGCTGAAATCCTTCGGCCTCGTTCCCTCGCTGCTGTCAGCCATCGACGATCCTTTCGTCAAGGAAAAGCAGGCCTATTGGGGCGGGCAGGCGGTGTGGACCGATATTCTCGCCACCCTGCCGAAGATCGTGCCGAGCCGCGGCACGGCGTTCCAGTCGGATGCGGATGCGATCTACAAGGCGACGCAGACGAAATATTTCGCCGGCGGTTATCCCGATGCGAAAGCGGCGCTCGACGATGCGGCCAAGCAGATCGAAACGGCCACGGGGCTGCCGGTCGCGGAGTAAGCCGGCAGCTGTTTATGAACGGAGTGGGTGCCACGAATTTCTTCTCCCCGAGGGGGAGAAGCCCGCGGCAGCGGGATGAGGGGGCAAGGGTGCGGCCTATCGCTGACGTTGCCCCCTCATCCGACCCTTCGGGCCACCTTCTCCCCCTCGGGGAGAAGAAACGCGCCGCACCGCCTTGCAATGGTCTCGCCCTCAAACGGGGCGGGCTTCTTTCAAGCTTTTCCATTTACCCGGCAAAACCGCCGGCATCTGGAGGTCACCATGCCGTCTAGGAACAGGATCGCTTATGCGTTCCTTGCGCCCTATCTCCTGATTTTCGCCACCTTCTGGGTCTGGCCGATCATCAGCTCGTTCATGCT
>QFOL01000607.1 GCA_003241215.1 Agrobacterium fabrum
GCAGGAAGATCCGATTGCCGCGGTCTGCGCGCTGGAAGGCGGAAAACGCATCTTCAACGGCAAGATTACCGATCTGAAGCGGCACCTGCGCGGCGGTTTCGCGGTCGGCGATCTCACGCTCTCCGGCTTCGACGATTGCGCCGGCCAGACGGCAGGCGTCGCCATCCAGAACGAATTCCTGCTGTTTTCCCGTGACGGCAAGGTGGAAGTGACGGTTCCCGACCTGATCGTCCTGCTGGATGTCGACACCGGTTATCCGATCACCACCGAAGTGCTGCGCTACGGCCAGCGCGTGGCCGTCATCGCCATCCCCTGCCACGACCTGCTGCGCAGCGCCCGCGCGCTTGAGGTCGTCGGTCCGGCGGCCTTCGGTTATCCGGACATTCCTTTCTCACCGCTGCCCGTCCCGGTCAGCAAGGCTGCCTAACCATAAGCGGGGCCAATGCCCCGCAATAAAGAGGAGAACGATAATGAAAATGCCTGTACTTTCTTCCCGTCTCGCCGCGCTGGCGCTCGGTACGGCGCTTGCGTTGCCGCTTGTTTCTTCCGCAGCCCTTGCGGAAGACAAGGTGTCGGTCGCGGTCAACACCATGCAGATATTCAGCTCGCTCGACCCGGCGAAAGTGACTGATTACACCGGCTATATGGCCATCGTGAACATGTATGACGGTCTGACCACGGTGAACGCCAAGGGCGAAATCGTGCCGCATCTGGCGAAATCCTGGGAGATTTCCGAGGACGGCCTGACCTATACCTTCCACCTGCGCAACGATGCGAAGTTCCAGGATGGCACGGCGGTAAAGGCTGCCGATATTGCCTGGTCGATCCAGCGCCTGCTCGGCATCAACAAGGGCCCATCGAACCTCATCGTCGGCGTGCTGAAGCCCGAAAACGTCACCGCGCCTGACGATGCCACGTTGGTCATGAAGATCGAGCGCCAGTTCTCGCCCTTCATGGCGGCGACGCCGCTGATGATGGCGATAAACAAGACGCTGATCGAGGCCAATGCCAAGCCCGAAGACAAATGGGGCGAGGCCTATGTCGGCGAACATTCCGCCGGTTCCGGCCCCTACAAGCTCGTCAGCTACAATCGTTCCGCCGATATGGTCATCGCCCGCAATGCCGATTATTTCCTCGGCTGGACCAAGGGCAAGCCGATCGATGAAGTGCGCTTCGTGCAGACC
>QFOL01000153.1 GCA_003241215.1 Agrobacterium fabrum
TGGGCGCAGCGGGTCATGCCCCGCCCCGACAGCTTCAAGGCGAAATTTTCAACCCCGGTCATGGCCAAAGAGATGATGAAGCTCTATCGCGACCTGCTATCGGCCTAAACTCATTTCAAAAACACGATTTTTAATTGTATATTCCCGCCGTCCCGTAGAAATTCATCATAAACGTTTCTTAGCATGTTTCGGCTAGTTTCCTGCTCGTAGAGGGGCGAACCAAAGCAATGACCAAGGCTGACAAGGAAAGACTGCAATTCGATCTGGCATCGTTGCGCAAGAAAATCTCCGACCACGAAGCGGGAGAACCTTCGGCATCCGGAACCGTCGTCCTTAATCCGCTTGCACGGCAGATCGCCAACCAGCTGCGCGCCGGCAACCATTCGCCGAATATGGTGATCGGGCAATTGCGGCTTCTCGAATTCACGACGCTCGTGGTCATCGCCGGCATCGTCAACGGCATTGCCGCCGATCGCGGTCTGGAAACCTTTCTGGCAGTTTTCGGCGGCGGCGTGCTGGGCGCCGCGCTTTGCGTCTTTCTTCTGCAGGCGGGTGATTGTTATCAGCTGCCGACGCTGCGCACGCCGCTCAAGATGTTCGCCCGCATTCAGGGTGCGGTCTGCCTGTCCTTTGTCGGCACCGCCTGTTTCCTCCTTCTCTTTTTTCCCGATGCGCTGCATTCCTGGCCAGCCTTCGGTATATGGTATGCGATAAGCGCCATCGCTATTTTCACCGGGAGGCTGATACTCGGCTTCGCCATTCGCCACTGGGCGCGCAATGGCGTGATGGAGCGCCGCGCCGTCATCGTCGGCGGCGGCGATACCGCCAAGGATCTTATCCGCTCGCTGGAGCAGCAGTCCGATAACGATATCCGCATCTGCGGCATCTTCGACGACCGGAAAAGCGCACGCTCGCCCGACGTTGTCGCCGGTTATCCGAAGCTCGGCACCTTTGCGGAACTGGTGGAATTCGCCCGCCTGACGAAGCTCGACATGCTGATCATCGCCCTGCCGCTCAGCGCCGAAGCGCGCATTCTCCAGCTTCTGCGCAAGCTGTGGGTGCTGCCGGTCGATATCCGTATCGCGGCGCATGCCAATAAACTGCGTTTTCGCCCCCGCGCCTATTCCCATGTGGGCAAGGTGCCGATGCTCGACGTGTTCGACAAGCCGATCCGCGACTGGGATTCGGTGGCGAAACGGGTGTTCGACATCACCTTCAGCCTCATCGGCATTGCCCTTTTGTGGCCGGTGATGCTGGGGGCGGGAATTGCCGTGAAGACGACCTCGAAAGGCCCTGTCCTTTTCAAGCAGAAGCGCCACGGCTTCAACAATGAAACGATCAATGTCTGGAAGTTCCGCTCCATGTATACGGAACTCAGCGATCCCACGGCGAAAAAGGCCGTCACCAAGAACGATCCGCGTGTCACGCCGGTCGGCCGCTTCCTGCGCAAATCCTCGATGGATGAACTGCCGCAGCTCTTCAACGTTCTTTACGGCGACCTTTCTCTGGTCGGGCCGCGCCCGCATGCCGTTCATGCCCAGACTGGCGATCTGAAATATACCGAGGTGGTGGAGCACTATTTCGCCCGCCACAAGGTCAAGCCCGGCGTCACCGGCTGGGCGCAGATCAACGGCTGGCGCGGCGAGATCGACCATGGCGACAAGATCAAGTTCCGCACCGAATACGACCTTTATTACATCGAGAACTGGTCACTGCTGTTCGATCTCAAGATCCTGTTCCTGACGCCGATACGGCTGCTCAAGTCGGAAAACGCCTATTGACCCACGTCGGTTACCAGCACGCACCGGGTTTCGACGCACCGCTTGCCACGATGCGGCTCATCGGCTCGTTCTTAATCGCCTTCGGCGTGTTCCTGTCGGGCTTCGTCATTTCCGAGCCGGCGCCCTATGAGCTGATGATGGTGGGACAGGTGGCCATCTGGTTCCTGCTCGGCCTTCGCCTTTCGCGCACCGTCGTCCTGCTCCTGTGCCTGCTGCTCGCTTTTAATATCGGCGGTTATCTTTCGCTCACCACCATGGCCGATCTGGATGAGGGACCGCTTTATCTCGCCGTCTCGACCTTTCTGGCGCTGACCTCGGTTTTTTATGCGGCGATCGTGGAAGACAAGTACCAGCGGCTGCTCTTGATTTTCCGGGCCTGGCTTGCGGCCGCGCTCATCACCTCGCTGCTCGGCATCATCGGATATTTCCACGCCCTCCCCGGTTTCGAGGTCTTCACCCTCTACGACCGCGCCAAGGGCGCTTTTCAGGACCCGAACGTCTTCGGTCCCTTTCTGGTGACACCCTCCCTCTATCTCATCTATGGCCTTCTTACCGGCAAGGCCATGCATGCGCCCTGGCGGATCGTCGGGTTGCTCATCCTGTCGCTTGGCGTGTTCCTGTCGTTCTCACGCGCGGCCTGGGGCCTGTTCCTGTTCGCCACCATCCTCCTCGTCTTCGTCATGCTTTTGAAGGAACGCACGGCCGCATTTCGCCTGAAAATCCTCGTGCTGTTTCTCGTCGCCGCCGGGCTGATGGTTGCGGCGGTCATCATCGCGCTACAGTTCAAGCAGGTGGCGGATCTGTTCTCCAGCCGCGCCTCGGCGGTGCAATCCTATGATGGCGGCCATCTTGGGCGTTTTGCCCGCCACTATCTCGGCTTCCTGCTGGCCATGGAACATCCGCTCGGCATCGGTCCGCTGGTGTTCGACGACATCTTTCCCGCCGCCGAGCACAATATCTGGCTGAAGAGCCTGACCACGCATGGCTGGTTCGGCTTCGTCATCTATCTGGTGCTGATCTGCTGGACCATCGCCGCCGGTTTCCGGCATCTGCTGCGTCCGCGGCCATGGCAGCCTTTCCTCATCATTTCCTGGGTGACCTTCGTCGGCCATGTGATGATCGGCGCCGTCATCGATACCGATCACTGGCGACATTTCTTCCTGCTGCTCGGCATATTGTGGGGCTGCATGGCGCTGGAAAAACGCGAAGCCCTGCGCCGTCGCGCACGTGCCGCCTGAAACGCTTACCCTTACGGAACCTTACGCCATTTCATGCGTTTAGCCCCCGATTCCGATTGTCAAACGGGGAGACACCTTATGACGCAGACCAACAATCTCTATCTCATCATCGGCGCCCTCATCGTGGTCATCGCAGGCCTTGGCATCTATGTCTGGCACGAGGAAAGCAAACCGAAGGGGATCGAGATGAATATCGGTCCGAGCGGCGTTTCCGTTCAGGAAAATTAAACCGCAAGCGTCGCGCAAAGTCCGGCCATTAAGACCGGGTGCATCCCAAGCAAAAAATGGCTGGGATGCACCCGGTCTTCTTATGAGAGGAGACGAAAGGCGGGATCGATGCCCGCCGCGCCGGTTCGGTACGAATGATCCGTATCGCCCGATCAAGGAAACAGCTAGCGCAATGGTCTCCTCCATCGACCTCTCCACCCGCCTCACCGCCACCAGACTGGCCCTCAAGGCCATCAAGGAGCAGGAAGACAATTCCACCGCCGTATCCTCCTCGACGCGGACGTCTCTCCTCGATTCCTACGGGCTCGACACCTCTTCGTCGTCTTCCACCAATACGCGGCTGACGCAGCTTCTGGCGCAATATGCCCAGACCTCCAGCGACGACACGCAGACCGACGACACGGATACGCAGCTTTCTTCCGGTGACATTACCAAGGCCGATTTCATGAAGGAGCTGAAGGAGATGCTGGAAGAGCTGCGCAAGGATCCGGGCAAGGCTTCACAGGCCAATGCGATGCTGGAGGCTTTGACAACGGGCACGCTGACCGTCTCCGATCCCGCCGAGGGTGCGCAAATCAAGGCCTGGGATGTGGCCTCCGACACGGAAACCACCTCCGGGACGGCCACGGAGATCACAGTGACGGGATGGAGCGACTTTCTGAAGGACCATCTGAAACGCGACGGCTCGACCTATGCCAAGAGCACCAGCGGCGCCTATATCGACGCTGTTTCCGGCGACAATGCATTTTTCGGCAGCGTCGGCAGCCGCTATTATTATCTCACCTGGCCACAGGCGAAAAACGGCACTCTGACCGTCTAGCCAGCAGACGGCCCATGCCTGAACGGATTGCTGCGACATGAAACATGCCGCAGCATTGCAGTGTCAGCCGTTCAGACGGCGGGTGCGGCAGCCGGCTCCGCGCCGCCGGACAGCGCCTTTTGCAGCTGCGCTTCCTGTGCCGGCGATAGCGAGGTCTTGATGACCCGCCCACGCAGGCCTTCGAATTCCGCCAGCACCTTTTCCGGCTGCACCTTGCGGATCAGCACGAACAGCGCCGAAGAACCATTGGGAATGGTCTCGCCGAGCGACTTGATGAAATCGTCATCGATGCCGAAATCCGTGAGCGACCCCGCAAGGGCGCCCGTGCCGGCGCCGATCGCGCCGCCAATGGCAAACCCCGCCAGCGGATTGAGGAACAGCAGGCCGACGAGGCCGCCCCACAGACCGCCGGACAGGAAACCGGAGCTTGCGCCGATTGCCGTCAGATTGACGCTCTGCTTCAGATGCACCTTGCCGCTTTCATCGCGCACGACAACCACGGCATCTTCCAGATCGACCAGATATTCCTTTTTCAGACCGGCAAGCTTCAGAAGGACCCGGTCGGCCTCTTCCGTTCCGTCAAAACCAACAACGACGAGTTCGGACATGGTTGTCTCCCTGAGTTTCAATTCCGTTGCGCTTGAACGCCCACAGAGGGCGGCTTGTTCCTGCCATGATGGAAAGAGCATGTGTCATACGTTTGACGGCCCTCAAACAGGACAAGCATCACCCCGCTTCCCGCCCCTCCCCGCCGTCCACACCCTTTGTTCCTTTTTTTATGAAAAGACCATTTTCCGCTTGCGCCCTAACAGGCTTATATATAAACGGCTTTCAGGTTCGGAGCGTAGCGCAGCCCGGTAGCGCACTTGACTGGGGGTCAAGGGGTCGTGGGTTCGAATCCCGCCGCTCCGACCAGTAAAAACAGATAGATAGCCAGTTCCCCCAGAGCTGGCTATATTTGTTTCTGCTATCCTGTAGCCAGCGTTATGTGCGAATTCAAAAGACCGGGCTCGGATGTGCGCTTATCCCGGGCTGACAACGAGGGGTGCTGAGATGGCCAAAAAACCGAAAATAGAACACTCAGAATTCTCGGGCGAGTTTGAAGACAACGGTATCACCGTGCTTGTCGACATCTACCGGCCCGCTGGCACCCAGCAGGACTGGACGCTGGAGGTCATCAGCGAGCATGACGATGTCACCACCTGGGATGAACCTTTCGTTACCGACAAAGACGCCTGGGAAGAGTTCCTGGCGACTTGCGAGAAAGACGGGATTCGCAGCTTCCTCGACGGCGACGATCCGTCCGTTCATTAACGTCTGATTGCGCGGCATTAGCCCGTGAGGGTCTTGGTCTGGAACCCCGCGCTCCGACCATTTTCCTGTCGATCCCCTCATTTTTGATCGAGAGCATTCTCCGGTTGAATTCCCTAGAATATGCGCCCCATCGTAAAGCTGCCGGCCATTGAAGGACGGCGCGCATTGCCTTGTTGACTCTTCGCTAAAATTAGAACATTTAGTGAACAAAAGAGAGGCGACACGACATGTACGACGCTGAAAAAATCACCCCTATACGGCCCGACGACATTGCCGGATACGTCATCCAGTGTCACGATGGCGATGCAAAGGCCGCTGTCGAAGCGCTTCTTGGTGAGATCGAGCATCTGCAGGAGCAGCTTTCCCTTGCAGTTGCCATCATGGGAAATGGATATACGCGCGGGTGGAAACCCGGCGCGGGGCGGGACTAGAATCGTTTCCGCCACCGTCTTTCAAGGCGCGTGACGCATATCGGCAAAGCTGGCGAGACGATGGAGCGCACATGCCAGAAACCCTGCCCGCCCGGCAGGGCGAAGGGATAATTCCTTGACGCGAGACGGATCGCTGAACCCACCGGAAAGGACGGCGTCGGCATGCCTTGCTGACGCCGCCTGCCCCCGGAGCAGCATTCAATATTCGTTGGAGGCGATGGCGAAATCGTCGACGATAGGCATCTTTTCCGCATTTTCCCAAGTCCGGTCCATCGCATAGGTTTCCGACAGATAGGGAATGCCGATATGGCCAAAGCGGAAGGAAAGCTGGCTTTCCGCCTGCTCTTCATCGAGCCGGGCGACACGGCTGAGATAAAGCGCGGTGGCGAGGCCCGTTCTATCCGCACCGGCCTTGCAATGGATGAGGATCGGTTTCGGCGCATCGCGCATGATCGCGACCAGCTCGTTGACCCTGTTCATGTCAAGCTCCTGGCTTGCCGACATGCCAAAATCGATGTGCTTCAATCCGAGTTGGCGGGAGGTTTCGACCTCATCCCGGTACCAGGCCTTGGATTCATTGGGTCCGCGCAGGTTGATAACCGTCCTGATACCATACTCCTTGGTATAGTGGACAAGCTGCTGGTTGCTCGGCTGGTTGGAACGATAAAGCTGGCCCGCAACGACCTCGTGAAAATTGCCCAGAAGCTGAATGGCGTAGAGATAACCGCCTGTGGCAAGCACAGCAAAACCCATGCCCCAAAAGGAGCACTTCCAGAATCTTCGCATAATAAAACGGTTCCCTTATTCGACTAGAGAACCGATACAGGTGGATTCTGACAGTAGGCTGAAAGTTATGCGACAGTATTGTGAGAGTAGAAAATTTGCGCTTGGTCAACGCACGAAAACGTAGACCGCATAGACCGCGATGAGCGCGGCGGCGGCAGCCGCGGTGATGGCGCCGAGGCGCTTTTCGATGAAATGGCGCACCGATTCCCCGTATTTCTGCAGCAATCCGGCAAGGATGAAAAAGCGTGCGCCACGCGTGACGACCGCCGAAAGAATGAAGAGGCCAAGGCTGATATTGGCGGCGCCGGAAAGAATCGTCACGACCTTGATCGGCGGCAGATGCGCGAGCCCCGATGTCACCAGCAGGAGAACGATGGTTTCGTAGTCCACCGAGTTCTTCAGATGCTCGAAGCTGTCGAGCTTGCCGTAAAATTCGAGAATGGGCCGCGCGATGCTTTCAAAGGCATAGTGGCCGAGGAACCAGCCGGCGATACCGCCGAGAACCGAGGCGACGGTTGCCACGAGCGCATAAAACATCGCCCTTTTCGGCTTGGCGAGCACCATCGGCAGAAACAGCACGTCCGCAGGCACCACAAAGACGGAGCTTTCAACGAATGCCACGATCGCCAGCCACCAGACGGCGGTTTTGCGCGCGGCGAGCGCCATCGTCCAGGCATAGATGTTTTTCAGCATTTCATGTCCCCGGGAGAGTGTTGCGGAGCAAAGGCAGGCGGGAGCCAAAGGCATATCGACGGTCATTCATGCGGTTCGCGCAGGCCGAAACGACCGCCCTGCCAATGCAGGATTAGAGACAACGCAAGACAATGGCAAATGTTGGAAAAATTATTTTTGCATCGCAAAAAATCGGAAACACAAGCATTTCCCGTCCACATCGGGGGCCGGTTGCTGCGATGCGAAATTTCACCCTGTGGTAGATACACTCGCCTTTTTGCTGTAGAATGAAGCTGGAGGAAAGAGGAGGAAGTTACCATGGAATATGTCAACTTCGTTACATCGATCAATCCGGTCATACTTGTCATTCTGCTGGTGGTTCTTCTTGCCGGCGCTTACAGCAGCTGGGTTTCGCACTGACCAAAGCGAAACCAGTCGACCAAATGTGAAGAGGCTCCGTTTCTATCGGCGATAGGCATAGGGCCGGATGAATGTTATCAAGCCCGGAGTTAAAACAACTCCCGGGAAGCGGCATGACGAACGAATTCGCATTCACTGATACGTCTGAAAAGCTCAGCACGACGCTTGAGAAGCTGATAGGAAAATTGCAGGGCCAGACGATCACGTTGCGCGAGTTGATGGAAGCGATCGGCGAACAGGGCCTGTTGCTGATCTGCGCGATCGCCTCTTTACCCTTTCTCATTCCGGTTTCCATTCCCGGCGTCAGCACCGTTTTCGGTGCGGCGATCATCCTTGTCAGCCTGGCCATCATGCTGAACCGCCTGCCGTGGCTGCCGGCAAAAATCCTCGACCGACAGATGGAAACGGCAAAGCTCGTTCCAGCGCTTCAAAAAGGCGTCGCCATCGTTTCCAAGCTCGACGGCTTCATCCGCCCGCGCATTCCCGCGCTGACGACGGGCATCATCGCCAACCGGATAAACGGACTTGCCCTGATGACCGCGGGTGTTCTGCTGATGATGCCGCTCGGCTTCATTCCGTTTTCCAACACGCTTCCGGGTGTCGCGATCCTGCTGCTTTCGGCCGGGATGATACAGAGGGATGGCGTCACCGTGCTCGGCGGTTACCTGTTTCTGGGTCTGACGACGATTTATTTCGCAGCCCTTGCCTATGCCGCCTTCTGGGCCGGCCAGGGCATCAGCAGCTCCATCGGCGGCTGAGCCGGTCAACGGTCTCTGTTTCGAGCCTCGCGACGGTTTTGCCGCGAGGCCCACCACACCGCAAACCGCCGTCGCCTGCGGCGCACGGCCGGCAGATCGTGCGAAAGCACGATTAGGCCAAGCGGAATCATCCAGAAACCGAGGATGGGCAAGAAGCCCAGCGTTCCGCCCACCACCAGCGCCGAGCCCGCTGCGATCCTGCCGACGCGCGAACGCGGCATGGCGAGGCTCCATTTTCCGAGATTGAGGCGACCCGTTCTGTGGTCGATACCGAATTTCATTCCATCCTGCCCTTTTGCATCTGGCCTGTGGATAATTTTTTCACCGCCGATAAGCCCGGAAAATCGGGACTCCGGCGAGATAAAACAAGATGAATGCGTTTTTTTTGAAAAAACCGCTTGGCAAATCGGAAAAGCATTTGTATTACCCCGCTCACACCGCGCCAAGCAGCGCACGTTCCCTGGTAGCTCAGCGGTAGAGCATTCGACTGTTAA
>QFOL01000154.1 GCA_003241215.1 Agrobacterium fabrum
GCAACGATGGTGGCGAGGCGACCAACAACGAGGCCTTCGGCGTCGATGATGACCCACTTCTTCTCCACCTCAGCGGGCTTCTGAACGAAAGTAGACATGGATTTCACTTTCTAACGTGGACCCGTCATCCTCTTTATGAAAGAGCATACGGGCGCTTCTTGTTGCTTGGTTTGGTTGCCGCCAAGGGCAACCGCAAATGACCCTATTCCGGCTGGAATCCGATCTGGCGCGCTTATACGGTGCGCAAGCGAAAGCGTCAATATGGCGGACTTTGGAGATCGTAAAAATAATACAGAAAAAACAATGGCTTATTTATGGGGTATTATTTTACCTCACCGGGCGACCCGATTTTACCCCAGTCGCATCACCAGAACGCCCGCTGCAATGATGCCTCCGGCAAGATAACGCCAGATGCTGGCGCGTTCTTTCAGGATCACCACGGAGATCACCAGCGCGAAGAGGATGGAGGTTTCCCGGAGCGCCGCGACGACGGCGACGGGCGCCTTGGTCATGGCGTAGAGCGCCAGCCCGTAGGACAGGATGGAGCCGCCACCGCCTATCAGGCCGCGCCACCAGTTGCGCCGCACGTGCTGCACGACAGGGGCCACGCCACGCTGGAAAAAGGCAAACCCGAAAAGCAGCAGGGGCGGCAGAAGCGACATCCACAGCGTATAGGAGATAGCATTGCCGGAAAGCCTTGCGCCGACACCATCGACGAAGGTGTAGGAGGCGATCACGAAGGCGTTGATAAGCGCAAGGGTGATCGCCTTGCCGCCGCCGCGACGCGCCTCGAAGGCGAGCGTCAATATGCCGCCGGATATGATGGCGATCCCGGCAAGGGCCATCGGGCTCAAAACCTCGCTGAGAAAAAGACTGCTTGTCGCCGCGACGATCAGAGGCGCCACGCCGCGCATGACGGGATAGACAAGGCCGATATCGCCGATCGTATAGGCGGCCGCGACAAGGCGGAAATAGGCAAACTGCAGAAAGGCCGAGGCGACGAGGAAGGGAATGGCCACCGGCGCCGGAAACGGCAGGAACGGCAGAAATGGCAAGGAACAGGCCGCTGCCCCCGCCGCTATCAGCGAGGCGTCCAGCGATTTGTCGGATCCGGATTTGACCAGCGCATTCCAGCCGGCATGCAGTATCGCGCCCAGGAGCACCAGAAAAAGAATGTCAATTGTCACAGTAGAGACTCGCTCGCGGGCTATTGTGGTCAGCCTACAGCATCGGTCCGAAAACCGGAATCCATTTTCGATGGCAGCGAAATGGGGCGCTTGCCCTCCGAAAGCGGGCGCGTTGATCTGCCGGATCGTGTCCGGCAGGCTGCGGCCGTTTGCATGGATTATGACATGCGTCAAATTTCTGGTTCGTGCGTCTTATGGGGCAGGGCGGGTAACTCCTGCATCAAATGACGCGTTGTCCTGCTCATGATTTCATCCTGCGTAACGGGTGTATCGGCGCCGGATGCACAGCTTGTCCTTTCGCGGCAGAGCGCTATTTCCTGAAAGCATGGCCGTTTTTGACCGCTTATTCCGGCTGGAATGATGCTGGCTCCCGCCTGGGATGCTATATCAATCGAATGCTGGTATTTTTATCAAAAATGAAAAAGAATTTCACAATATCAGTAAATAGCCAACTGTAACGTTGCAGATTTGAATATGGATTGATTTACTGAATAACTTTCTGAAAATTAGATAGGCCTAATTCATCTGTGAACGGAATGAAAACAAACAGGAGACGAATGGCGCATGAGATGCACGTTAATGGTGTTTGAGTCGATATTCCTGCCAATATATGTCGGTTTTGAAAACTGGATGAAAAAACTCCATGCAAATTTGGTCACGGCATTTTTATGAAATCGTTTTGCGGAGGCGAAACTGGACCGTCTCGACGATGAGGTCATCACCTCCATTGTTTAAAAGCGGACAGGGCTTCAAGAATGTGCCGCCACGCCCTAGATGAGGATGACAGCCGCAGTAAGCGTTACCAGCAATGCTCATGCGGGAAACGCGTTGCTTGTGGCCCGCTCAGCGCGCACGCCTGCGCCAGGGGCGTTGAAATCGCCGGATGCGACAGAGGGATAAGTTGACATGCAGCATGATACTTACGAACCGGATTACCTCAGAAAAATCCTGACGGATGTCCGCACCATCGCTTTGCTTGGAGCCTCGCCCAATCCGGACCGGCCGAGCCATGGCGTGATGCGCTTTCTCCTTTCCAAGGGCTACCGCGTATTCCCGGTCAATCCCGGCCAGGCGGGCAAGGAGATATTGGGGCAGAAGGTCTTTGCCCGGCTTGCCGATATTCCCGAACCGGTCGACATGGTCGATGTTTTCCGCGCACCGGAATATCTGCCGGCAATCGTCGAAGAGGCGATTTTGTTGCCGCAGCGCCCGAAAGTGATCTGGGGCCAGCTTTCCGTGCGTGATGACAACGCCGCCGCCAGGGCGGAAGCCTATGGCATGAACGTGGTGATGGATCGTTGCCCTGCAATTGAGTATCCGCGTCTCAATATTGTGCGATAGTTGGTACAGATCGGACTTATCATTTGACGCCAAGGCATTATGATCCCTCCAAAATTCCATTGGAGGAAACATCATGCCGAGCAGCAATCCCGGTTTTTCAACGCTGGCAGTCCATGCGGGCGCGCAGCCTGATCCGACCACCGGCGCGCGCGCCACGCCCATTTATCAGACCACGGCCTATGCTTTCCGCGACGCCGATCACGCTGCCGCCCTGTTCGGATTGAAAGAGTTCGGCAATATCTACACCCGCATCATGAACCCCACCCAGGCGGTTCTGGAAGAGCGCGTGGCGGCGCTGGAAGGCGGCACGGCCGCACTTGCTGTCGCATCCGGCCACGCCGCGCAGCTGCTGGTCTTCCACACGCTGCTGCAGCACGGTGACAATTTCGTCGCGGCCCGGCAGCTTTACGGTGGCTCCATCAACCAGTTCGGCCACGCCTTCAAGGGTTTCGACTGGCAGGTGCGCTGGGCCGATGCGACCGATCCGGCCAGTTTCGAACGGCAGATCGACGAGCGCACCCGCGCCATCTTCATCGAAAGCCTCGCCAATCCGGGCGGCACATTCGTGGATATCGCCGCGATCGCCGAAGTCGCCCACCGGCACGGCCTGCCGCTGATCGTCGACAATACCATGGCAAGCCCCTATCTCTTGCGGCCGCTGGAACATGGTGCGGACATCGTGCTGCATTCGTTGACGAAATTCCTCGGCGGCCATGGCAATTCCATGGGCGGTATCATCGTTGACGGCGGCACTTTCGACTGGTCGGCCACGGACCGCTATCCGGCGCTGTCGCAGCCCCGGCCGGAATATTCCGGCGTCGTGCTGCACCAGACCTTCGGCAATTTCGCCTTCGCCATCGCCTGCCGCGTGCTTGGCCTGCGCGATCTTGGACCGGCGATCTCGCCCTTCAATGCCTTCCTCATTCTCACCGGCATAGAAACCCTGCCGCTGCGCGTTCAGCGCCATTCCGACAATGCGCTTGCCGTCGCAAAATGGCTGAAGGCGCATCCGAAGGTCGGCTGGGTGCATTATGCCGGGCTGGAGGACAGCGACAACTACGCCATCCAGCAGCATTATTCGCCCAAGGGGGCGGGGTCCGTCTTCACCTTCGGCGTCAAGGGCGGTTATGCGGCGGGCAAGGCGCTGGTGGAGGGGCTGCAGCTTTTCTCCCATCTCGCCAATATCGGCGATACCCGCTCGCTGGTCATCCACCCGGCTTCCACCACCCATGCGCAGCTGACGCCGGAACAGCAGACGGCGGCGGGCGCCGGGCCGGATGTGGTGCGCCTGTCGATCGGCATCGAGGACGTCAAGGACATCATCGCCGATCTCGAACAATCGCTTGCCAGGGTCTGATGCGGTCCATCATCCGGCCTTGATCCCGCGTCGCTTGGATTGAAATTTCACAGCCATTGAGCCGCCGCCGAAAACCTTGGAAACAGGATGCTTTCGGCGGCGTATATCTGAAACAATTCATGCGTTTTTTCAGGATCGGTGCTGCCTGCACGTATTGGTAATCTGGGGAAGCGGGTCCGTGCTTTATGGCGCTGGCCTTCTTCAATCGATCCGGAACGCTGTCACCGTTCGCCGTCGCGGGGCGGTCGATCTGTCGAGTTCGCGCCATATGCCCGGCCGTGCATCTATCGATTCCGGAGCCGAATCCGCCTAGAACAGAACCCTTGCAATCTCATCGTGAAAGATGCGCCAGATGAAAAGCTACACCGGACTGCTTCGAATTGTTACCTTCTTCCTGGCGATTGGAATTGTGGTCACGGCCGATATTCCGGGCGTAATACCGGCTTCGCCGGCGAAGGCGCAGGAAGAATATTTCCCGACGCAGCAGGATTTTGTCGGCAAATGGAAGCTCAGCGGTGCAACCACCCGCCCGCCGCGGGATATGAAGACTGAGCCGACGCCCGAGCAGGAGGCGGGCGCGACATTGTTCCAGGAAACCGTGACGACATTCTACACCGCCTTCGATTATCTGGAGATCACGGCTGATGGACGTTACAATTTCCATCAGGCGGGTGATCCGTCAGATTCATGCGTCTGGTGCGGAACATGGTCTTTTGACAAAAGCTCGCTTTGGCTGAAGCTCGATACGGCGCCGCGGCTCGATATTTATGCGAAGGACGGCGATATGCAGATGACATATACCGCCGAACCCGACGGGAAATCGAAATATACCTGGCTGGTTTTCGGCTGGACGAAGATGGAGTAGCGCCGCGTCTCCGCCGCCGCAACGCTCCGCCTGGACATTCAAGAATATTTGACGGGACGCCCACAATTGCGCAAAGCTGTATGGCCAACCACATTTGACGGACAGGGGACGTCATGACGAATTTTCTGTCCTTTGATGATGTCGCCGAACTGGAATACGGCGCGCCCGCGCCGGAACGGCTGATCTCCGGCGATCCCAGATTCACCACATGGAATCTCGAGGAGGCTCCCGGGGGCATCTATGCCGGCATCTGGCAGTCCACGCCTGGTAAATGGCGGGTGGTCTATGATGAATGGGAGTATTTCAACATTCTCGAAGGCCATTCCATTTTGACCGAAGACGGCGGTGCGCCGCGCGATCTGAGACCGGGCGACCGCGTTATCCTGCGTCCGGGCTTTACGGGCACCTGGGAGGTCGTGGAAACGACGCGGAAGGATTATGTCATCCGGCTGTGAGGGCGTGCTACCAGCGTGTCATGACGCCAAGCGACGGAATTTTCTCATCGATAGATATCAATGCCATGTTTTCCAGAATAGATTGAGCTGCAAGAATTCGATCGAACGGATCGCGGTGTTCGCCCGGCAGCATGGCGCTTCGAACCATATGAGCGCTGTTGATGGCAAGTTCGAGAAAGCCTTCCTGTTCAATCACACCCGCAAAATCGGGAAGTATGAGTGACGCACCGGGCAGACGACCTCGTGCAAATTTCGTGGCAATTTCCCATGCTGAAGCCGCGCTCACATAGAGGTCGTTATTGGGGTCGCTGATGATTTCGCGCGCATCCGGCGAAAGCCGGTCATGGTCATTCAGCCACCAAAGCAGTGCATGAGTATCCAGTAGATATTTCATTCGGTCGCGAACTCTTTAAGTTCGTCTTCCGTCAGCGGTTCGAAGAACTCAGGTCCGACCACGAGCGCGCCCTTAAAACGGCCCGGAACGCGTCGGCGTTTTTCGTGTGGAGCGGAGTCCGACTTACTGTCCGAAAGACCCACCGCATCCAATTGACGCGATAGCCTCTCAAGATGCGCCTCCAGTTCGGTGAAAACTACCGGAGGAGGCAGCGTCATATCCGTTTTTTTCTTCGACTTGGTCGCCAAGGCATTTGCCTCATCACTGTTGGACGAAAATACCATAGCGCATCGGGGATGATAAAAAAACTACTTCACCACGCCAGATCGAGCCGTTCCAGACCATGGAAATGATAGACATCCTTGACCCTGGGCGCTCCGGCGATCTTCAGACCCGGCAGGCGTTTGAAAAGCAGCGGCAAGGCAAGATTGAGTTCCAGTCTTGCAAGCGGCGCACCGATGCAGAAATGAATACCCGCGCCGAAGGAGACGTTGGCGCCTTCGTTGCGGTCCGGCTGGAAGGTCAGCGGATCGGAAAACTTTGCCGGATCGAGATTGGCGGCGGCCAGAATGAGGCTGACCTTGTCGCCGCGCTTGAACGTGACGCCGTCGATTTCGACGGGTTCCAGAACCCAGCGCTGGAAAATATGCACCGGCGCGCAGATGCGCAGGGTTTCCTCCACCGTCCGTTCCGTGGCGGCATCGTCGTTGAACAGGGTCTCGGGGGAAACGCCGCTTTCCAGAATGATGCGCACGGAATTGCCGATCTGGTGCACGGTCGCCTCGTGCCCGGCATTCAGCAGCACGATGGTGGTGGAGACGAGCTCGTCGTCGGTCAGATACTGGCCCTTGTGTTCCGTATGGATCATGTGGCTCAGCAGGTCGTCCTTAGGCTCCGCCCGCCGCTCGGCGATCACGCTGCGCACATAATCTGAAAATTCATGCGCGGCCCTGTCGGCCAGCAGCTCGTCTTCCGGCGTGCGCTTGAACATGTACATGCCGACATAGGCATGCGACCATTTCAGGAGCTGCGGCCCCATTTCCTCGGGAATGCCGATCATCCGGGCGATCATCGTCACCGGGATGATATCGGCATAGGAGGAGAGCAGTTCGGTTTCGCCATTCGCTTCGAAGGCATCGATCAGACGGTTGGCGAGTTCCTCGATTTCCGGCTTCATCTTGTCGACGTGCCGCGAAACGAAGGCGCGGTTGATGAGCGTGCGCAGCCGTGTGTGTTCCGGAGGCTCGAGTTCGAGAAGCGAATGCTGCTCGGCGGCGTCGAAATGCTTCACATGCTCGAGCGGTTGCGGCAGGCCGATTTCCTCCCGGCTGGCCACATGCAGTATCTGCCGCCCGAACCGGCGGTCGCGCAGCAGGGCGCTGACATGGTCATAACCGGTAAAGAACCATTGCCGCTGCTCTTCCCAGTAGAAGGTGGGACATTCAGCGTGCAGGGCCGCATAGACCGGGTTCGGATCGTTGTAGAAGGCCGGGTCGCGGGCGTCGAGTGAAACGCGGCGGCTGGCGGGATCGATCTTGAGAAAGGGAAATGTCGCTGTCATGCCCATGGTTTATTCCGCATGTGATGCTTTGGGAAGGGCGGGAAAATGGCTTGTGAAGGCCTTCCGCATGTCACCGTATGGCTACATCCTTATCGGCTGGCAATGGCGGATATCCGGTTCAGCGCCGCGACCTGCCGGTCGGCATTGTTGTCCATCGGGTTTTCGTCGCGGTCCGGGGCGGGCACGACGACATTGGCCGAATTGACGTGAATGACGGTCCGGTTGCGCCCGGCCTTCTTGGCGGCATAAAGCGCCCGGTCGGCTTCCGTCATCATCTTGCTGAGGTCAGCATCCTTGATCATGGCTTCGGAGATGCCGACGCTGGTCGTCACCTCGATCGCTTCGCCGCGTGCGGTGATTTTCGAAAGGCGCAGATTGCTGCGGATGGATTCCGCAAGCGCCACCGTGCTGGAAGGACTTTCGACTTCGGCCACCAGCGCGAATTCCTCGCCGCCCATCCTGACGAAAAGGCCGCGCTCGCCGATGACGCGCTGTGCGATATTGCAGAAATGTACGAGCACGGCGTCACCGGACTGATGGCCGTATCTGTCGTTGATCTTCTTGAAATGGTCAATGTCGAAGAGAACCAGCGCCACATAGCGATCGGAGCCCTGCGAGTGCTTCTTGATGTACTCGAACTCCTCCATCAGCCCGCGCCGGTTGAGAACGCCAGTCAGATGATCGGTCATTGCCAGGCGTTGGAGACGGCCTTCCGTGTCCTCCATGATGATCTTGGCGCTGATCATGATGATGGCGGTGAAGCCCAGCATGCCGGAAATGGAGAGGGCCGATGTCATTGGAATGGCGTTGGGGACAGCGGCATTGGCCGGGATGACGATGGATGCGACGAGCGCTCCCGCAAAAGCCTGCAGGATCAGGATCACGGCAAGTACCTTGCGGCTGCGCGATGCGCGCGCCTTGCTGGCAAGAAGCACGCCGGCAAGCATGAAATAGCCCGTGGCCGCACTGGCGTGATAAAGCAGGATGCGGGCGACCATGTCTTCGCGCACGGGTGGCACGAACATTCCGGCGATCCATAGCAGGGCCGGAATGGCAATCCAGCCGCCGACTTTACGCTGCTCGAAGCACAGGAGGCCCGCGAGCCAGAAACCGAAGGCGGCGAGCGCCAGCGTATTGCCGACCTGAATGGACAGGAAGCTGGAAATATCCCCGCGAAACGCCACCATGACAGTGCCGATGCCGGTGACGAGGAAACCGGCGGCGAAATAGAGATTATGCCTGCGGGAAGGGCGGTGCAGCCACAACGTTCCCAAAAGCACCGCAAGGGTAAGCGTCTCCGCCGCCCACAGTAGCGTGCTCGTCTTTGCATCCAGCATTGCAAAATCCTATCTGCGCCATCATGCGGTAAAAGCGGGCTCTTTCGCACGAGGTGCGTTATGCCCGCTGGAATTGTTGAGCTGCCATTTCGCCCGTATGGGCTCCATTCCCCGATGGGAACCGGAAATTCGCTGGCTAGTATCAGCAGCAAATACCTAACGAGTTCTTGCCGGTGAGAAGTTATATCTGTGCATGGCGGGCGATTTTTATCCTCGTCGCCCGCCATAGTAAAAAAATGGTGGTGGTGAGGGAAAGAAGCCCGTCCGGCATCGCCCGGTTCGAAACCCCTGTCAACGCGGGCGCTCACGGCCTGCAAACGCTGTTGAGCCGTTAAGGATATGCGGCTTCGTGTCTTGAAGTACGGGGCAGGGACACTCTATGTAGGGAGTATGAAGGTTAGAAGTGATT
>QFOL01000608.1 GCA_003241215.1 Agrobacterium fabrum
CCTGTGCTTGTCACAGGAATCCAGCCGACGCGCGTCTGCGCGGCGAGAAGAGTCCTTTTAGCCCAAGGACTTGGGCTGGCTAGATTCCTGTGACGAGCACAGGAATGAGGGATGGTGGGCGCTCAAACCTACTGCGAGCGCAGCGCCTCGTTCCAGCGCTCGATCAGCCGGCTGCGCTTGACCTGGTCCAGATAGACCATCAGTCCGGGGCTGACGGGGACGGGGCGCAACTGCGCGCCGTGGATGGCCTGCATGGTGTTGGCGGTGTTTTCGCCCGCCACTTCCGGGCTGACGGCCGGGATTTGCAACTGCCGGGCCATGATCGTCTGGCCTTCCTTCGACATGAAGAATTCGAGATAGCGGCGGCCGAGCGCCGGGTTGGCGGCGGCTTCCGGCACCAGACCGATGCGCGACATGACGACGGTATAGTCTTTCGGCAGCACGATGCCGACATCGGGGTGGCGCGAGGCCCAGTCCGCCGCATAGGAGCCGAGAATATTGTATCCGAGCACGAAACGACCGTCGGAAACCCGCTCCAGAATGGCCGAGGAGGTGGAATAGACCTTCACGCCCGCCGCGCCCATGGCCTTGATGACGCTCCATATATCACCGAACTGCTCCTGATCCCGCGACATGAACAGGAAACCGACACCGGAGCGTTCGATGTCGTAAGTGGCGATGCGGCCGTGGATGTCCCTTGCGTGGCGTTCGAGATAGTCGACGAATTCCGCACGGGTGGCGGGCGGTTTTTCGGTGGTGAAGCTCGGCTTGTGATAAACGAAGACCGCCGGCTCGAAGGTCAGCGCATAAGCGGTATTGCGCCAGTTCGCCCAGGCGGGCCAGCGGGCGCTCATGGCAAGATCCGAGCGCTGGGCATAACCGTCATTGCTCAGTTTCACCTGCAAATCCATGGCGGAAGAAAACGCGAAATCGGCGGTCTTTTTGCCTGCGTCGGTTTCCTTGACGATGCGGTCGTAGATTTCCCCCGTCAGCATATCCTCGTAATGGACGGCGATATCGGGATTGGCCTTCTGGAAACCCTCGATCATCGGCGTCGCCAGCGGTTCATCCAGCGAGGAATAGACCACCAGCGTTTCGGCATCCGCCTTGCCGGAAGGGGCGGGAAAGACGGCGACCTGCGCAAGCGCGGGCGAGGCCATGCAA
>QFOL01000155.1 GCA_003241215.1 Agrobacterium fabrum
AGCGATTCCGACGCTTCCCATTGCTGCTTCGGCACCGCCTGGATGCAGCCGCGCCAGATTTCCGCGAGATAACCCGATGTATAGATCGTCATCGAGGCGCCGGCGGCAAAGAGCGGCGGCAGTTCCAGCCCGGCAAGGCTGAGGCCGTAATAGGACAGGAACAGGATCATCAGCACCGGAATGCCCTGGATCACCTGGATATAGGTGCCGGCGGCAATGCGCAGCGCCTTGAAATTCGAGGTGCGGGCGAGCGCCACGAAGAAGCCGACAATGCCGCCGCCGATAAGCGCAATGATCGTCAGAAGCACGGTCCATTGCAGGGCGGTCAGCAGGAAGCCGAATTCGTTCCAGCCGAAAGTTCGAAGAGTCATGACTGCACCTCCGGCATGGCGGTCATCGTCTTGCGGGCAACACGGCGGCCAAACAGCCACATGCCGACAAGGGCAAGGATGAGCCGCAGGCTGAGCGCCAGCGCAAGATAGATGAGCGTGACGACGATATAGACCTCGAAGGAGCGATAGGTCTGCGATTCCACGAAGGCTGCGGCAGCCGCAAGCTCATGGGTGGAAATGGCCGAACATATGCTCGATGCCAGCATCATCAGCACGAACTGGCTGCACAGCGAGGGATAGACCTTGGCGATGGCCGGCACGATGATGACGTGGCGATAAATCTGGTACTTGGTAAAGCCGAGCGCCTCACCCGCCTCGATCTGCGACTTGTGCACCGCCTCGATGCCGGCACGGATGATTTCCGTCGAATAGGCCGCAAGGTTGATCGTCATGCCGATCAGCGCCGCCGTATCCGCCCCTACCCTGAAGCCGAGGCCCGGCAGGCCGAAATAGACGATGAAAAGCTGCACGAGAAACGGCGTGTTGCGGATGACTTCCACATAACCGTCCACGATGATGCGGACGATGCCGCCATTGATGGACCGCAGCGAGGCCAAAAGAATGCCGAAAGCGCAGCCGAGCACGATGGACAGGACAGACAGCTTGATCGTCAGCCATATGCCGTTCAGAATCTCGTTCTGATACTGGGCGAGCGCGCCGAATTGGAATGTATAGGACATGCGTCACTCCGTTGACATTTCCCGGGCCCGCCGAAAATCTTCCCGGCGGGCGCGTTGAAAGGCTCAATCAGAAGCTTGGCAATTGCGGCAGCGGACGGCCGGTCCACTTGACCGAGATGCGGTCGAGATCGCCGGACATCTTCATGAGGTAGATGGAGGTGTTCAGCCATTGCCGCAGCTCGAAATCCTCAAGCTTGGTCGCCATGGAGTTGCCCTGCTGGAAGAAGGTGAAACCAACCTGCAGGCCGGCTTCCGGACGCTGCTTGATGATCGCTTCGCCAACCGTGGACGGCAATGCCACGGCATCGACCTGACCGGCAAGCAATGCCTGGGCGCTGGTGGAATCGTCTTCGTAAACGACGATTTCGAGACCTTCGACATTGGCCTTGCGCAGCGCGGTTTCCTGCGAGGAGCCGCGATTGACCGAAACGCGCTTGCCCTTGAGGCTGTCGAGATTTTCGAACTTCTGGTCCTTGCCGGAGATGATGTCCATGTTGAAGGCGCTGTAGGGCTGCGTGAACATCACGGTCTTGGCGCGTTCACCGGTCGGCGCAAGCGTCGCAACGAGGAAATCGACCTTGCCGGTCTGAAGTGCGGGAATACGCGCAGGCGGTGTCAGCGGCACCAGTTCCACCGGCAGCGACAGGTAAGAGCCGATGAGATTGGCGACATCAACGTCATAACCGGAAGGATTGCCCTTCTCATCCACCATGCCCATCGGCGGCGCACCGGTCAGAACACCGATCTTGACCTTGCCGCGCGCCGTGATCTCGCTGAGCGAGACGGCATGGGCGGATGTGCTGGCGGCAAGCGTTGCTGCTGCAACACCGACGGCAACGGTCATGTTCTTCAGAAATCTTGAAATGCTCATGGTTTCTCCTCCAACCTTATAGTGGCTGCCCAAATGGAACAGCGGCCTTGCGCAAACCGGAAAATGTTCTCGATAACATTCTAACGCGATTGACTAAAAACTCCTCCCAAGAAACCGCGAAAGCACAAAACCGGATGAATTTCCCATTAAATTCAATGTTTTTGGCTGGTTATCGATTTTCCTCTGTTCGACACCGTTTCACGTTCTTGGCAGGATCAATAATGCATGTTATCGGTATCATTGCAAGTCCGATCTACAGAACTGTTTCGGTTGGCAATCATTCGGGAGGAAACATGTACACACGCTCGGCAATTTTCGAAGGCAGGATTCACCCCGGCCGGGAGGAGGAGTTTTTCCGCATCGTCGAGGAGAAATTGCTGCCGGTCTGGAAACGCATGCCGAATGCGCAGGCCGTGCGGGTGATGCGCACCGAGCGCACGGACCCGGACGCCGCCTCGATCATCATGGTGCAGGAAATCGACTATCCGTCGATGGAGGCAGTGGAGGAAGCGCTGGTTTCCCCCGTCCGGCTGGAAGGCCGGGTGCTGACGGATGAGATGATGAGTATGTGCGACGGGCGTTTTTACCATCTGGTCTATAGCCGCGTCGCATAAATCCGGTGCACGCCGCATCGATCTGCAATCATACGGCGTGCTTTCCCTTGATATCTTCGTGTATGTCTTGTCCTGAACCGGTTCGAATTTAGGGAGACATGCTTTGGTGGAGCGCACGCCCTTGGCCGCAGCGTTAGTCACGTCAAAAAAAGCAACCATGAGCGATGTCTCGAAACTCGCGGGCGTCTCCAAGATGACCGTTTCGCGGGTGCTGGCCGATCCCGCGCTGGTGTCGGAAGAGACACGCCAGAAAGTGATGAAAGCCATCGAGAAGCTGGGTTATGTGCCAGACCGGATCGCCGGCTCGCTATCCTCCCGCCGCACCAATTTCATCACCGCCATCCTGCCGACGCTCACCAACTCCAATTTCGCCGATAGTGCGCAGGGACTCGCCAATGCGCTGCGCGCCGCCGACTATCAATTGCTGATCGGCTACACCATGTACGATCTGCAGGAGGAGGAGCGCGTCATCCGCACCATGATGGAGCGCCGCCCCGACGCCATCGTCGTCGCCGGCACGGTGCATACCAAGATGGCGAGCGAGGTGCTGATGCGCGCCGGTATTCCGATCGTGGAAATCTGGGATGTGCCGGAACACCCGATCGATCATGCGGTCGGTTTTTCCAATTATGAAGTGGGAAGAACCGCCGCCAAGCATCTGATATCGCTTGGTTTCAAGCGAATTGGCGCGCTCGGTTCAAGGGCTGATGGCGATGTGAAGGACTGGCGCGGCGAAAGCCGCCTGCTCGGCTTTGGTGCCGCACTTCGCGAAGCCGGCATTGCCGACGATCTCATCATCCGCGAAGGCAGCGCCCCGGTCTCCTATGACCACGGGGCAAAAACACTGGGCTCGCTGCTTGAAAAGGCGCCGAATGTCGAAGGCATTTTCGCAGTCTCCGATATTTCCGCCGTCGGCGCGCTGATGGAATGTCATCGCCGTGGCATTCATGTGCCCGACCAGGTCTCGATTCTCGGCTTCGGCGACTTCGATATCGGCCGGCAATGTTACCCTGCAATTTCAACGATCCGCGTCGACGCCCAGATGATCGGCCGCAGGGCGGGCGAGTTGCTGCTTTCGATACTGGAGGCGGAAAAGGATGCCATTGTTCCCGAGGGTGCAAGGGTGGATGTCGGCTTCGAGCTGATCGTTCGGGAGACGACGAAGCGGCTGGGCGGGTGAGCGTCTAGCCCTATTGGGACGAGCGGATGCTGCTTGCTTCTTCTCCCCGCCGGGGAGAAGTCCGCGGCAGCGGGATGAGGGGGCTAGCTCTCCGCATATCGTTAGCGTTACCCCCTCATCCGACCCTTCGGGCCACCTTCTCCCCGGCGGGGAGAAGAAACAAGTGGCACCATCCTCACCCATTCTCGACGTCATCCTCGGGCTTGACCCGAGGACCCACGCCTCACGCGCAAGGAGGGAGTTCCCCTACCGCGCACCCCACGTATCCGTCAGACGATACCCTTCCGGCCACGGATCGGACGGATCGAGCATGTGCTGATGGATCCCGGTGATCCAGCCGCGGCCGGAGATTTCCGGCAGGATGGCCGGACGATCACCGACCTTGGTGGTTCCGAGAATACGGCCGGTGAAAGTTGAGCCGATCAGCGACACCGCCGTCAGCATTTCCCCCTCCTTCATTTCGCCGCGCGCATGCAGCACCGCCATACGGGCCGAAAGCGCCGTGCCTGTCGGCGAACGGTCCACCTTGCCCGGCTGGATGGCAACGGCCGCCCCTGCCCGCAGGCCTTCGGCCGTGCGCTCCACTTTGCCGGCAAACAGGCAGAAGGAAAAATGCCGCCAGTCCGGGTTTTCGGGATGGTCGAAGCCCAAAGCCTTGTTGGCGGCATTGGTGATGCGCACGCCGAGGCGGGCAATCTCATGCGCCTCTTCCGGCTTCAGGCTGAAGCCCATCGCCTCGGCATCGACGATGACGAAGCTGTCGCCGCCATAGGCCGTGTCCACCTTCAGCGTACCGAGGCCTTCGACATCGAGTTCGACATCGAGTTTTGCGGCGAAGCTCGGTAGGTTCTGCACGAAAATGCGCTCGGCCTTGCCGTTGCGGCATTCGGCGCGCACCCTCACCAGTCCGCCGGGCGCTTCCAGCAGCATATGGGTTTCCGGCTCCTGCATCGGCACGATGCCGCCATCCAGAAGCACGGTGGAAACGCAGATGGAATTGGAGCCGGACATGGGCGGCGTGTCTTCCGGCTCCATGATGATGAAGGCGGCATCCGCATCCGGATGTTTCGGCGGCACCAGAAGATTGACATGGCGGAACACGCCGCCGCGCGGCTCGTTGAGCACGAAATTGCGCAACGTCTCATCGCGGGCGATGAAGCGGCTCTGCTCCCAGATCGTTTCGCCCGGCGGCGGCCTGACACCGCCGACGATCACATCCCCTACTTCGCCTTCCGCATGGGCGGAAATGACATGAACGGTCTTGATACTGCGCATTCAAAACTCCTTAGGAAAGCCATGAAGGAAGAAGGGATGGGGCACGCCCGGTCAGCGCGCTTTCAACGCAATCGGCAAGGCTGCCGAAGCGCACGGCGCGACCGCTAAGGCCGGGTCCGTAATGGGCGTATTTGCCTGAATTCGTCATCAGGGCACGGGTCTTCGTCGGGAAAACCGGCTCGGAAATGGAGCACCAGCAAAGATCAGGCAGCACCTGCACGCCGCTGTCGCGCAGGCTTTGCAAAGTGCCGTCCTGCCCGGCTGCATCGATGACCTGCTGGCCGGCTGTGACGATGACGGCGACATCCGCGTGACGCCGCCGGCCGGCAAATTCAGCCGCAAGGGCGTGGCACTCCTCCAGCGAGGCGTGCGGGCTGCCGATGGCGACAAGTTGCACCTCTTCCGGTCCCTCATTGAGAAGCGACCAGCCGGCGGCCATATCGGAGGGTGAAACAGTGACGATATCGGCCGTTTCGAGAGGCGGAAGACCGGCTTCCGGCGTTACGCCCTCTATATGAAGCATGGGCGCAGCGGAGGTGGTGCCGAAAGCGGCGCAAAGCGCCTTTAGATCATCCCGTGACGGCTTCGCAGGGCCAAGGCCGCGCAGCAGCGGAATGCAATCCGGCGCGGCCTTGCCCGCCAGATAACCGATGAGCGGCCAGAAGGCATCATCGATACCGGCTGGCAACGCCACATTGACGATGCGCTGAGGACGGCGATTTTCCTCCAGATAGACGCCGGCAAGCGGCGCCCTGCCCGTCAGCGCGATGCAGAGATCGAGAAAATCCGGATGTTTCGCCGTGCGCGCGCCAAGAACCGTATTGGCGAAGATCACCGCGTTCGATTCGGCCCAGGCGATCATGTCGCCGGCCTGCGGCGCGCTGTCGAGCAGGTAAGGCGAACAGGTGAAAGTCGGGCGACAGCCCATGCGCACATAGGCATCCGCCAGCCTTGCGGCCGGGTCGCCGAAATCCTCCGGCATGCCCTGCGAACGCCAATGCGCCTTGTCCACCGAAATGGCGTTCATGGTCGTCGGCACCCGTACCTTCGCACCCATCTCCGCCATTTTTTCCGCGAAGGTGAGATTTGCGGGGCTGGCATAGATGCAGCCGTCAATATGGCCCTGCGTGACATCGACAAGCGCCGATGCCCCCTGCTGGGCGGCCATGGCGACGGTGATGCGCATGGCCTGCTGCACGGCGGTGCCATCGCGTCCTTCGAGCATGGCCCGGTCGTCATCCCTGAGATCGAGATGCGCCGTCGCCGGCGGCGTGATGGCAAGGGAAACGCCATCGGCTTCGATGGCCGTCTCATCGATACGGACATGAACAGCTTTGGAGAACCGGGCGAAATTTTCCGCGTCAAGGCGCAGCACCGGCAAAGGCTTGCCGAACATTTCGGCGGCGATCAGCGCGCCCAGTGTCAGCACGTCCTCGGCCTCGCAGAAGACCAGCGCCGAGGGCGCACGGCCCGTCAGGATAAGATCGAGCAAGACGCCCGAACCGGTGCAGGAGCCACGGCTGGTGGGCATGAACAGCACGCCGCCGGTGAGACAGACACCATGCAATGGGTGGTGCACGTCGATCACCCCACCGGTGGCGGGATCGACGCCGCCCCAAAAACTCAGCGCTTCGGTCGTCGCAATCACGGGACCTTCAGCCGCCCCCGGCAAAATGCTGCGGGCTTCAGGAACGGCTGTTGTCGAAACGGCAGAAGACATCGAAAATCTCCCCAAAGCATTTCCAGTAAAACTCCGTAGCGGTTTTACGCCCGGAAAATGCGTGAAAAAAAGCTAGAGAATTTTTGCGTTTCGGAGAAAAGCCAAAACTCTCTAGAAACGTTGCGGCGAAAATGCCCTTGTATCGATGGCGGGTTTTTGCCCCGTCAGAAGATCGGCGACGATGCGGGCCGTGCCCGCCGATTGCGTCAGCCCCAGATGCCCGTGGCCGAAAGCATAGACCACCCGCGCCGTGTGCCGCGCCTGCCCGATGGCCGGCAGGCTGTCCGGCAGCGAGGGGCGAAAGCCCATCCACTGCTTGCCGCCTTCGGTTTTCAGGCCCGGCAGGAAGGCCTTCGCCTTGGCCAGCAGCGCTTCGGAGCGGGCGAAATTGGGCGGAAGCTCCAGCCCGCCGAGCTCCACAGCGCCGCCAACGCGAATGCCGGAGGAAAGCCGCGTGACAACGAAACCATGGCCGCCGAAGGTCACTTGCGTGCGCAGGTCGAAAGCGCCCGAAGGCAGGGTGGTATTATACCCCCGTTCCGTTTCCAGCGGAATTTTTTCCCCGAGCGAACGGGCGATGCGGTGCGAAAAGGCGCCCGCCGCCAGAACCACCTTGCTCGCCTTGCGTGTGCGGCCATCCTGACTCACCACCTCGACGCCGTCTTCCAGCGGTCTCAGCGAAGCGATGTCGAGGCATTCGATGCGTCCGCCAATGGTGCGGAAATGCTCGGCCAGCGCCAGCGTATAAAATTTGGGATCGGCAATGGAATACCAGCCGGGCGTAAACGTGCCGCAGGTGAAACGCGGCGCAATGCCGGGCTGTATTTCGGCCATCTGCTCGGCATTCAGATGCCGGAACTCGATGCCGTGGCGTTCTCGCGCCTTCCAGCCCGCAAGCGAGGTTTCGAATTCCGCCTCGCTTTCATAGACCTGAAGGTTGCCCTCCTTGCGCAGCATGGCTGTCGTGTCGGTCTTTTTCAGGAACGGCTCCAGCTCGGCCCGGGCGAGATCCATCAGCGCCGTCTGGGCGGCGGTGGAATGTTCCACCTTCGAGGAGGCGCAGGCGCGCCAGAAGCGGAACATCCATGGCGCGATCTTCAGCGCATAGGCCGGCGGCACGCTGAGCGGGCCAAGCGGATCGAGAAGCCACTTCGGCGCTTTCCAGAGAATGCCCGGCGATGCGAGCGGCAGGATATCGGTGAAGGCGAAAGCGCCGGCATTGCCCGCCGAAGCGCCCGCCGCCGGTCCCTCGCGGTCGATGACCGTGACCGAGAGGCCACGGCCCTGCGCCGCGATTGCCGCCGAGAGGCCGACGACGCCGGCCCCGATGACGATGACATCATTGGCTGGCATTACCGCACGCTCGCCAGGAACTTCTGGGTTTCAGGATGCTGCGGCGCGCCGAACAGTTGGTCCGGCGTACCGATTTCCGCCATCACCCCCTGATGGAAGAAGGCGACGCGGTTCGAGACATCGCGGGCGAAGGCCATTTCGTGGGTGACGCAGATCATCGTCATGCCCTCATCCGCCAGCATCTTCAGCGTATCGAGCACTTCGCCAACCAGCATCGGGTCGAGCGCAGACGTGACTTCGTCGAACAGCATATATTCCGGCGACATGGCAAGCGCGCGGGCAATCGCCATTCGCTGCTGCTGACCGCCCGACATGCGGTTCGGATAGACCTTCAGCTTTTCGGCAAGACCCACATGGGTCAGTTGCTTCACCGCGATTTCCTCGGCCTGCTCCTTCGAGATGCCGAGCACCTTGCGCGGCGCGAGCATGACGTTTTCGAGCACCGTCAGATGCGGGAAAGCATTCCATTGCTGGAAGACGATGCCGACCTTGCGGCGCAGCTTGTTGAGGTCGGTGGACTTCGCATGCACCTCGGTGCCGTCGATGACGATCTTCCCGCTATCGATCGGCTCGAGGCCGTTGATGCAGGTCAGCAGGGTCGACTTGCCGGAACCGGAGCCGCCGATGATGGTGACGACCTCGCCCTTGTTGACGGTAAGGTTGATCCCTTTCAGAACCTCCAGCGGGCCGAAGGATTTGCGGACGTTTTCGATCTCAATCATTGGGGGACCACCGTCTTTCGAGATACCCGCCAAA
>QFOL01000609.1 GCA_003241215.1 Agrobacterium fabrum
CGCGGCTTCCTCGGCGGCGTGCTTGCCTTCGGTTCGGCCGCGGCCGCCATGGGCACGCTCGGCAACCTGATGAGCAGCACCTCGGCCGAGGCGCAGGAAGCCGCCGTCGGCCGTTTCCCCTTCAAGCCGGTTGCCGCCGCCACCGACAACACCATCCATGTGCCGGAAGGTTATAACTGGAAGCCGTTGGCGAAATGGGGCCAGCCGCTATTCTCCAACGTTCCCGATCTCGACCCCGCCAAGGGCGTCAGCGTTGAGAACTCCGACAAGGTCTTCGGCGAAAACACCGATGGCATGGAACTCTTCATGGTCGGCAGCCACCAGCTCATCGCCGTCAACCATGAATATGTGAACCCGGAAACCAACCTGCCGCATGCCGAAAAGGGCAACCCCAAGACGGCCGACGACGTGAAGATCCTGCAGAACATGCAGGGCGTCACCGTCATGGAAGTTGCGGAAGGTAATGAGGGCTGGGAAATCGTTCTCGACAGCCCCTTCAACCGCCGTATCCACCACAATACGCCGATGAAGCTTTCCGGCCCGGCCGCAGGCTCCGATCTCGTCAAGACCGCCGCCGACCCTGATGGTATCGACTGTCTCGGCACCTTCAACAATTGTGGCGCCGGCCGCACGCCGTGGGGCACCTACCTCACCTGCGAAGAGAACTTCAACGGTTATTTCGGCACCACTGACGCCGCCTTCAAGCTGCCTGACGATTACAAGCGTTACGGCATCGTCGCCGAGACGCGTTATGCCTATGAGAAATTCGACGCGCGTTTCGACGTCGCCAAGAACCCCAACGAACCACGCCGCGCCGGCTACGTGGTCTAGATCGACCCTTCGGACGCCTCCTCCACCCCGATCAAGCGCACAGCACTCGGCCGCATCAAGCACGAAAATGCCGCCGTGGTGATCGCCCGTGACGGCCGTGTCGTCGTTTACATGGGGGACGACGAGCGTGGCGAGTTCCTCTACAAATTCGTCTCCAACGGCATTTACGTGCCGGGCGGCGACACGTCGAAGCTGCTCGACGAAGGCACGCTTTACGTCGCAAAGTTCGCCGATGACGGCGCCGGCGAGTGGATGGCGCTCACGCCTGAAACCACCGGCATGAAGATGGACGAAATCTGCGTCTTCACCCGTCAG
>QFOL01000156.1 GCA_003241215.1 Agrobacterium fabrum
AGAACATCGTCAACGTGCAGTTCTCGGTGCTCTATACGGTCTCCGATCCGAAATCCTATCTCTTCAACGTCGACAGCCCAGCCGAAACCCTGCAGCAGGTTTCCGAAAGCGCCATGCGCGAAGTTGTCGGCCGCCGTCCGGCACAGGACATTTTCCGCGATAACCGTCAGGCGATTGCGGCGGATGTGCGCACCATCATCCAGTCCACCATGGACGGTTATGGCGCCGGTATCTCCATCAATGCCGTGGCCATCGAAGATGCGGCGCCGCCGCGCGAAGTGGCCGATGCCTTCGACGAGGTGCAGCGCGCCGAACAGGACGAAGACCGCTTCGTTCAGGAAGCCAACCAGTACGCCAACCAGAAGCTCGGCGCCGCGCGCGGTCAGGCCGCGCAGATCCTCGAAGAGGCGAACGCCTACAAGTCGCGCGTCGTCAACGAGGCACAGGGTGAGGCGCAGCGCTTCGTCTCCATCTACGACCAGTATCGCACGGCGCCTGATGTAACCCGTCAGCGCATGTTCCTGGAAACGATGGAACAGGTCCTGAAGGGTTCCAACAAGATCATCATCGATGAGAAACAGGGCGTGGTGCCTTATCTGCCTCTGAACGAGATCATGCGCAACAATCCGGGCGCAGCACAGCAGGGAGGCAACTGATATGGGTAACCGTCTTACGGCCGTTCTCGTCGGTCTCGCCGTCCTGCTTTTCCTCGGCTATTCGTCGATCTTCGTGGTCAACGAGCGCCAGCAGGCCATTGTCGTCCGCTTCGGTCAGATCCAGGACGTGAAAACGGCGCCGGGCCTCTATTTCAAGCTGCCCTTCGCCTTCATGGATGCCGACCGCGTGCAATATGTCGAGAACCGGGCGCTGCGCTTCGATCACGACAATATCCGTGTTCAGGTCTCCGGCGGCAAGTTCTACGAGGTCGATGCCTTCGTGGTCTATCGCATCACGGATGCACGCCGCTTCCGGCAGACGGTCTCGGGTGACCAGATGTCGGCGGAATCGCGTCTGCGCACCCGTCTCGACGCATCGCTGCGCCGGGTCTACGGTCTGCGTGGCTTCGAATCGGCGCTTTCGGACGCCCGTGCATCGATGATGCAGGAAGTGCGCGACGATCTGCGTCCTGATGCGGAATCGCTCGGCATCAGCATCGTCGATGTCCGCATCCGCCGTACCGACCTGACGCAGGAAGTCTCGCAGCAGACCTTCGAACGCATGAAGTCGGAACGTCTGGCCGAGGCCGAACTGATCCGCGCCCGCGGTAACGAAGAGGCGCAGCGCCGCCGTGCTATCGCCGACCGTCAGGTCGTCGAGCTCGAATCCGACGCCCGCCGTCAGTCCGAAGTGCTGCGCGGTGAAGGCGACGCTGAACGCAACAAGGTGTTCGGTGAGGCGTTCCAGCGCGATCCGAGCTTCTTCGAGTTCTATCGTTCCATGTCGGCCTATGCGAACTCGCTGAACGGCAACGGTACGACGCTCGTCCTGTCTCCGGATTCGACCTTCTTCCGTTATTTCAACAATATCGACGGCGCAGCGCCTGCTGCTCCGGCTGCCCCTGCGCCAGCGCCGGCGAACTGATAGCGGATAAAATGATTTTGGAGGGGCCGGTTTTACCGGCCCTTTCTTTTTGGTCCGATTTCGTGCCAATGCTGTGGCTAAGGGCAAGGCGTCCCCCGCCTGTTCACGAAAAGGTATTTTTACACTTCATCATTCCGCCTTATGCTTTGCCGATATATGCAGGGCAAGACTATTTGAAACGCGAGGACGCTTATGGCCGTGACCCTTCTTTCGCCTTTTCGCAGCAGCATCGCCGCAGTCGCAAGCATCGCGCTTGTGGCGGGCAGCCTTTCGGCACCGGTTGCGGCATGGGCGCAGAGCCACGGGCCGGCATCGGTGGCCGATCTTGCCGAGCCGCTGCTCGATGCGGTGGTGAATATTTCGACGTCGCAGAACGTCAAGACCGATGGCAAGGGTCCTGTTCCGCCGCGTCTGCCGGAGGGTTCACCCTTCCAGGAGTTCTTCAAGGATTATTTCGACAGCCAGAAGCCGGAAGGCGGCGAGAAGGTGAGTTCGCTGGGCTCGGGTTTCGTCATCGATCCGGCGGGTTATGTCGTCACCAACAACCACGTCATCGAGGGCGCCGACGCCATCGAGGTGATTTTCCCGAACGGCTCGAAGCTCAAGGCGACGCTGGTCGGAACCGATACCAAGACCGACCTTTCGGTGCTGAAGGTGGAGCCGAAAGCGCCTTTGAAGGCCGTCAAGTTCGGCGATTCGCGCAGCATGCGCATCGGCGACTGGGTGATGGCCATCGGCAACCCCTTCGGGCTTGGCGGCTCGCTGACAGTCGGCGTCATTTCCGCGCGCGGCCGTAACATCAATGCCGGTCCCTATGACAATTTCATCCAGACGGATGCGGCCATCAACAAGGGCAATTCCGGCGGCCCGCTCTTCAACATGAAGGGTGAGGTGATCGGCATCAATACGGCGATCATTTCCCCGAGCGGCGGTTCGATCGGCATTGGTTTCGCCGTGCCGACGGAGCTTGCCCAGAATATCGTCCAGCAACTCATCGAGTTCGGCGAGACCCGCCGCGGCTGGCTCGGCGTTCGTGTACAGCCGGTCACCGACGATGTGGCGGCGAGCCTCGGCATGGACAGCCCCAAGGGTGCGCTGATCTCCGGCGTCGCCAAGGGCGGGCCGGTGGAGAACGGCCCGATCCAGGCTGGCGATGTCGTGCTGAAATTCGACGGCAAGGATATTCATGAGATGCGCGATCTCCTGCGGATCGTGGCGGAAAGCCCGGTCGGCAAGGAGGTCGATGTGGTGATCCTGCGTGACGGCAAGGAGGAGACCGTCAAGGTCAAGCTCGGGCAATTGCAGGATACGACCGACGAGAAGGCCTCGGCCGACGATCAGCAGAGCGAAGACGGCGATGGCGGCGTGGTCGCGCCCGAAGATGATGGCGGCGCCGACGATCAGGCGCAGGACCAGACGCCGGAAGTGCGCGAGGCGCCGCAGAGCGTGCTCGGCATGAACCTCGTGGTGCTCAGCAACGAGTTGCGCGCTGAAAAGGGCATTGCCGAAAGTGTCGAAGGCGTGCTGGTGGCAAGCGTCGATCCGGGCTCGCCCGCCGAGCAGAAGGGCATGAAGGCCGGCGATATCATCGTCGAGGTCGGGCAGGACTTCATGGAGGTTCCGGGTGATGTGCTGGTGCGCGTCAACGGCCTGAAATCCGAGGGGCGCAAGAATGCGCATATGATGGTGGCCGATGCGCAGGGCAATCTGCGCGTCGTGGCGCTACCGCTGGAATAAGGCGCTTTCCGCCCTGTCAGGCAGGAATCGGGTGGTTGTAGTCCAGGCTGCTCCCTAATCCTTGGTCTCCATCAAACGGAGGCCAAGGATATGAAATTACTCGAAAACAAGGTTGCCATCATCACCGGCGCGTCATCCGGCATCGGCCGGGCGACGGCGATGCTGTTTGCCGCCGAAGGCGCGGCCGTCATCATCAATGCGCGGGGCGAGGCGGCGCTGGATAAGGTTGCCGCAGATATTCGTGAAACGGGCGGCCGCGTTCGCGCGGTCGTGGGTGACGCCGGTGTTGAAGAAACCCATTCCCGCATGGCTGAGGCGGCTGAGAGCGTCTTTGGCGGTCTCGATATCGCCGTCAACAATGCCGGTGCAGTCGGGGCCATGAAGCCTCTTGCGGAGATTTCGCCCGAGGAGTGGCATCACGTGCTGACCGCCAATCTCACCTCCGCCTTTCTGGGTGCGCGTTGCCAGATTCCGCTGATGCTGAGGCGGGGCGGCGGCTCCATCGTCTTCACCTCCAGTTTTGTCGGCACCAGTGCCGGCATTCCGGGCATGGCCGCTTATGGCGCGTCCAAGGCGGCGCTGATGGGGCTGGTGAAAGGCATTACCGCCGATTATGCCGTCAGGGGCATTCGGGCCAATGCGCTGCTGCCCGGCGGGGTCGATACCGCCATGGCCGGCGATGATGCCCAGAAGGAATGGGCTGCCGGGCTTCATGCGATGAAACGCATTGCGCGACCGGAGGAAATGGCGCAGGCAGCGCTTTTCCTGGCAAGCCCCATGGCGAGCTTCGTCGCAGGGGCGGCGCTATTTGCCGATGGCGGCAATGCGGCGGTGAAGTAAAGTCCAAAACCGGCGGGCGGGGATATTATCGCCCCCGCCATTCCTCCAGCGTCAGCGCATAGGTGACGTGCGGACGCAGATGCGGATGGGTGTCTTCCGGCACGCGCGGATGGTCGAAGTCGCGGGACGGATCACGTTTCAGGCCGATGCGCTCCATCACCGCCGTCGAACGGTGGTTGTTATGGACGGCGAAGGAGACGATTTCCGGCGTCTCCTTTTCATCGAAGGCCATGACGAGCAGCGATTGCGCGGCTTCCGTAACATAGCCGTGTCCCCAGAAGCGGGTGGCGAGCCGCCAGCCTATCTCCATGGTGCCGACAGGGAAGGGCGGATCGAGGTTCATGACGGGGGATATGCCGCAGAAGCCCATGATGTCGCCGGTTTCGCGCAGCTCCATGGCGTAGAAGCCATAACCGCTGCCGCGGATCATGCCGTTGATGGTTTCCAGAACGGCGTCCGCTTCCGCATGGCTGCGGCGGAAGGGAAAAAATTCCATGACCTTTTCATCGGCGTTGATTTCGCGGAACAGGTCGCGGTCGCTCTCCTTCCACTCGCGCAGAATGAGTCGTGGCGTCTCTCGGATGATCATGGGGTGACAAAATCCGTCTTGCGGTAACCCTGAATGTAAAGAAGCGCGGTCAGATCGCCATGGTCGATGCGCATCTTCGCCTCGGCGGCCACGGCCGGTTTCGCATGCAGGGCCACACCCGCGCCGGCCAGATGCAGCATGCCGAGATCGTTGGCGCCGTCACCGACGGCCATCGCCTCTTCCGGAGAGATGCCAAGCCTTGCGGCAATATCGTTCAGCGCATCCACCTTGGCCTGCTTGCCGAGGATGGGTTCGGCCACCGTGCCGTCAAGCTCGCCATCGGCTTCGCCGAGAAGGTTGGCGCGGTTCTCATCGAAACCGAGCATGGCGGCAACGCGGCCGGTGAAGACGGTGAAACCACCGGAAACGAGGGCGGTGTAGTAGCCCTTCGCCTTCATGGTGGCGATCAGTTCCCTGCCGCCGGGGGTCAGCGTGATGCGCTTTTCGATGACGTCATCGATGAGAGAGACCGGCAGGCCCTTCAGCAGCGCCACACGCTCGCGCAATGCAGGTTCGAAGGCGATCTCGCCATTCATGGCGCGGGCGGTGATGGCGGAGACCTTATCCTTCAACCCGACTTCGGCGGCCAGCTCATCGATGCATTCCTGGCCGATCATGGTCGAATCCATATCAGCGATCAGCAGCTTCTTGCGGCGCTGATCCTGTTCCTGGATGACGACGTCTATTTTCCGATCGACGATTGCCATTCGGAGGAGACGATCGGCGGTGTCTACATCCGTTCCTTCCGGCAGGGCAATATCGCAGGCAATGCCATCGGCCAGCCAATAAAGGCCCGATGCGTTGACGGCCTTCGCGGCCGCTTCGCCGAGGGCCGGTGTCAGAACAGGATTTGACGGATTGGCGATAAGCGTGGCAACGAAAGCCATGATGAAAAACCTTGATGAGAATTTTGATGCGATCCTGATAACCGGCCCGACGGCAAGCGGCAAGTCCGCGCTTGCGCTTCGTCTGGCGCGGGAGCGGAACGGTGTCGTCATCAATGCCGACAGCATGCAGGTTTACGACACGCTGCGGGTGCTGACCGCCCGGCCTTCCGAAGACGAGATGGAAGGCGTGCCGCATCTTCTCTATGGCCATGTGCCCGCCAGCAGCCTCTATTCGACGGGGGAATGGCTGCGGGATATTTCCGCGCTGCTTGAGGATCTGCGCCGGCAGGGGCGTTTTCCTGTCATCGTCGGCGGTACGGGGCTTTATTTCAAGGCGTTGACGGGCGGTCTCTCCGACATGCCGGCCATTCCCGAAGACATTCGCGAGGGATTGCGGGCCCGGCTGGTTGATGAGGGGGCAGCGGTCCTTCACGCTGAGCTTGCCCGCCACGATCCGGCCATGGCGGATGCGCTTCAGCCGGGTGACGGGCAGCGGATTGTCCGGGCGCTGGAAGTGTTTCAGGTAACCGGAAAATCGATCCGGGACTTTCAGCGCGCCAGCGGCCCGATGATCGTCGACCCTGACCGGGCGCAGAAAATCGTCGTCCTGCCGGAAAGGCCGGTGCTGCATGACCGCATCAACCGCCGTTTCGAGGCCATGATGGAAAGCGGCGCGGTGGAGGAGGTTCAGGCGCTCCTCGCCCTCGATCTCGCGCCCAATGCAACGGCGATGAAGGCGATCGGTGTCGCCCAGATCGCCGATATGCTGGCCGGGCGCATGAGCGAGGCGGAGGTTATCGAAAAATCGGCGGCCGCGACCCGTCAATATGCCAAGCGGCAGATGACGTGGTTCCGCAACCAGATGGGGCCGGACTGGGCGCGCATCCAGCCGTGAGAGCCGGCCTCAATCCTTGCGGTAGAGGCTGCCGAGCGGTTTCTTCAGCAGGCTTTCACGAAGGGAAGGACGCGTATCTCCAGGCGGCGGGCCATTCTGGGCCTGCATCTGGAAACCAGCCTTGCGCAATTCGTTGACGGCCCCGGAGGCGGGATCCGTTGCCGTGGTGGTGGATGGCGCGGATGGCAGCCGTCCGGGCAGCATGTCAGGGCGGTAGGGTTCATATCCCCCTGTTGCGGCCGTTCCAAGCTCACGCTTCCAGGTATCGATCTCGTCCGTCGTCCGGTTTGGGGCCGCCGGTTCCGGCAGATCGGAAAATGCGGCTTCCACGCTTTGCTGGAAACCGGTGATAACGGGCTTGGCTGTGGCGCGCATGCGGGTGACGATGCTGTTCAGGTCGACCGTATCGGGGGTCTCGTGGGTCGCATGGCTGGTGGTGCTGCTCGCCTTCGGCAATTTGGCCGTGGCTACGCGATCGAAGCGCATGCGCATCGGCACATTCACGGCCTCGCCAAAGGCGATGGCCTCGCCATTGCCGATGGACGACAGAAAGCTGGTGGTCGAGGTCGATGCGTTCGGCACGGCGGAGAGGATGATCTTCTGGTCGATCTCGTTCGACAGCCGCATGGCGAACAGGGTCGAGCATTGCGACAGGATCGTCTGGTCGAGCTCGCTTGGCCGCTGGCTGATGACGCCGAGCGAAATGCCGTATTTGCGGCCTTCCTTGGCGATCTGGGCGATGGATTGCCGGGTGGGGAAAAAGCCGCGTTCGGGGTCGGCGGGCACATAACGGTGCGCTTCCTCGCAGACGACGAGCATATGCAGCGAGCCGCGCGCCAGCACTGCGAGTTCGAAGGACATGCGGCAAAGGACCGAGACCACCGAATTCACCACTTCGGAGGGGATGCCGGAGAGCTGGAACACCGAAATCGGCTTGCCTTCTCCGGGAATACGGAAAATATGCGCCACCGTTTCCAGAATGGTGTCGCTGATCGTATTGCTGGAGAACATGAAATTGTAGCGTGTGTCGTTGATGGCCGAGAGGATGCGGCCTTTCAACGCGCGCAATGCGGGTTTTTCGCCGCGCCCTTCCAGCCGGCCGATGCGCTCGTCGATGAGGGCAAGAAGATCGGCCATGCGGTAGGGTACCGGCGTATCCGGCGTGATGACGCTTTTGTCGGATGTGCGGCGCACGGCGGAACCTTCTGCACCGCGAAACCCCTTTTTGGCTTCCGGGATGATGTCGCGAAGCACATCCATTTCTTCCGGCACCGGCTTGCGGCCGCGAAAAATCACCTCCGCAAATTCCTCAAGCCGCATCAGCCAGAAGGGGAGGTCCAGCGTATCCGTATCGATGACGACGGAGTGATCGGGAAAGGCGGCCGCGAATTCGTTATGCGGATCTAGAATGAGCACGCGCAGTTTCGGATCGGTCTCGATCGCCTTGTTCAGAAGCAGCGAAACGGCCGTGGTCTTGCCCACACCGGTCGAGCCGACGACGGCGAAATGTTTGGCGAGCATCTGCGGAATGCTGATGGCGGCATTGATCGTGTCGTCCTGCGTCAGTTTGCCGATCACGCAGGCGTCACGCCTGCCGCTGTCGTAAATTTTGGAAAGGTCGCTGGTGCGGATGCGGTGCGCCACCGCGCCGAGATAGGGGTAACGCGAGATGCCGCTGGAAAAACGCTCGCTGCCGTCCTCGGTACGATAGACTTCTCCGACGAGTTCGACCTCAATCAGCAGCCTGTTCGGCCTGTCCGCCGCCCAATGGTCCTCGCCGGTACGCATGGAAAAGACCAGTGCCGCGACACGGCTTGTGCCCATTTCGATGGAGATCAGGCGTCCGACGGACCAGAGCTGCGACGCATCGGTCGAGCCGGGCTCCGTTTCGGCGACGATCGTGGCATGCGCACCGTTACAGGCGATGACGCGGCCGAGCATGCGGTTCGCGGGTTGCTCGCCGGATCGCCGTTCGTTTTCGTCCATGCGGGACGCGTTATGAGACCTGTCGTTATTCACATTTTTTCCCGGTACATGCGGATGATCGCGGTGGTTCGGGCAGCATCTGCTATCTCGGTATAAAAGATTATGCTTAACAACAGGTGTACCGACTGCGTTCGAAAATTTCGCGGAAGCCCGCTTTCGGGTAATAAAAGAAGGCGGCGATGATTTTTTCCTGCAATATGCGTTGACGGCTGGGGCTTTTGTGGCTAACACTCCGGCCCATGAAAAATCTTAACGTACTTATCGTGGTGGGACGGCGCATGGGCAGGATG
>QFOL01000157.1 GCA_003241215.1 Agrobacterium fabrum
ACGGCGCAGCCTCCTGATGTTGAAGCTTCTTCTCACCGGCGTCTGGGTTTGCGCCGTCACGCTCGGCGCGGTGTATTTCTCCGTCCAGATGGCGACGGCCCCCGCGCCGGATGAGGCGGGGGCGAAAAAGGCCAATCTGCAACTGGTCAAGGGTGAAAGCATCACAATCCCTGTCATCAATGATGGCGGGGTGAACGGCTATTTCCTCAGCCGGATTTCACTGCGTGTCGACAAGGCCAAGATGGCGAAGATCGAGCTGCCGGCAACGCAGCTGATGACCGATGAACTGTTCACGCTGCTCGCCGGCTCTTCCATGGTCAATATCGCCAATATTTCCACCTTCGATCCCGAAGCCTTCAAGCAGCGCATTCGCGAGGGGCTGAACAAGCGGCTCGATGACGAGGTGGTCGAGGACGTGCTGATCGAACAGCTCGATTATCTGTCGAAAGCTGACATTCGCGAGCAGAACGGCAATGGCACACCCCGCTCGGTCAAGCTCGTCGAGGGCGAGAAGGCCGAGGCTGGAAAAGAAGCGGCGGCAGCGCCAGGCGGCTGACGGCGAGGCCTTTGGCGGGCACGGGCCTGTGTCGCCTTTCTGGTTAATCATCCCTTGCCCTGTCCGTGAGCATTCGAGAGATTGCTTTCAAGCTAAATTCAACCTGCACCTGTATAACAAATCCATCAACCACCGTCCCGCAGACCATGCGTCGGATCGGTGGCGACGGGATTGGCATTTGGGGGTCGGCAATGAGTTTCGCGTCAGGTTTCGCGCGGCGGGAATCGCAACGGAATATCCACGGACTGCGCGTCTGTGATCTCGATTGGAACGCGGCGCTGGAATTGGTCAGCGGCAGGGCTTCGGCCGGTGAAGGGCACACGATGCTCTCCTTCCTCACCATCGAGAAGGCAAAGCTCTCACTCAGGGATAGCGCTTACCGGCAGATTCTGGAAAGCTGCCTGCTTCTGCCGCAGGGCGAGAAGATGAAAGCGGCGGCGCGCAGAGAACATGGCGAGCCTCTGCCCGTCGTCATCGATGGCGTCGCCTTCGTTATGGCGCTTCTGACCTATATGGCCGTGCCGAAACGGATCGGTGTTGCGGGAGACGATGCGGCGCAGATCGGCGAGGTTCTCGCCAGGCTGCGCGCGCATGCGCCCTGGCACGACTTCGTCATGCTGAACAGGGATGCATCCGGTGTTAAGGTGGATGTTCTCCTGGCGGGAATGTTGAAGGAAAATCAGGAGACATGGCTGCATCGCACCGTCAGCCGCGAGGATGCGCGCGTCACCATCGCAGTCGGCCCGCTGTTCAAGGTGCTGTCGTCGGAAGTGGCCGGCATGCCGGAAATCTTCCGCAAGCTGCATATGAGCTGGCTTTACAGCCTTTGCGCGGAACCCTGGCATATCGCGCTCGGTAAGAGCTGAGGCGGGTCTCTCAGGCCCCGCGTTAACCATTTGTTTGCCACGATCCTTTAACCTCTCGTAAGGTTTTGACAGTTGCCCATTGCGGGCGGCACCGAGGGCGGCAGACGGCTTCAGATGGTTGATGACAATCCGGATATGATGGCGGCGGGCCCTGACGGGGACGATATCGCCGCGCCCGTATCGCAGTGGCGCAGGCATTGTCTGCGGCTCCTGACGGCCGGCTGCATCGCGGCCGCCACCGCTACCGGCGCTGCCCTCCCGCTTCTCATCGTCGATTCCGGCTTTCGCGGTTATGTTTCGCAGGCCCGGATCGAGGTCACCCAGACGGCTTATGACGCCCCCGATGCAGCCCGCTTTCTGGCGATGGCGCGACGCACCCTGCTTTCCCCATCCGGGCTCGACCGGGTGACCGCCGATCTCAAGCTGAAACCCGCCGATATGGTCGGCGTCCGCAATCAGGGCGAGTTGGGCCTGCTTTTTGATCTTTTGACCGGTGCGGATGCACGTGCGCTCTCCCCGCGTGAGGCGCTGAACGGCGCCGTGGGCGAGGCGATCCGGCTGGAGCTGACCCCGGATGAAAATACGCTGATCGTGACCGGCAAGGCCGCGACGCCCGAAACCGCCATGCGTCTGACGGACTATCTGTCGATGCGGGTCATGGCGGATGGCAAGGCCGGCACCATGACACCCGCCATGCGCGAGATGGAGAGGGCGCGGACAAGGCTGGACGAGACGGAAGCGGCGCTGAACGGTTTCCAGATGCGCCACGGCGATGCCGTGATGTCGGAGGCCCAGCAGCTTGAGCAGCAATTGCGTGACGTCAACGACAGTCTGGCGCGGATCAACCAGCAGCAGCAGTCGCTTCAGGCTGACCTTACGGCCGCTTTGGCCCTGAAGCCGAACGACGTGTTTTCCAGGCCTCTCCCGGTCGGCATGGCGTTTTCTGCGCTGGAGGATGTCAGGCAGAAACAGGCGAGTGCCAGCATGGCGCTTTCCGCCGTCTCGGTGGATTACGGCCCGAAACATCCACGCCGCATCGCCGCGCAGAACGCCGTGGATGCCGCGCAGGCACTTGCCGCTCCCGCATTGCGCCAGGTGATCGAAGGTCTGCGGGCGGATGAAAAGCGGGTCGCCCAGGAACTCGCCGCCGCCAATGGCGAACAAAAGACATATCTCGACCGTCTGAACAGCCTTGGTGTTGCCCCCGGTGAATTTTCCAGACTGCAAAGTGAGCTGGAAACGGCGCGAAATACCTATCTGGAAGCGAGCGAACGCCGGGACCTGTCCGTCTCCGCAACGCCTGCCATCGAGACCCGCCTGACGAAAAAGGCCGCACCGGGAGAATTGTCCCGCGACCTGACACAGGCGGCCATCTTGGCGGGCGGCGGGGCGCTGATCGGCCTGCTGGGCAGCCTCTATCTCCTCAGTTACCGTCGTCACGACGGCGAAGAGGTGGGTGCACCGGCCATCGAAAACAGCGAAGACATGGCGTCCTGCGTCGTAGCGCCGGAATTTTCGGAATTCGAGCCGATCGAGCCGGCCGTGTTCGACGATCTGCCGCCTCTCGCCGCTGCGGCGAATGTTGAGCAAGAAGAAGACAGCTTCGCCGACTATTACGGCGAGGCCGCAAATGACGCTGACGATGAGGCCGACGATATGCCGCTGGACGAGCGCGTGCGGCAGGTGCTGATGGGCAATCGCACCGTGAGAACTGCGGGCTCTGCTCCGTCCGGGCTTCCGCCATTGCTGGCCGAGGTCCTCGCCGGGCGCTTCGATCATGCGGAGGCCGAAGCCGAGGAACTGATGGAATTGCGACGCGAATTGGCGTTCCTGAGAGAGCGTCTCGCAGATTACGCCGACCGTCGCGAGGACTACCGCAAAACGGCCTGAAAACGCCGCATTTTCGCTTGCATTCCTGCGAAGGGGGCACCATACGGAGCCTACGTAACCCAGCAGGAGCAGGACGCATGGCAGTTGTGATTGACGGGAAGGCGAAGGCGGCTTCGGTAACGGAGGCAGTCCGCAAATCGGCGGAAGCGCTCGAGGCGGAAAAGCGCGTGAAGCCCGGCCTGGCGGTTGTCATCGTCGGAAATGATCCGGCCAGCCACGCTTACGTGAATTCCAAAAGCAAGATGGCCAAGCAATGCGGCTTCAACTCCGTCCAGCACACGCTGCCGGAGGAAACGACGCAGGCCGATCTCCTGAAGCTGGTCCGCGAATTGAACGCCGATGCCTCCATCCACGGCATTCTGGTGCAGCTGCCGCTGCCGAAACACTTCAATTCCGATGAGATCATCCAGTCGATCCTGCCCGAGAAGGATGTGGATGGCCTGAGCGTGCTGAATGCCGGCAAGCTCGCGACCGGCGATCTCGCCACCGGCCTCATTTCCTGCACGCCCGCCGGCGCCATGCTTCTGGTGCGCGGCATTCATGGCGACGACCTTTCCGGTCTGAACGCCGTGGTCATCGGCCGCTCCAACCTGTTCGGCAAGCCCATGGGCCAGCTCCTGTTGAACGCCAACGCCACGGTGACGATGGCGCATTCACGCACGAAGGATCTCGCCGCGGTCTGCAAGACGGCGGATATTCTGGTGGCGGCGGTCGGTCGCCCGGCGATGGTTAAGGGCGACTGGGTGAAATCGGGCGCGACCGTCATCGATGTCGGCATCAATCGTATTCCCGCGCCGGAAAAGGGCGAGGGCAAGTCGAAGCTGGTGGGCGATGTCGCCTTCGATGAGGCAAGCGCCGTGGCTGCCGCCATCACGCCCGTTCCCGGCGGTGTCGGCCCGATGACGATCGCCATGCTGATGGCCAATACCGTCATCGCCGCCCATCGCGCGCTGGGTCTGACCGCGCCGAAGTTCTAAGCGGTTGGCAACGGCCGGTTACGCTTTCGGCGCTGGCCCCGTCGAAGCGCGTACCACCAGTTCCGCCTTCCAGAGTTCCTGATAGGGTTCCGTCTGGTTGAGCTTGATGCGATTGATCAGGCGCTGACCCACGCGCACCCCTGCGGCCCTGAGCGACGAGCGGGTGGTGGTGAGCGGCACGGAAAAATTATCGGGCTTCAGCAACGGCAGCACGTCGTCATGGGCGATCAGCGAAACATCCCTGCCGGGTTTTAATCCCCGCTGGTTGAGCGAGCGGATTGCCCCGAGTGCGAGCGCGGTACTGGCGCAGAGAATGGCGGTCGGCCTTTCCGGGCGTGAAAGCAGGGCTTCCATGCCGAGATAACCTTCCTCGTCGGTCATGCTGCTGTGCCGCTTATTGTCCGGGTGCAGGGAAAGGCCATCGGCCGCCAGCGCCTTTTCCACCCCGAGACAGCGCCGGTAGGTGAAGTCATAGCCTTCCGGGCCATTCAGCAGCCCGATCCGTGTATGGCCAAGCTGGAGAAGAAGCTGCGTCGCATCACGGAAGGCGCCCTCATTGTCCACATCGAGATAGGGATAATCTTCTGCCACGCCGACGGAACGGCCATGCACGAGGAAGGGCAGGGAGAGCGATTGCATCATCGCGATGCGTGGGTCGTTCTTCTTCATATAGGCGAGATAAATGCCGTCGACGCTGCCGCTTGCCGCCAGACCCCGCAGGGCTTCGCGCTCCTTTTCCGGCTCCGTCGGCATGATGACGAGATGAAAGCCGCTACGCGACGCTTCCTCACCGAGGCCGCTCAGGAACTCGCCGAAATGCACATCCGAGCGGTGATGCTCGCCGATCGGCATGACAAGGCCGATGGAGCCGACCTTGCCGGTTGCCAGCCGCTGGGCTGCGGCATTGGGGCGATAGCCCGTCTTTTCGGCGGCTTCCATGACGCGCCGGCGGGTCTCGGCGCTCACCTCCGGATAGCCGTTGAGCGCCCTGCTGATGGTCGTCTGCGAAATGCCCAGCAGCTGCGACAACTGTTTCAGGTTCATGTCTCTCATTTCCTCCATGCGCGCGCCTCTGGAGCATGGCAAAGCCTCTCCTCAACTCCCAAAGCGCTTTAGATTTTTACCAGCCCAGACCGGATTTCTCAATCGAAAAGGATAGCCGCCTTCTTAAATAAATACGACTATTCGTAAGGAGCTGCAACGTTTCCGCAGAAAGAGCCTCTTGACTCCATCTTGATGACAATGAGATGAATAGGCAGCCAAAGCGCTTTGATTGAGAGGGGCGCTTTGAGCCTTTTATGTGATGGGAGGTAAATCACATGCGGAAGACTCTTTTGGCGACGGCTGCCATCATGGCGTTGCTGTCCGGTGCGGCCTTTGCCGCCGACCTGAAATTCGCGCCCGGCCAGGATGCCAAATTCAACTGGAAAAGCTATGAGGACTTCAAGGCGGCCCATGCCGACCTGAAAGGCCAGACGCTGACGATTTTCGGCCCGTGGCGCGGTGAAGATGAGGCCTTGTTCCAGTCGGTGCTTGCCTATTTTGCCGATGCGACCGGCGTGAATGTCCGTTATTCCTCGTCGGAAAATTACGAGCAGCAGATCGTCATCGATACGCAGGCGGGTTCGCCGCCCAATATCGCCATCCTGCCGCAGCCCGGCCTTCTGGCCGATCTGGCCGCCAAGGGCTTCCTCGTGTCGCTCGGCGATGCGACCGCGAACTGGGTCAAGGAAAATTACGGCGCGGGCCAGTCCTGGGTCGATCTCGGCAGCTACAAGGGCAAGGACGGCAACAAGGCCTATTTCGCCTTCCCCTTCAAGGCGGATGTGAAGTCGCTCGTCTGGTACGTGCCTGAGAACTTCGAGGAAGCGGGCTATGAGGTTCCGCAGTCCATGGAGGACCTGTTCAAGCTCACGGACCAGATCGTCGCCGATGGCGGTACGCCCTGGTGCATCGGCCTCGGCTCTGGCGGCGCCACCGGCTGGCCGGCCACCGACTGGGTGGAAGACCTGATGCTGCGCACGCAGCCGCTCGACGTCTATCAGAAGTGGACGACCAACGAGGTGAAGTTCACCGATCCGGCCGTGGTCGAGGCGATCAACGAGTTCGGCAAATTCGCCAAGAACGAAAAATATGTCAGCGGCGGCGTTGCGGCCGTGGCCTCCACCGATTTCCGCGACAGCCCCAAGGGCCTCTTCGACATTCCGCCGAAATGCTACCTGCATCATCAGGCGTCGTTCATTCCGTCCTTCTTCCCTGAGGGCACCAAGGTGGGGACGGATGCGGATTTCTTCTACATGCCGACTTATGCGTCCAAGCCTGATCTCGGCAAGCCGGTTCTCGGCGCCGGCACGCTCGTCACCATCACCAAGGAAGCGCCTGCCGCCAAGGCATTCGTCGAATTCCTGCAGACCCCCATCGCCCACGAGGTATGGATGGCGCAGTCCAGCTTCCTGACGCCCTATAAGGGTGTGAATGTCGACACCTATGCCAATGAGCAGATGAAGCGCCAGGGTGAAATCCTGACGACCGCGACAAGCTTCGGTTTCGATGGTTCCGACCTGATGCCCGGCAAGATCGGTGCCGGCGCGTTCTGGACCGGCATGATCGATTTCGTCGGCGGCAAGTCCGCCGATCAGGTCGCGAGCGATATCCAGAAGGCCTGGGACGGCCTGAAGTAAAGATATCGGATCAGGCCCGGCGGTTTGCTGCCGGGCCCTTACCAACGGCGCTGCCCCGACGACCGCATAAATCAGCGCGGCGCGGAGAGGATCAAGGGAGGGAACATGGCTCAACAACTCGTTTCGGCCATCGGCGTGATGGTGGCGGGGGTCTTTGCCTGCGCTGCCTATTACTGGCTATCCGACAAGGTGCTTCAGGCGATCTTTCCGGTCCGCTCGGGAGACGTGCTGCAGGCATCCCGCAACCTCAATCGCCGCGCCGCCGTCCGGCCGTGGCTGTTCATCGGCCCGGCACTGATCCTTCTGCTGGTCTATCTGGTTTACCCTGTCATCGCCACGCTGATCCTGTCTTTCCATGACCGGACTGGCAGCGAATTCGTCGGTCTCGCCAATTATCGCTGGGCGTTTTTCGATGCCGGTTTCCGGCAGTCGATCTTCAACAATATCCTCTGGCTCGCCGTCGTGCCGGCCGCCTGCACCTTCTTCGGTCTCGTCATCGCCGTCATGACCGACCGCATCTGGTGGGGCAACATCGCCAAATCCATCGTTTTCATGCCGATGGCGATTTCCTTCGTTGGCGCATCGGTCATCTGGAAGTTCATCTATGAGTATCGCGCCGAGGGCCAGGTACAGATCGGCCTCTTGAACGCCATCGTCGAGTTTTTCGGCGGCAGCCCGGAGGTTTGGATTTCCATGCCCTTCTGGAACAATTTCTTCCTGATGATCATCCTCATCTGGATCCAGACCGGTTTCGCCATGGTCATCCTGTCGGCGGCTTTGCGCGGCATTCCGGAAGAAACCATTGAGGCTGCCGTCATCGATGGCGCCAATGGCTGGCAGATTTTCTGGAAGATCATGGTCCCGCAAATCTGGGGCACCATCGCCGTCGTCTGGACGACGATCACCATTCTCGTGCTCAAGGTCTTCGATATCGTGCTGACCATGACCAACGGCCAATGGAACACTATGGTTCTCGCCAATCTCATGTTCGACTGGATGTTCCGCGGTGGCGGCGACAGCGGCCGAAGTGCTGTTATCGCGCTCATCATCATGGCGGCCGTCACCCCCATCATGGTCTGGAACATCCGCCAGGCGAACCGCGAGATGGAGGGCCGCTGACATGAATATTTTCAAACGCCTTCGCCGCGTCGGCCTGCCGCGCCTCATCGTCCATGCCAGCGTTCTGGTCGTCGTGCTGCTGTGGCTCCTGCCAACACTCGGCATTCTCGTGAGCTCGCTACGCGACAAAGACCAGATCACGGTCTCCGGCTGGTGGACGGCCTTCTCCAGTTCCGAACAGACCTCGGCGGTTCGCCTCGCCGATGCTTCGGTGCAAAAGCAGGATGGCAGCCGCTATGTCATATCAGGCAATGTTTTCGAAAGCGGACAGGGCGGCAAGGTTGCGGCCTTCGGTGTTCGCGTACAGGAACCCACCGCGTTCAAAGCCGGTGAGGCCGCCGATATCGGTGACGGCGAAACACTGCTCGTCAATACGGATGGCACCTACGAATACAGCAAGGCCGCGAGCTTTGAAGGCTCTCGCGGCAAGCGCGTCTATATCTCCGTCGCGACGCCGCCCGTCTTCACACTCGACAATTACCGGACGGTTCTGACCTCGGAAGGCATCGGCCAGTCCTTCGTCAACTCGCTGACCGTGGCTGTGCCGGCAACCGTCATCCCGATCCTCATTGCCGCCTTCGCCGCCTATGCGCTGTCATGGATGAGCTTTTCCGGCCGCAATCTGCTGATTGCCATGGTGGTGGGCCTGATCGTCGTGCCGTTGCAGATGTCGCTGATCCCGCTTCTGAGACTGTATAATGAAATT
>QFOL01000610.1 GCA_003241215.1 Agrobacterium fabrum
CAGAACCGGCAGGATCTGGAGGAGCTGGTCGACAGCATCGGCCTTTCGGAAGACAAGACAAGGAAGCTTGAGGAAAGCATCTCTTCCCTCAATCAGGACAGTGCGCGCATCCGGGAGGAGCTGATTGCGTCTGCCGCCCGGCGCAAGGCGCTGGAGGCGAAGATCAGTGACGGCGAGGATCGTCTCGCCAAGCTTTCGGTTCGCGAGGATGGCGTCAAGGCGTCGCTGCGGGAAAGACGCGGCGTGCTGGCGGAGGTTCTGGCAGCGCTGCAGCGCATGGGGAGAAACCCGCCCCCCGCCCTTCTCGTCTCGCCGGAGGATGCGCTTGCGTCCGTGCGAAGCGCCATTCTTCTCGGCGCGGTCGTGCCCGGCATTCGCGGTGAAACCGACAAGCTGGTCGCCGCTCTCAAAGAATTGACCGATGTCAGGCAGGCAATCGCTCGCGAAAAGGACGATCTTACGGGTATGATGACGGCAAGTTTGGAAGAGGAAAAGCGCCTCGACCTGCTGATTGCCGAAAACGACCGCAAGAACACCCAGACGGCGGCGGAGCTGGAGGCGGAACGCAAGCGATCTGAAGAGCTTGCGAGCAAGGCGACGAGCCTTGAGGGGCTGGTCAGTTCGCTCGAAGGCGAGATTACCTCGGTGCGTGAGGCGATGGAAAAGGCGCGGGCGGAAGAGCAGCGACTGGCCCGTCTTTCCGATGCGGAACGCGAGAAGGAGCGGGCCGCGGCCGAGGCTGGAATGCCCGATAAAAACCGCATTGCGCCCGCATATCCCTTCGCGAGTTTGAAGGGGAAGCTGGAGCTGCCGGTGACCGGCGAGGTGCTGCGGCGCTTCGGCGATGCGGACGGAACGGGCCACTTTTCCAAGGGAATTGTCGTCGCGAGCGGGCCGGAAGCCATCGTGACGGCGCCTGCAGACGGCTTTGTGGTGTTTGCCGGAGATTTTCGCAGTTACGGCCGAATGATCATCCTCAATACGGGTGATGGATATCATGTGGTGATGACGGGCATGGACAATGTGAGGACGCGGCAGGGAATGTTCGTGTTCTCCGGAGAGCCGATCGCCTCCATGGGGGCAAAAAGAGTAGCGAGTGCAGCAGCATTGGCGCTGGAAACCGACAGGCCAACGCTCTAC
>QFOL01000158.1 GCA_003241215.1 Agrobacterium fabrum
GCGCCCATGCCGAGAATGATGAAAATATTCACCGACAGTTCTGCGATCGGCAGATAGACAGTCACGGCTCGGACCTCGGGCAAATGGTTCCGGGCGGCAGGGCCTGTCCGGGTGAGGGGGCCGCGCCGCGATTTATACTTTCTGTCTGAAAAGACCGGGCATGCCCGGCCTTCTTCCGTCATGCCCCTGAGGGCCTGACCTGTCAACATTCAACGGTAAATACGTTGATAATTTGGAAAGATAGCGGCCGTGTGTCGGCGGCCGGTCACATTCCTGCGCCGGGCTGCGGGGAAGCGGCCGGGGGGGCCGCTTCATTCGTTCCGGAAGACTTATTTGTTGCGGGCAAGCAACGCGGTCACGAGCTCGTTGGTGATGCGTCCGTCAGGTGTCTGGCCCACGGATTTCTGGAAGTCCTTGATGGCGGTCACGGTGTTCTTGCCAAGCTTGCCGTCCGGCTGGCCGGCATCAAAACCGTTCTTGTTCAGGATCGCCTGAATGTTGCGGATCGCCTTCTCCATATCCACGGAGGCGGTCTTCACGCCTTCCTTGCCGGCCCATTCCTCGGGCGGGTTGACGCTGTTGGCATCTTCCGAAAGCGGCTTCACCTTCCAGGCATCCACCTTGGCCTTGGCGCTCTGAAGCTGCTGCGGGTTCAGCGCTCCCGCAACCTCATCGCGCTTCTGGGCGGCGTCAGCGTCGCCATCCTTGGCGGCGATGGCGAACCACTTGTAGGATTCCTCGATGTCCTGCTTCACGCCGCTGCCGCGGGCGTAAAGAATGGCAAGGTTGAACTGGCTGTCACGGACGCCGAGGTCGGATGCCTTGATGAACCATTGTGCCGCGGCGGTGAAATCAGGCTGGCCGGTGGCGTCGGAAGCGAGCAGAACGGCCAGATTGTGCATGGCGCCGGCATTGCCCTGCTCTGCGGCCAGGGTGTAGTAGCGCTTCGCCTCTGAAAGGTTGCGCTCCACGCCATTCGCCTTCTCGTAAAGATTGGCGAGACGATATTGCGCCGGTGCCAGGCCGCGATCCGCGGCCAGCTTGTACCACTTCGCCGCTTCCGCACGGTCAGCGGCAACACCGCGACCGTCGGTATAACGTGCAGCGATCTCGAACAGCGCCTGTGTATCACCCTTGGCCGCCGCTTCCGCCAGCGATGCGGGCTCAATGCCGGCGGGAACCGCGATGGCCTCCTGGACAGGGGCAGCCGGGGCGGTGGTCTCAGCCGGTTTCGGCGCTTCGGTCTGCGCGACGGTGCCGGAATTTGCGGGGTCCACGGCGGGAGCATCGGCGACCGGCGGCTCGTCCGGCAGCGGCGCGCCGCCCACGGTGCGGGGATCGATGGTATTTTGCGCCGGCGCGTTGTTTTCGATGCTGTCGGCGGATGCCGCCTGCTCGGGATCGATGGCGAGATCGGACGGGATGGTCACGGCCTTGTCGCCGGCTTCGGGAAGCGCGGAAACCGGGCCAGTATCCATCTTCTGCTCGATGACCGGTGCGGGGGCTTCCGCACCGCCGATCAGCGTCTTGACGAGCGGCATCGCCATCATCGCCAGGAGAATGGCGCCAATGCCGAGCAGCAGCGGCCGGCGATAACGCGAAAGCGCCGAGCTGTCAGCCTTGCGGGACTTCTTGCCGGTTTCAAGCTTCTCCGGCGATGTTTCCATGGCGGCAGCCTGCGCCGCGCGCCGGGCGGCGGCGATGAAGTCCGTGCGTCCTTCGGCATCCGCAGCCTTGCCGCCGGCGGCGACCTGGCTGGCGCGCACCCGCTCCAGTATCTTCTTGATGTCAGGCGCACCCGAACCCGGCTCCAAAAGTTCATTCTCCTGGCCTGCGGGGAGAACGTCGATCGGATCGAGCGACGGGGCGGGCTCCACCTGTGTGCGGGTGGAGGTGGACGATACGGGTTCTTCCGCAGATTTGGCGGGTTTTGCCGCGCCTGCCTTGAAACGTTTCGTCAGGCCGGCCAGCAGGCTCTTCTTTTCCGCCTTTGCGGGCTTTGCAGCCGCAGGCGGCACAATTGCAGTCTCATCGTTTTCGCGGGTGTCGTCGAGAATGGCCTGTTCTTCGGCGATATAGCCTTCTTCCGGGAAGACGGCGGCCGGCATGGCCACATCTTCGCGGGCGGAGGAAACCATGGGCTGCGCAACATTGCGGGGAGCCTCGTCATGATAGGCGGGACCATGGTCGAGATTGTCCAGCCGGCCGGCAATTTGCACCAGCGTCTCGTGCAACGCCTCGAAGGTGCGGTGCGTGCGCTCTTCGGTGTTGCGGCTCAGGGCCTCGAGGCTGCGCAGGTCGGTCGCAAGATCGGTCAGCATCGTCATGTCGGCGAGGTTTGCGCCGGCCGACAGATTGTTGCGTGTATAGGCGTCCAGAACAGCCTCGGCCGCCTGCCGGGCCGCTTCGATGATATATTCATCGTTGGACGCCATGTAGTCTTCGATCGCCGCCATACGGGCGTCGAGTTCCGGTGACATGCCTGCGGTCTGCATCTGCGCCGGCTGGCTGATCAGCGTCGACAGATGGGCGATCTGGTTTTCGAGGCTCGCCAGCGCGTGGCTGTCGGCGGGGGCGGCATGGGCGGTCTCGTCGAGACGGGCGGCGATATTGCCAAGCCGCTCCTCCAGGCGCGAAAAGGCGCTTTCGCTGAGGCCCGATGCCGGCTGTGGCTGGCTGTAGCGATAATCGAGATCCTCGATCCGCCGCGAGAGCGTGTCGAGCCGTTCGGCGAGACCGTCATTGACCGCGCCGTGATCCAGCGCGTCGATCTTGCGGGAAATGTCGCTGAGGAAGGAGGTCAGTTCCGCCTGCTGCGAAGGGCGCTGCGAGCGCTCCAGAAGCAGCGAAAGCTGGTCCAGCCGCTCGTGCAGCTGCGCGGCATCGCGGGCGGTGCTGAGTTCGTCGATCTTGCCGGCCAGCGCTTCGAGGCGGGCGGTCAGGTCCAGCGCCGGCTCAGGCTTGGCGGCGGCGAGGCGGTTGATATCGCCCAGCTGTTCGGCAAGGCCGTTCAGTCGGCTTTCCAGCCGCTGCGCCAGCGCATTGTCGGCGGCCTGCGCATTGGCGCGCGTGCCGGTCGCGGCAATGGCGCGGCTGATTTCATCGAGGCGCTGGTCGAGGCCGGAAAACTGTTCGGTAAAAGCTGCCTCGTTCGGCTGCATATGCTTGCCGAGCTGCTCCACGGCGCTGGCAATGGCGATCAGCTTTTCCTCGAGCACGCGTACGGCGGGATTGTTGCTCATGCCGCCGAGCTGCGTCTTGATGTCATCGAGACGATAGGCGAGCGAAACGATTTCATCCTGCAGCGCGCCGGCATCGAAACCGCGTAGCGTGTCTTCGACATTGTTCCAGCGGCTTTCGATCCGGTGCACGCTGTCTTCGCGCGCAAGCTGGTCGATGGTGAGACGCAGGTCCTCGAATTCGTTGCGCAGCCCGTAAGCGTCCGGCGACGCCAGATTGCCGAGCTGGTCGATGCTGCCGGCCAGTCGCGCAATGTCGTCACGCAGGTCACCGATGAATTGCTGGTCTTCCGCCACCGCGCGAATATTGCGAATCTCGGCGCGCAGCCCCTGCGCTTCGCGGGCAACGCCCTCGGTTATATCGTGCTTCAGCTCGTGCCGGAGATTGACGAGCGCCTGTGCAATTTCCTGCAGGGCCGCGTCATTGCGCTGCTGATCCTGATAGGGCGGAATGGCGCGGGCCCGCGGTGCGGGAGCGGCGGCCTGCTGGGCGTCCCTCGCCCGGTATTCCGGCGCAAGCGGGCGGGTAATCGTCCGTTCCGGACGGGCAACGGGTTCCTGCGGGCGCTGGAAGCTCGCTTCGAGAAGGCGCTGGCGCTGGCGAATTTCGTTGACGGGATCAAGCTGCGGCGGGGTAACGCTGGCGCGCGGTTCTCGCGATGCGGCGTAAGCCTCGTTTTTGGGCTCGGCCTGCGCGCTCACGGGCCGCGGATCGCGCGGAAATTTCTGGCTCATCAGCCCTTCGATACGGGCTTCAAGGCCTTCAATGGTGCGATTGAGAGCATCAAGAGACGATCTGTCGCCTGGCTGTTGGGTTTTCGATCGCAATCCGTTCATCTTCTCGCTCGCTTCGCTTCCGCCCGCCGTGCCCGGTTATCTGCTGCGGCGTTGCCTGCCTGGACGCATTGTCTCCGCAACATGCAGCAATTCCAGAGCCGGTTTTGCCCCCTTGGAGGAAAATGCGCCGGAGTACGAAGCAGTTACCTCTGTCGGGAGAATTCACGAAACGTGGTAAAGAAGTGGTTAACTATGGTGGGAATTTTTTAACTTTTGCGGCGCATGGCGCGCTGACGCCGGGCTCTGCCTGCATTCCAGGAAAAACAGAGGGTGATATTCCGAGGAAATTTATTTGACGTTTACGCGCACGTCAAATATTGTCATCCCATATCGGCCGGATTTTCGCCGGCGCTCACGATGCGGAGGAACATCGGTAATGCCTGTTTACAAGGCCCCAGTCAAAGACACGCTTTTTATTCTGAACGACGTTCTCGGCCTGGAGCGGTATAACAACCTGCCCGGCTTCGAGGATGCAACCCCTGACATGATCGAAGCCATTACCGGTGAAGCGGCGAAGCTTGCCGAAGAGCGGCTTTTCCCGCTCAACCTTTCCGGCGACCAGCAGGGCTGCAAGCGCGCCGATGACGGTTCGGTTTCCGTGCCCGATGGTTTCAAGGAGGCCTATGACGCCTATTGCGAGGGCGGCTGGATCGGTCTTGCCGTTCCCCAGGAATTTGGCGGGCAGGGCCTGCCCTATACGCTGCATGCGGCGATCGGCGAATATATGTCGTCGGCCAACCTGTCGCTGATGATGTATCCCGGCCTGACGCAGGGTGCGATTGCCGCAATCCTCGTGCATGGCAGTCAGGAGCAGAAGGACACCTATCTGCCGAAGATGGTGGAGGGCACCTGGTCCGGCACCATGAACCTCACCGAACCCCATTGCGGCACCGATCTCGGTCTTCTGCGCACCAAGGCGGTGCCGCAGGGCGACGGCAGCTACAAGATTTCCGGCCAGAAGATCTTCATCTCGGCCGGCGAGCATTCCATGACTAATAATATCGTCCATCTGGTGATTGCCCGTATCGAAGGCGCGCCTGAGGGCACCAAGGGTATTTCGCTGTTCATCGTGCCGAAGTTCCTCGTCAAGGAAGACGGTACGCTCGGCGAGCGTAATGGCGTCACCTGCGGTGCGATCGAGCACAAGATGGGCATCCACGGCAATTCCACCTGCGTCATGAACTATGACGATGCGACGGGATATCTGCTCGGTGCGGAGAACAAGGGCCTTTCGGCCATGTTCGTGATGATGAACGAAGCCCGCTTGGGTGTCGGCCTGCAGGGTCTTTCGGTCGGCGAGATCGCCTATCAGAATGCCGTCGAATATGCCCGTGACCGCATTCAGGGCCGCTCGCTTTCCGGCGCGAAATTCCCGGACAGGAAAGCCGATCCGATCATTGTGCATCCCGATATCCGCCGCACATTGATGACCATCAAGGCCTATAACGAGGCCGGCCGCGCCTTCCTTCTGTGGACAGCGCTGCAATCCGACATCGCCCATCGTTCTACCGACGAAAAAGCGCGACAGGCGGCGGACGACCTGCTCGGTCTCGTCACCCCGATCCTGAAAGGCGTGCTGACCGACAAGGGCTTCGATCACGCCGTGATGGCGCAGCAGGTCTTCGGCGGCCACGGCTACATCGAGGAACATGGCATGAGCCAATATGTCCGCGATGCGCGTATCACCATGATCTATGAGGGTGCGAACGGCATTCAGGCGCTCGATCTCGTCGGCCGCAAGCTCGGCATGAATGGCGGCCGCGCCGTGATGGCGCTGTTCAAGGAAATCGGCGATTTCTGCGAGGAAAACCGCGCCGACGAAAAGCTCAGCCTTTACACCAAAGGCCTGAAGAAGGGCTTGAACGACCTGCAGGCCGCAACCATGTGGTTCATGCAGAACGCCATGGCCAAGCCCGACAATGCCGGTGCCGGCTCGACCGACTATATGCATCTCTTCGGCATCGTGGTGCTGGGCTACATGCAGGCGCGCATGGCGAAAGCCGCCAGCGAAGCGCTTGCGGCAGGCAGCGCTTCGGACGAGGATTACCTCAGGACCAAGCTTGTCACGGCGAAGTTTTACATGGAGCGCATCATGCCGGAAACGGCGCTGCGCAAGGCCCGCATCGAAACCGGCGCGGATACCATGATGGAACTGGCTGCGGAAGCATTCTGAGAACGAGGGTTTCGATGGTTACGAAGGCAGATTTAACAGATTGGGTAGTCGAGGCGCTTAAGGCGAACAAAGGCGAAGGATCAATTCTGTACGTAGCCCAGTATATTTGGGACCATCATGAAAAGGACCTGCGCGGGCACGATCTTTTTTATTCGTGGCAATATGACATGCGATGGGCAGCGACGGAGTTGAGAAAAAAGGGCCGTCTCGTTGCCGCTGATGACGATCGCCGCGGAAAATGGACGCTTAAATGAGTTTGGTGCACTGAGAATACGGTGCAAGGGAGAGAGTTATGACCGACGTTTTTATCTATGACCATGTCCGCACCCCGCGCGGACGCGGCAAGAAGGATGGCAGCCTGCATGAGGTGCCTTCCGTTCGCCTTGCTGCCAAGACACTGGAAGCCATCCGCGACCGCAATGGGCTGGACACATCCGCTGTCGATGACATCATCATGGGCTGCGTCGATCCTGTCATGGATGCCGGTGCGGTGATCCCGAAGGCCGCCGCCTTCGAGGCCGGTTATTCCAACAGGGCGCCGGGCATGCAGATCTCGCGCTTCTGCGCCTCGGGTCTCGATGCCATCAACTTTGCGGCCGGCAAGGTCAAGGCCGGTTCGGACGATATCGTCATTGCCGGTGGCGTCGAAAGCATGTCGCGTGTCGGCATGGGCATGTCCGGCGGCGCCTGGTACATGGACCCTTCGGTCAACTTCCCGGCCTTCTTCATGCCGCAGGGCGTGTCGGCCGATCTCATCGCCACAAAGTATGGTTTCTCCCGTGACGATGTCGACGCCTATGCCGTCGAAAGCCAGAAGCGTGCGGCGCATGCCTGGGAAAAGGGCTATTTCAACAAGTCAGTCATTCCGGTGAAGGATTCAAACGGCCTGACGATCCTCGACCGTGACGAGCATATGCGCCCCGGCACGGACATGCAGGCGCTGGCCTCGCTCAACCCTTCCTTCCAGATGCCCGGCGAAATGGGCGGTTTCGAAGCCGTCGGCATCATGGCGCATCCGGAAGTGGAGCGGATCAATTACGTGCACCACGCCGGCAATTCGTCCGGCATCGTCGATGGCGCTGCCGCCGTGCTGGTTGGCTCGAAGGCGGGCGGCGAGGCAATGGGCATCAAGCCCCGCGCCCGCATCAAGGCATTCGCCAATATCGGCTCCGATCCGGCGCTGATGCTCACCGGCCCGGTGGATGTGACCGAAAAGCTCCTGAAAAAGACCGGCATGTCGCTTGCCGATATCGATCTTTTCGAACTCAACGAAGCCTTCGCCGCCGTGGTCCTGCGTTACATGCAGGCCTTCGACATCGACCACGACCGGATGAACGTCAATGGCGGCGCCATCGCCATGGGCCATCCGCTCGGTGCAACCGGCGCGATGATCCTCGGCACGGTGCTGGATGAGCTGGAGCGGCGCGATCTGAACACTGCGCTCGTCACGCTCTGCATCGGCGCTGGCATGGGCACGGCGACGGTTATCGAGCGGGTTTAAGGCAGCGGTAACAACCCCGCTTCCGTCATCCTCGGGCTTGACCCGAGGATCCACGCCGAGGCGCTGGATGGTCGGGTCAAGCCCGACCATGACGGGAAGGAGGAGTTAGACGCGTCAGGAAATTCAGGGAAGAGGAATCCCAAATGAGCACTTACACCAATTTCACCATCGAGACGGACGCAGACGGCATTGCCCTCGTCACCTGGGACATGCCGGAAAAATCCATGAACGTCTTCACGTCAGAAGTGATGGACGAGCTGAACGCGATTGTTGATGCCACCGTCGCCGATAGCGCCGTCAAGGGCGTCGTTTTCACCTCCGGCAAGAGCACCTTTTCCGGCGGCGCCGATCTTTCGATGATCAAGTCGATGTTCTCCTTCTACAATGATGAGAAGACGAAGAACCCGGATCAGGCGGCGGCAAGGCTGTTCGAACTGGTCGGCCGCATGACGGGCCTGTTTCGCAAGATCGAGACCAACGGCAAGCCCTGGGTTTCGGCCATCAACGGCACCTGCATGGGCGGCGCGTTTGAGTTGTCGCTTGCCTGCCACGGCCGGGTTGCGTCCAGCGCCAAGAACCTCAAGATCGCCCTGCCGGAAGTCAAGGTCGGCATTTTCCCTGGCGCCGGCGGCACCCAGCGTGTGCCGCGCCTGACGGATGCGCAGTCGGCATTGCAGATGATGACCACCGGCCAGTCGCTGACCGGCGCACGCGCCAAGGCCATGGGTCTGGTGCATCAGGTGGTGGAGCCGGATCAGCTGGTCGCAACCGCAAAGCAGATGATCAAGGACGGCCTGAAACCGGTCGCGCCGTGGGATGAAAAGGGCTTCAAGGCTCCCGGCGGCGGCATCTGGACGCCCGCCGCTGCCCAGCTCTGGCCTGCCGCGCCGGCAATCCTGCGCCGCGAAAGCGCCGGCAACTATCCGGCCGCACTCGCCATCCTCAAATGCGTTTATGAGGGCCTGCAATTGCCCTTCGATACGGCGCTGAAGGTGGAGCAGCGTTATTTCACCGAAATCCTTCGCTCGAAGGAA
>QFOL01000159.1 GCA_003241215.1 Agrobacterium fabrum
CGTTATCCGGCACCGTATTTCCGTGGAGCCCGGACTTTCCTCACCTTACCGTCTTTCGACATTGGTAAAGCGCGGCTGCCCGGCCAACTGGCATGGGCTCAATAACCATGTTCCGAGGCGAAAGCCACCGAAAAGCGTAAGCGAGGATCAAAGAAATGCCGGTTTGAAATCCGTCGAAAAGGCGCCGTCGGCGATTTTTCCGTCCCGCAGCAGCGCAGCGCCGAGCCGTCCGATCTCATCGGAACTCTTGGCCGCCGTGCCGTTACCGCCGGTCAGAACCGCAATCTTCGGCGAGGCGGTGAAGCCGATGGCCGGATAACCGCTTTGCGTTTTGGAGACGACGCAGGCGGCCATCGAGACGCGCGAGAGATCGATGGAAGGCACCAGCGATCCGACGATCTCAGAGAGATGATCACGCACACTTTCGCGTCCGCCCGAGCGGAACCATTCCCGGATTTCCGGGTCGCTGCCGAGCCTCTTGTCGTCGGGATCGCCGCCGATCTTCAGATAGAATTTGCCATCCGGATAACGCACCGGCGGTAGAAGATAGATATGTTTCGTCGTGTCGCGCGGCTCATAGATTAACGACGGCATGTCCGCATATTGATCCAGATCGCCCTCATCTACCTCGAAGAAAGCGACGGTGCGCGCATAAACATCGAGGGCCACCGGCTGCGGCAGCAGATCTTTCGTAATCGAGAAGCCGCCGGCCGCCACCAGCACCCGGTCTGCGGTATAAACCGCACCCGAGGCCGTCTCCACCCGTGCGCGACCATCCTCTTCCCGCGCCGAGACGACGATATCGTCAATGAGCGTGACACCCGCCTTTTCAGCGAGAACAGCCTGCGCCTTCACCAGCGCACGCGGATTGACGTATCCGGCATTGTTTCTCTCAAATACCCCCTCGCAACCCGGCTCGAAGGAGAAATAGGGAAAGCGGCTTTCGAGGTTTTCCCCGCCCAACAGTTCCGTGGACACGCCGAGCCGCGCCGCCGCCTTGCGGACATCGTCGACAAAAGGATTATCGCCGCCCCGTTCAGGCCCCACCATCAGGCAGCCGACCGGCGCATAAAATTCAACGCCGCTTCTTGCGGCAATATCGGCGTAACGCGCTATCGAGCGGTTGGCGAGCAGCGCCCAGTCGGCATCGCCGTCGATGGTGCGGGTAATCCGCGCCTCGTCATAGTGACTGGCGAAGACTCCCCGATGCGATTTGATGTCGGCAGGTTCGCCGGGGCCGATCAGCGCGACGCCATCGACCGTTTCAGCCAGATGGCGGGCGGCAGCTGCACCCATCATGCCGCGACCCACGACAATGTATCTGAAATGTCCCGACATGCCGCCCTCTTCACCCGCTCATTTCCGTCGCAACCTTGTAGTTGCTTCGTCCCTGAATGTCAGACGAAAACCGGCGACATTTCGGCGGCGAATTCATCCTCGGTCAGCTGGCCGTTCAAAAGCAGCATGGCGCCCAGCCGGCCGATTTCGTCCGAAGACTTGGCAGAGACGAAATTGCCGCCGGTGAGAACCGCGATATTGGAGGATTGCGTATAGCCGATATAGGGATAGCCGCTGCGGGTGATGGAGGCGACACAGGAGCCTGAGGTGACCGGGCAGCCGGCAAGCTCCGGCATCAAGGAGAGCGCCCGCTTTTTCAGAAACTCCACCTCACCCGGCGTGCCGTCCGAATGGAACCAGTCAACCGCGTCAGCGAGCGTTTCAAGCCTGCCCTTTTCGCTCTCGCCGCCGATCTTCAGATAGACCTTGCCATCGGGATAACGCACCGGCGGCAGAATATAGACGATGTCGTCCTCGGTCTCCGCCAGTACGATGGTGGAAGGCATCGCACCGAACAGCGCCTGCCGCGCCTCATCCAGCTCGAAAAAGACGATGGTGCGGCCCGTGGCCGCCATATCGACCGGAGAAGGCAGAAGCTCGGCCATGTTGGTGAAACCGCCGGCCGCTACGATGACCTTTTCAGCCGTATGAACCGCCCCTTCTCGAGTGGAAACCTCGACGCCATGGGAAGTATCGCGAATATGCGCCGCCGTCTGGCGCACAAGCCGCGCGCCCTGCGCAACGGCAATCGTGCATTGCGCCTTCACCAAGGCGCGCGGATTGACGTGGCCGGCATATTGCGCCTCGAAATAACCGCTGTGATTGGCCGGCAGGGAGAACATCGGAAACCGATCAGCCAGCGCATCAGTGCCGAGTGTCTCGACACCGAGACCGAGGCGGTCGGCCGAGACGAGCGCACGCGAGACATAGTCCCCCGCAAGCCCCTTACCGTTTCCGGTGAACAGGCAGCCTGCTTCCGTGAAAAAGCGGATGCCGCTTTTGGCCTCGATCTCCGCATAACGGCGGATGGAGCGCTGCGCGAGTTCCGCCCAGACCGGATCGCCATCAAAACCGCGGGTAATGCGCGCTTCGTCGTAATGGCTCGAAAACACACCCTGATGGGTCTTGCGGTCGGCGGGTTCGTCCGGGCCGATCAGCGCCACGCCATCCGTTTGCACTGAGAGATGCCGCGCCGCGGCCGCTCCCATCATCCCGGCCCCGACGACGATATATTTGAAATCCGGCATGTCATGCTCCGTATCAGATTTGCTTCTGACTACAGCATGCCGGGCCGAACCGGAATCGCTTTTCGCAATTTCGCAGACGGTGGCGGCCTCAGCCGGCCAGCAGCGCCTGCACCTTGCCGCAATAACGTTTGGAGACCGGGTTCATCCGGGTGGCGCCATGGCCTGCATTGTAACGCAGGATCGTGCTGCATACCTGACCGCCGCCGAGCTGGTGCGCCGTCGCCAGATATTGCATGCCCCAGCGAATATTGGTCTCGGGATCGTAGAGCGCCTTGGTCGTGCCGCGATAACCCATCATCCGCGCCGTCGCCGGCTTGATCTGCATCAGCCCGACCTCGCCTGCGCTGCCGCGGGCCTTCGGATTGAACTTGCTTTCCACCGAAACCACGGCATGCGCGAGATTGGTGGGAACGCCGTAACGCTTGGCATATTTGACGATCAGATCGGAATAATCGTTCCTGAGCGAGGAAGGCAGGCTCTTTTCGGGAATAGGATAACCGGGCTTGCGGAAGAAGGTCTCCAGCGTCACGGTTTTGGTCTTGACGTCCTCGTCTTTGGCAAAAGCAATCCCCGCCTGCGAAGCGAGCGCAACAACGCCCGCCACGACAGCAACAACAACCCTGTTCATATGTAGAAAAAGTCTCCAGATCGGATGACAGAAACAATGAAGCGACACAAATACTCTGCGCCCGGAAAGTCGATTACGACCTTCCGCTGTCCGGTCTCCTTGATTGATATTGACGGCAGGTTCCCCTGAAGAACGACACCGCATGCAGTGACGTTCTTAAACTTCCTCAATGCGGATTAACTGTGGCACAGGAAAAAAAGCGACTTGAACACGCCGGAAAACCGGGAACGCTTTTCCAGTTTCCGCGTTCAGGCGGCCGAAAATCTCGGCAGGCTGGCGATCAGCCGATGCAGCGTGTCAATAGTGGAGAAATCCGCGATGCCATCCACCAGAGCGGGACGGAAATGCCGTTGGAAGGCAGCCACGGCTCCTTCGGTTTTCTCGCAATAAGCGCCTGTAATTTCAACGCCATAACCATAGATGGACAGCATCGACTGCAGCGCTTCGACCGGCTGGCCATGGTCGCCGCGCTGAAAAAAGCGGCCGCCACGGATCGGCGCAGGCTCCACCCAATGGCCGACACCGTGCTGCGACAGGATGTCCCACGGGAATTTTTCACCCGGATCGACCTTGCGGATCGGCGCGACATCCGAGTGCGCCAGCACCCTTTCAGGGGCGATAGACCAGCGCTGGCCGCAATCGCGACACAATTCGATGACGGCTTCCACCTGTTTCTTCGGAAATTCCGGCAGGCCGCCGGGATGGCCCTGATTGGCGATCTCGATGCCGATGGAGCGGGAATTGATGTCTTCATCCCCCGCCCAGCTGCTTTTGCCCGCGTGCCAGGCACGGCGGGTTTCCGGAACCATCTGGATGATGCGCCCATCCTCAAAGACAAAATAATGGCTGGAAACCTGACTTTCCGGATTGCAGAGCCAGGAAAGTGCGCCGTCGGCCGTCGTCATGCCGGTATAATGCAGCAGGATAATATCGGGGCCGGCCACACCCAGCCTTTCGCCATGGTTAGGCGAAGGCGCAACAGTTGCGCCCCGGAAATCCGGGATAAAATCCGGCAGACATTCACTCATGCGACGCGGCGTTCTTTCTCGATGGCCGCATAAGCGGCGTTGAGAGCCGCCATACGCTCATTCGCGGCCGCATGCAATTCCATGGGAACGCCGCGTGCAATGAGCTTGTCAGGATGGTGTTCGGCAACCAGCGAACGGTAGCGCCGGCGAATATCGGAAAAATCGTCAGAGGGCGAAACGCCGAGCACGCGATAGGGGTCGCGCCCGTCCATATGGACATGCCGCGCCATGATCGTTTCGAAGTGATCTTCGGTAATACGGAAGATTTCCGCGATCCGGCCAAGGAAAGCCAGTTCCCGCTCATGGATCAGCCCATCGGCCTTGGCGATGTGGAACAGGCCGTCGATGACGCTTTCCAGCATCTCGCAATTGGCATGTCCGGAACCGCAGAGACCGGCAAGCCGCTCGGCATAGGCCTCGTAACCGGCAACGTCCTGACGGGCGAGATTATAAAGACGGGCGACGTTCTTGGCTTCTTCTTCCGGAAAATCGAAGATTTGCCGGAAGGCGCGCACCTCGGCATCGTTGACGACACCGTCGGCCTTCGCCATTTTGGCGGAGAGCGCGATGATGGCCACGGAAAAGGAAACCTTGCGTCGCGTCTCCGGATCACCTTCGAAAAGGGTGCGGATGGCTTCCACCACGCGCCCGAGCGCACCGCCTGCCGCGTCGCCGATTGCGCCGAGCAGCCGTTCCCACAGGGATGAAATTTGCAGACAGGCGAAATCGAACATCATGCGACAAGCATGACGGGATATTGCCGCGAATGCAATATGTCCAGCGGACCGGCGGCATTAACTTTTATTCATCTTTGCGACAGTTTTGCTTCAGGAACAAGGGTGCCGCAGACGATGGGGCCATGGTTTTCCACAGACGACGGGGAGTCGACCACCGGCTATGCCGATTGAAACGATTATATTCCGCCACTTTGCTCAAGCCGCTGAAAAACCGCGAGAAATCGGCGTTTTTCTTCATAAATTCACTTTACACCTACACGCGGCTGTCGCATCCATTTGCCAGACGTGTCTTTGGATATATGTGAAAAGGAGAGCCATGATGGCCAAACAGAAAGTCGCAATGCTGACCGCGGGTGGCCTTGCGCCCTGTCTCTCTTCGGCCGTGGGCGGCCTGATCGAGCGTTATAGCGACATTGCGCCTGAGATCGACATCATCGCTTACCGCTCCGGTTATCAGGGCGTGCTTCTGGGCGACCGTATCGAGATCACCAAGGATATGCGGGAAAAGGCGCATCTGCTGCACCGTTACGGCGGCTCGCCGATCGGCAATAGCCGCGTCAAGCTCACCAATGCCGCCGATTGCGCCAAGCGCGGCCTGGTCAAGGAAGGCGACAATCCGCTTCGCGTCGCGGCTGACCGGCTGGCGGCTGACGGCATCACCATTCTCCACACCATCGGCGGCGACGACACCAACACGACGGCTGCCGACCTTGCCGCCTATCTCGGCGCCAACGGCTACAACCTCACCGTTGTCGGCCTGCCGAAGACGGTGGATAATGACGTGGTGCCGATCAAGCAGTCGCTCGGCGCCTGGACGGCCGCCGAAGTCGGCGCATCCTTCTTCGACAATGTCAGCAACGAGCAGAGCGCTGCGCCGAAAACCTTCGTCATCCACGAAGTCATGGGCCGCCATTGCGGCTGGCTGACCGCCGCCACCGCCCGCGCCTATATCCAGAAGACCAGCGGCAACGACTATGTCGAAGGCCTGATGATGAACACGCAGATGAAGAACATCGACGGCATCTACCTGCCGGAGATGGCCTTCGACATCGAGGCGGAAGCCGAGCGCCTGAAGGAGATCATGGACAGGAACGGTTATGTCACACTGTTCGTTTCCGAAGGTGCGGGCCTCGATTCCATCGTCGCCGAGCGCGAAGCCTCCGGCGAGGCCGTCAAGCGCGACGCTTTCGGCCATGTGAAGATCGACACCATCAATGTCGGCGGCTGGTTCCAGAAGCAGTTCGCCAGCCTCATCGGTGCGGAACGCTCCATGGTGCAGAAATCGGGCTATTTCGCCCGCTCCGCCGCCGCCAATGGCGACGACCTGCGCCTCATTCAGGGCATGGTCGATCTCGCCGTCGAAAGCGCGCTCAACAAGGTCTCCGGCGTCACCGGCCATGACGAAGACCAGAATGGCAAATTGCGGACCATCGAGTTTCCGCGTATCAAGGGCGGAAAGCATTTCGACCTCTCTGCAAAATGGTTTACCGAAGTGATGGAACACGTCGGTCAGCCGTTCACAGCCGCCTGATTTTAAGATAGTCTAAAATAAGACGGCGACAGGGAGGGCAAGGAGGAAGAGAATGTCTGGACAGGCCTGGCTGATTTTTTGTGCAGCATGTGCCGTTGTGTTCGCACTCCCCTCTCCCCTTGTATTTTCTGTCGCCTCCTACGCCGCCATTCGCGGCAAAAAGACGGTCTTCGCCTCCGTCAGCGGCGGCGCGCTCGGCATCGTCACGGCCATGACGATCTCAGCCATTCCGGTGACCGGTCTCGCCTGGCTGCCGCAATCCTTCGTGGAAATCGTGCAATGGGCCGGCATCGGTTGGCTGATGCTGTTTCTGCTCTGGACCTTCGCCACGCCTGCCGCCCAGGCGGCCAATGCCGACAATGACAATCTGCCGGGCAAATCCTGGAGCGGCATTTTCCGCGATTGTTACGCCATTGCCGCCCTGCGGCCGCGCTACTTCGCTTTTTTTCTGGCGCTGTTGCCGCAATTCGTTTCCACGTCAGGCAATGCAATTGAAACGCTCGCCATGGCGCAGGCCGCCATCCTGCTTCTGGCGCTGGTGATTCTGACCGCGCAGGCGCTGTTTGCCGGGCCTACTCTGGCGATGGTGCGCCGCATGTCGGGCGATAAAAAAATCCGGCCGAAATACCGCACCCACTTCATTTCCGGCCGCGCCGTCAGCGCCGGATACAGGCGCATCGCAGCCTGAAAAACCACCCGAAAGCCGGGGAGAAACGTCCCGGCTTGCCGCTATCCTTACAATAGGTTAATGAAGGCTCGACGGGACACTGCCTGCTTCGCTCGACGCGGGGGTATCGAAAGACAGGCATAACGAAGGCGGCAACATGCGAAATTCGGGAAAATTCCGCGGAAGAAGTGCACTTCTTCTGTCTTCCACCGTGGGTCTGGCACTGGCATTGAGCGCATGCACCAGCGTCGAATATACCGCGAAGGAAGGGCCGGACGGCCCGAAAATCGCGACGGTCAGCCCCACTGCCGTCCCTGCGCAAACACCGGCGCAGCCGGCAACAGCCGAAGCCGCAGCGGGTGCAACCCCGGCAGCAGCAGCGGTGCAGACGGCCGAAGCCGCAACCTCTTCCCAGCCGGCAGCACTTCCCACAGCCGTCGCCGTCAAGGGCGGACGCGTGGCCCTGCCGCCAGCTTCGGAAATCGCAGCCGCCGCAGCCCTCACCACGCAGATGCAGCCGCAGCAGAACGAAATTGCCCAGACCACCGTTGCGACCTCCACGGCCGCAGCGCTTGCACCGACAAGTACCGCCCCGGCAGCCGCAGCCATCGAAACGGCCGACATGGCGACGAAACCGGCCGCCGCTGACCTGCCGCAGGTCGTCGCCGTCAAGGGCAGCTTCCCGCCCGCTCCGCCGCCGCCCGGTTCGCCCTCCATCGGCACCGAACTGACGGCCGAACGGAAAGTCATTCCCCTGCCGAAGCCGGACAGCACGGTTCTCGCCTATGCCGCCGGCCCCACCAATGCCGCGCTGGCCGCCATCCGCCAGAACGAATCAATGACGACACCGCTCAATTCGGCCCCGGCCGGACGCGAAAAGCTGAGCGGACTGATTACCAAATACGCCACCATGTATGATGTGCCGGAAGATCTGGTTCACCGCGTGGTGCGGCGCGAAAGCATGTATAATCCCGGCGCCTATAGCAGCGGCAATTTCGGCCTGATGCAGATCCGGCACGCCACCGCCCGCTCCATGGGCTTCGATGGCCCGGCCTCCGGCCTGTTCGATGCGGAAACCAACCTCAAATATGCCGTCAAATATCTGCGCGGCGCATGGGTCGTGGCGGGCAACGACCGCGACAACGCGGTCCGGCTTTATGCGCGCGGTTATTATTACGACGCCAAGCGCAAGGGCATGCTGCACGTTCTGCGCAAGTGATGGCCTCCGGCTGCGCTGGGAGCGCCGTGCTACCAGGCAGCCTTTCTAAATAAACGCCGCATAGGTTTCTTTCGTCGTCCTCGGGCTTGTCCCGAGGATCTGCGAGCTTTTGATTTTTACGATACGTGGCTGGATCCCCGGGACGAGCCCGAGGATGACGCCGCAACCAATGGAAGCCTGTCGGCAATCCGAGATTGGGGCTGGTTTTCCACCGTCTCCCTTATTCCCCACCCTTGCCCACAGCCCCTGTCATCAAATTGTAGTGTCACGGCTGTAGACGCCTCTCAATCGACTGAGAGGTGAACAAATGACGAGTGCGGCACCCAAGACCGGCTTCAGCAAGAACACGAAACTGAAGTCCGC
>QFOL01000611.1 GCA_003241215.1 Agrobacterium fabrum
CCCTTGCAGGCAGACCCCCACCCTCAAAATGCATATCGTGTTCGTTAAAAATGTGAAGTCAAAAACGGGCGATCCTGCACAAAATTTGGAATTTCCACATGGACTGCCGCTTTCCCGGTCAAAAGAGCCATGATTTTGGCAGGAAGTGCTGAAAAAATGACGGTTGAATGCTTATTTTAGTCTTGTCCCGCGCCATTATTTGACGGGCGGCGGGCAAAGGAGTAGCGACATTGAGGATCGGAATATCCCTGCAGGGGATGGCAACGGCAAAGAGATGATCGACATATTGACGAAAGCGGCGCTGGACGCCGGGCAGGCCATCATGGCGGTCCACCGCGCCGGCCCGCATGTGTCCTACAAGGATGACTGCTCGCCGGTGACCGAAGCCGATCAGCGGGCCGAGGCGATCATTCTCGCGGCGCTGGCCGTTCATTTCCCTGATATCCCCGTGGTGGCCGAAGAGGCCGTCGCAAGCGGAATCCTGCCGGAAACCGGCGCGGAATTCTTTCTGGTCGACCCGCTGGATGGCACCAAGGAATTCATTTCCGGCAAGGACGATTTCACCGTCAATATCGCGCTCATCCGCAACGGCGCCCCGGTTGCCGGTGTGGTTTACGCCCCCTGCCGCGGACAGGCCTGGACGGGTGAGAAAAATGCGGCCGAAAAGCTCGCCATATCAGGCGAAGGCGCGATCCTTTCCCGCCATCCCATCCGGGCGCGCCAGCGTGGTGCATCGCCCGTGGCGCTGATCAGCCGCTCGCATTGCACGGCGAAGACGGAGGCCTTCGTGGCCGAGCACGGGCTGAAGGACTGCATTTCCGTCGGCTCCTCGCTGAAATTCTGCATGCTGGCGGAGGGTGCCGCCGATATCTATCCCCGCTTCAGCCGCACCATGATGTGGGACACGGCCGCCGGCGACGCCGTGCTGCGCGCCGCCGGCGGCAGGACGCTCGATTGCGAGGGCAGGCCGCTTGCATATGCGGTGAGGGGCGATGGCGAGGATGCGCTGGCCAATCCGGATTTCATTGCCGAGGGGGCGATGGCGGTGGAACACGCGGGGTAACGGGCGCTCGGCGTTTGCTGCGGCTCTTGCGACGGGCGGCATTGGTGAGCTTCGGTGTGTGCGGCTTTA
>QFOL01000612.1 GCA_003241215.1 Agrobacterium fabrum
AATCGTTCCGCCGATATGGTCATCGCCCGCAATGCCGATTATTTCCTCGGCTGGACCAAGGGCAAGCCGATCGATGAAGTGCGCTTCGTGCAGACCAGCGACGACGCTACCGTCAAGGCGCTGGCGGAAAAGGGCGAACTCGGCCTTTCCTCGCACGGGCTTGGCAACGACACCTATGAATCCATCGGCCGTATGAAGGGTTACAAGCTGATCCAGACCCGCACCGCCGGCGGTTTCGTCATCAAGCTCAACACCAAGGTCTATCCGACCGACGACGTCCACGTGCGCCGCGCCATCGCCTATGCGACGGATTACAAGACGATCCAGGAAGTGATCTATCCGGGCTTCGATATGAAGGGACCGCTCTCAGACGCATTCAAGGATGCGCATAACGGCGACATCCAGCCCGGCGTCTACGATCTGGAAAAGGCCAAGGAAGAACTGGCGAAGTCGAAATATGCCGGCCAGAAGATCACGCTGGTCAACAGCTATGTCGCTTCGCTGGCCTTCGAGGCCGAAGTAGCGCTGCTGTTGCAGTCCAGCCTCGAGCAGATCGGCATCACGCTCGATATCAAGCCGGAGCCGTGGAACCGCATCGTCGAGCTGTCCTCCAAGCCGGAAACGACGCCTGCTTCGACGCAGGTGAACATCTCACCGACCTATCCGTCGCCGGATTCGATGTTCTACAACCAGTATCACTCCAAGGCCTCCGGCACCTGGATGTCGATGGAATGGTTGCAGAATGCGGAAATCGACGGGCTGATCGACAAGGTTCGCGCCACCACCAATGTCAACGAGCAGAACGCCACCTACAAGGAGCTGCAGACGAAGATCGCCGATCTTCAGCCGGATGTCTGGGCCGTTGCGCCGAACCGCCGTTATGCGGCGAACAAGTGCCTTCAGGGTTACGAGTTCATTCCCATGCAGAGCTGGGACCTGAACTTCTCCAATTTCCATTGGGACTGCAAGGCGGAGTGATCTCCGCCTGATGAAAACCGGCCCCGCCACAAAGGCGGGGTTGGCCAGACTTGGAACTTCAAAGGGAAGGAGCATCGCCTGCGGCCGGAAAGGCTGCGGCATGCCCGAGGATGACGCATGATCCAGGAATTTTCCGAAGACG
>QFOL01000613.1 GCA_003241215.1 Agrobacterium fabrum
TGAGGCTCAGCCGACCCGTCAGGGCAGGGTGCAATCCGAAGAGCAGAAGGACTTGCAGCCCTCAGCCGGCGTGAACGTCTATCAGCGCATGGGCGCGGAGCTGCCGGCCCTGCCGCCCGAAAAGGAATTCAAGGGCCGGGTGGACGAGGCCTATGGCCATTTCCAGCGCGGCGAATATGTGCAGGCGCTCGACAAGGCGCTGAACCGCGCGCAGAACGGCGATGCGGCCGCCCAGACGCTGGTGGCGGAAATGATGTCGCGTGGTCTGGGCATCGCCCGCGACGAGAAGACCGCCGCTTTCTGGTACCAGCAGGCGGCTCAGGGTGGCGATCCCGTCGCCATGTTCAAATTCGCGCTGATCCTGATGGAAGGCAAATTCGTCACCCGCGACAAGGCGAAGGCCGACGATTTCATGCGCCGTGCGGCGGAAGCCGGCAACGCCTCTGCCCAGTTCAACTGGGGTCAGATACTGGTTTCGGAAAATCCCGGCGCCAAGGGCCTGCTGATGGCTTTGCCGTTCTATGAGAAATCCGCTGAACAGGGCATTGCCGATGCGCAATATGCGGTGTCGCAGATTTACTGGTCGCTCAAGGATGTGCCCGCCGAGAAGAAGGCAAAGGCGCGGGACTGGCTGACACGGGCGGCGAAGGCTGGATACGATACCGCGCAGGTCGATCTCGGCATCTGGCTGGTCAATGGTTTCGGCGGCGAGCGCAATCTGGATGAGGGCTTCCGCTGGCTCTACGGTGCGGCGCAGCGCGGCAATGTCGTGGCGCAGAACAAGGTGGCGCATCTTTACATTCAGGCGCTCGGCACCCGGCCGGATCCGGTCGAAGCGGCCAAATGGTATGTGCTTTCCCGTCGCGCCGGGCTGAAGGATCCGTCTCTGGAGGATTTTTATCTCGGCATCACCGACGAGCAGCAGAAGAAGGCGATCGAGGCCGCAAATCGTTTCCGCCCGACGTGATGGAAGGCGGGCCTTCCCATGTCGACGCGGGCCTCCGGGCTTTTTGCCTTGAATTTCCGCGCGTTTTGTGGTCTTGAACCGCAAACTTTCAATTCAAGAAAATAATGACGTGCCTGCCCGGTGAGCTTCCGGGCGGTTCGCAAGC
>QFOL01000614.1 GCA_003241215.1 Agrobacterium fabrum
TTCAGCGGCTTCCAGAACAGCGCCATCATCCATGGCCCTGTAGGTATATTGGTCGATGCGCTTTTCGATTTCCGGACGGAAATTGCGGATCAGCGCCTGCACCGGCCATGCGGCGGCGTCGCCGAGCGCACAGATGGTGTGGCCTTCGATCTGCTTCGTCACTTCGAACAGCATGTCGATTTCGCGCTTCTGGGCATTGCCCTTGACCATGCGCTCCAGCACGCGCCACATCCAGCCGGTGCCTTCGCGGCACGGCGTGCACTGGCCGCAGCTTTCATGCTTGAAGAAGGCCGCGATGCGGGCAATCGCCTTGATGACGTCGGTGGACTTGTCCATGACGATCATGCCGCCGGTGCCGAAGGAAGATTTCACTTCGCGCATGCCGTCGAAATCCATGATGGCGTCCTTCATGTCCTCACCGCGAACGATGGGGCAGGATGCGCCGCCGGGGATGACGCCGAGCAGATTGTCCCAGCCGCCGCGAATGCCGCCGCAATGGTGTTCGATCAGCTCGCGGAAGGACAGGCCCAGCGCGTCTTCGAAGGTGCACGGACGCTCGACATGGCCGGAGACCATGAACAGCTTGGTGCCGACATTGTTCGGACGGCCGATGGAAGAGAACCATGCCGCACCGCGACGCAGGATGGTCGGCGCAACGGCGATCGATTCAACGTTGTTGACGGTCGTCGGGCAGCCATAAAGGCCCATATTGGCCGGGAACGGGGGTTTAAGGCGCGGCTGGCCCTTCTTGCCTTCGAGGCTTTCGAGCAGAGCCGTCTCTTCGCCGCAGATATAGGCGCCGGCGCCGTGATGGACGTAGATGTCGAAATCCCAGCCGTTCTTGTTGTTCTTGCCGAGCAGGCCGGCATCGTAACATTCGTCGATGGCCGCCTGAAGAGCCTCACGTTCGCGCATATATTCGCCGCGAACATAGATATAGGCGGTATGCGCGCCCATGGCGAAACCGGCGATCACGCAGCCTTCGATCAGCGTATGCGGATCGTTGCGCAGGATTTCGCGGTCCTTGCAGATGCCGGGCTCGGATTCATCGGCATTCACGACGAGATAATGCGGACGGCCGTCATTTTCCTTCGGCATGAAGGACCAC
>QFOL01000160.1 GCA_003241215.1 Agrobacterium fabrum
CGTCGTGCTCAATCGCGGCAATATCGAGCAGGTCGGCTCGCCGATGGAGCTTTACCGCTCCCCCGCCAACCTCTTCGTCGCCGGCTTCATCGGCTCGCCGCGCATGAACCTCATCACCGGCGATTACGCCCGAAGCAAGAACGCCGCCACCGCCGGTGTACGGCCGGAGCATCTGCTGCTGTCGAAGGAAAACGGGCTGTGGCAGGGCAAGGTCACCGTCGCCGAACATCTCGGATCGGATACCTTTCTGCATCTCGAGGTCGATGGCATCGGGCCGATCACCGCCAGAACCGATGGCGAGTTCGAATGCAGGCATGGCGATACCGTCTTCATCACACCCGATGACACAAAGATACACAGGTTCGATGAGAAGGGTATCGCAATATGACGGGGAGACTGGAAGGCAAATCCGCGCTGATAACGGGTTCGGCGCGCGGCATCGGCCGCGCCTTTGCGGAGGCCTACATACGCGAGGGCGCAACCGTCGCCATTGCCGATATCGATTTCGAGCGGGCCAGCAGGACCGCCCGCGAGATAGGCGAGAGCGCCTATGCCGTCGAACTCGACGTGACCAAGCAGCATTCCATCGACACCGCCATCCGCACGGTGGAAGGCCGGGCGGGCGGGCTCGACATCCTCATCAACAACGCCGCGCTCTTCGACCTCGCGCCGATCGTCGAGATCAAGCGCGAGAGCTACGAGCGGCTGTTTTCGATCAACGTATCCGGCACGCTGTTCATGATGCAGGCCGCCGCAAAAACAATGATCGCTCGGGGAAAAGGCGGCAAGATCATCAATATGGCAAGCCAGGCGGGCCGGCGCGGCGAGGCCCTGGTGGCGGTTTATTGCGCCACCAAGGCCGCCGTCATCAGCCTCACCCAATCGGCCGGGCTCGATCTCATCAAGCATCGCATCAACGTCAACGCGATTGCGCCGGGCGTGGTCGATGGCGAGCACTGGGACGGCGTGGATGCGCTGTTTGCGAAATATGAAAGCCGCCCCGCCGGTGAAAAGAAGCGGCTGGTCGGGGAGGCCGTGCCCTTCGGCCGCATGGGCCGTGCCGAAGACCTGACCGGCATGGCGATTTTCCTTGCCTCCGATGAGGCCGATTACATCGTCGCCCAGACCTATAATGTCGACGGCGGCAACTGGATGAGCTGAGTACCGGGCGCCTGCCGCCCGGCCTTGGCACGAACAACGTTTCCCCTTCGAGGATCGTGACATGACATGCAAACTCTCCCTCGCAACGCTTGACGACGCCAGAAAAACCGCGGCGGTTCCGGCCTATTCCCGGGCCGACCTGTCCGCCGGCATCGTGCATTTCGGCGTCGGCAATTTCCACCGCGCCCATCAGGCGGTCTATCTGGATGACCTCTTCAACACCGGAACGGACCATGATTTCGCCATAATCGGTGCGGGCGTTCTGCCGTCGGATGCCACGATGCGCGAAAAACTCGCCGCGCAGGATTTCCTGACGACGGTGGTGGAGCAGGACAATAACCGCACCGGCGCGCGCGTCACCGGGCCGATGATTGACATTCTGAAGGTCGGCGACACCAAGGCCATCATCGATACGCTCGCCGATCCAAAAATCCGCATCGTCTCGATGACGATCACCGAGGGCGGTTATTTCATCGATGCCTCCGGTTCCTTCAATCCGCAGCATCCGGCCATTGCCGAAGACGGCAGGAACCCGGCGTCGCCGAAAACCGTGTTCGGCCTCATCGTCGCCGGGCTGAAGGCGCGGCGCGACAAGGGGCTGCAACCCTTCACCGTCATGTCCTGCGACAACATTCCGCATAATGGCAAGGTCACGAAAAATGCGGTGGTTGGGCTGGCGGCCTTGTCCGATCCGGCCTTTGCCAGCTGGATCGGTGAAAATGTCGCTTTCCCGAACTCCATGGTGGACCGCATCACGCCCGCCACCGGCGAGCGCGAACGCAATATCGCCCGCGACGATTTCGGCATCGAGGACAATTGGCCGGTTTTCTGCGAGGAGTTCAAGCAATGGGTCATGGAGGATAATTTCCCCGCCGGCCGCCCGGCGCTGGAGAAGGCCGGCGTGCAGTTCGTCAAGGATGTCGCGCCCTATGAGCACATGAAAATCCGCATCCTCAATGGCGGCCATGCGGCAATCGCCTATCCGGCGGCGCTGCTCGACATTCATTTCGTGCATGAGGCGATGGAACATCCGCTGATCCGGGCGTTTCTGGCAAAGCTTGAAAATGAAGAGGTCATTCCGGTCATTCCGCCGGTTCCCGATACCAATCTCGCCGATTATTTCGCCCTGATCGAACGGCGCTTCCTCAATCCGAAGATCGGCGACACCATTCCGCGTCTGGCGCAGGACGGTTCCAACCGCCAGCCGAAATTCATCCTGCCATCCACCGCCGACCGTCTGGCGCGCGGCGAGGATATTGTCGGCCTTTCGCTGGTTTCGGCGCTGTGGTGCCGTTATTTCCAGGGCACTTCCGACAGCGGCAAGGAAATCGCCTTCAACGATGCCAGCGCCGAACGCCTGCAGGCAGCGGCGATAAAGGCCAAGGACGATCCCATGGCCTTCCTCGCGCTTGAAGATATCTTCGGAGCAGTTGCCGAATCGGAGCTTTTCCGTAAACGCTTTGCCCATGCATTGAAGACGCTGTGGCAAGAAGGCACGGCGAAGACCTTGCAGCTTTATCTGGATGACAAGCTGGCTGAAAAGTGACCGCGAGATGGAAGACGAGACCGGACCCCTTCTGATTTTCGATTGCGACGGCGTTCTCGTCGATAGCGAGCCGGTCTCCATCTCCGTCCTTCTCGACATGCTCTCCCATCTCGGCGTGACGATGGGGGAGGAAGAAGCCTATGAGCGCTTTCTCGGCCGCAGCGTCGCCAGCATGACGGCGACGCTGTTTGAGGATTACGGTGTCGAAACCGACATCGATTTTCTCGACCATATGCGGGCGACGCTGTTCGAGCGTTTCCGCACCGAGTTGCAGCCGATTGACGGCATTGGCGAAACGCTGGACAGGCTGTTGCCACTGCGGCGTTGCGTCGCTTCCTCCAGCCAGCCGGAGCGCATCCGTTATTCGCTGGGGCTGACCGGCCTGATCGACAAATTCGAACCGCATGTCTTCAGCGCCACCATGGTGAAGAACGGCAAGCCGGCGCCCGACCTGTTCCTGCATGCGGCGCGCGAAATGGGCGTCGAGCCGCGCCACTGCATCGTGATCGAAGACAGCCCGGCCGGCATTGCCGCGGCAAAGGCCGCCGGCATGGGCGTTTTTGCCTTTACCGGCGGCTCGCATGCGCGCTTTCCCGCATTCCGCGAAAAGATCGCCGGGCTCGGGGCGGATGCCATGTTTGACGCGATGCCGGATTTGGTCCAACTTGTCGGCAGCTATGTGGGGAAGGGCGGTTTTGACAGACGGGTGGAACGTGACGCAGGCTAAGCTTGGCCTTGCCTGTTGCCGTCGTCGGGTCGTTGCGCAAGGGATGGAATTTAAGTCTTGATGCGTCAAAATCTCGTCGCTGTCGATGTCGGCACGGCCAGCGCCCGGGCCGGCATTTTCGATCCCGCCGGCCGGCTTCTCGCCCGCTCCACCCATCCGATCCTCATGCAGCGGCCGCAGGAAAATCACGCCGAACACGATTCCACCGATATCTGGAACGCCGTCTGCATTGCCGTGAAAGCAGCGCTTGCCGATGCGGGTATCTTGCCGCAGAGCGTCGCCGCCATCGGTTTCGACGCCACCTGCTCGCTCGTCATCCGCGATGGGCGGGGTGATCCCGTTTCGGTTTCCGTGACGGGAGAAGACCGGTTCGACACCATCGTCTGGCTGGATCACCGGGCGATATCGGAGGCCGACCGGCTGACGGCATCCGGCCACCGGGTTCTGGATTTCGCCGGCGACAGCGTGTCGCCGGAAATGCAGATGCCGAAGCTGATGTGGCTGAAGCGGCATATGCCGGCAAGCTGGTCGCGCATGTCCTTCGCTTTCGATCTGGCGGATTTCCTGACATGGAAGGCGACCGGTTCAGCGCAGCGCTCAAATTGCACGCAGACGGCGAAGTGGAATTTTCTGGCGCAGGAAAATCCCGGCTGGCAGGCGGATTATCTTGAACTGGCGGGCCTTGCCGATCTGAAGGTGCGGGCAGGGCTTCCGGAAACCACCGTGATGCCGGGAGAAAGCATCGGTCCGCTTTCATCCGAAGCCGCCGCCGCGCTCGGTCTCGATACCGGCTGCCGGGTGGCGGCGGGCATGATCGATGCCTATGCCGGCGCTCTCGGCGCACTTGGCGGCTGCCTTTCCGCGGATGTCGGCCGGCATGTGGCGCTGATCGCCGGTACATCGAGCTGCCTTGTCGCCATGTCGGAGCGGCAGATGCCCGGCCACAGCCTCTGGGGACCCTATTGGCAGGCGATCCTGCCCGGTCACTGGCTGGTGGAGGGCGGGCAGTCGGCCACCGGCGCGCTGCTCGACCATATTGTGCGCATGCATGCGGCAGGCGGTGAGCCGGATACGGCGCTGCACGCCCGCATCGTTGCGCGGGTCACGGAATTGCGCGCGCTTGAGGGCGAGGCCTTTGCCGAGCGGCTGCATGTGCTGCCGGATTTCCACGGCAACCGCTCGCCGCTTGCCGATCCGCATGCCGTCGGCGTCATCAGCGGGCTGACGCTGGATACGTCTTTCGACAGTCTCTGCCGTCTTTACTGGCGCACGGCCGTGGCGATTGCGCTCGGCGCCCGCCATGTGCTCGATGCCATGGAGCGTTTCGGATATGCGGTGGAAAGCCTGCACGTCACCGGCGGGCATGTGAAGAACCCGCTGCTGATGGAGCTTTATGCCGATGTAACGGGCAAGCGCATCGTGGTGCCCGCCACCGCCGACGCCGTGCTGCTGGGAACGGCGATGACGGCGGCGACGGCCGGCGGGGTGCATGCGAACCTTGCGGCTGCAGGGGCCGCCATGTATCCGGGCAATGCGGAAATACCAGGCAATCCGGCGCGTGGGCCCCGTTATGAGCGGGATTATCGCCGCTTTCTCGCCATGTACCGCCATCGGCAGGAACTTGAAAGCCTTTGATTTTCTGAAGGGAAATGACTGGCTTTGACGGATGCCGCGCATTTCTTCTCCCCGCCGGGGAGAAGGTGGCCCGAAGAGCCGGATGAGGGGGAACGCCGGCGATGGAACGCACCAAGCCCCCTCATCCCGCTGCCGCGGACTCCTCCCCGGCGGGGAGAAGAAACGAGCGGCAACCGCTCGATCCATATGCCGCCGCTGCCACCAGGCGCAGATCAGCTGCGCAGCGAGCGTTTCAGGGCGGAGAGGTTCTTTGCCCTTGCCCTGCCGCTGTCGTCGGCGCTGGCGCTGAGCGCGCAGAGAGTGAATTCCAGCAGGGAGACGAGTTGCAGCAGGCCCTGGCCGCCATTCTGGGCTTGCGGCATGGCAAGACAGAGATCGGTGCTTTCCGGCCCCCATTCGTAAAAACGGGTGGTGATCAGAAGCGTTTTGTAACCGCTCTTGCGCGCCATTGCCGACAGGCGTTGCAGCGGCAAAAGGTTGCCGCCGCAATCCATGATGATGAGCAGTGTGCGCGCGGGATCGAAATCCCACAGGGCGACATAAGCGGCATTGTCGCTGCCGAGATAATGGATGTGGCCGCGGCTCTCCAGAAGCCGTCCGTAAAAATGCCGCCCGGCGTCGAGACTTTCAGGGGATGTCGCCAGGAAAACATCGCCCGCCGAGGTGATCTCGTTCATGGCAAGATGCCAGATCGACTGGGTGGTCATGTCGAAGGCGGTCTGCACGGCCTGGATCTGCTGTGACAGGAGCTGCGAAAACGGGTTGGAATGTTCGCCGCCTTCGGCCATGGCGGGCTGGTCCGCACCGGCCGTTTCTTCGGCGTGGCGCAGATCGGCGCGGATGTCGCTGAATTGCCGATATCCCAGGGAACGCAGGAAACGGCCGACCGTCATCGGGCTGAGGCCGAGCTTGGCGGCCAGCGTCTGCGCCGTCTCGAACGGCAATTCGTCGAGATGTTCGATCAGATATTTGGCGATCTTGCGCTCTGAAGGAGTGCCTGCCTTCATGGCGCGCGTAAGGTTCAACAGCAGCTTTTCCACCAACGCCTCATTTTTTTTCTTTATTGAACGATGATGCATGCGCGCGCGCAAACGAGCGTGCGAACCGCGATTTGACGGTGGGGGTAACCTTTTCGGCCTTGTCCTCCACCGAGCCGGAATGCGAATTATGATAGATGGATTATTATATTTTAGAGATACCTTTTATTCAAGGGAAATTCCATCTGCGGTTTAAATTCAGCTATTTGAGGTCGTTGCCTCCGTCTTGCAGAGCGGATGGGCAGCGCCTATCTCTCGTCTGTAAGGGTGTTTCAACGCGACAGGCGTCAGGGAGTTCCGAATGATTTTTGATGCGGCGAGACTCGCCTTCCACAATCTCTTTGCCGCCGAAACCCGGTCGGTATTCTGGAAGGTTCTGGGGCTCACGCTTCTGGTGCTGGCGGCGCTGTGGTTCGCCATCCGGTCGATCTTCATCTATTTCGCCCTGCCGTGGGTGGATACGCTTATCCCCGGCGTGCCTGATTGGGCTGGCTGGCTGACCTTCGTTTTCGCCATTTTCGCCGGCATCGGCCTGGCGCTGGCGCTCGCGCTGCTTATCTCGCCGGTCACCGCCGTCATTGCCGGCCTGTTTCTTGACGATGTCGCCGAAATCGTTGAAAAAAAGAGCTATCCGGACGATCCGCCAGGCAAGGCGATGCCGGTCGGCGAGGCCGTGCTGTCCTCCATCAAGTTCTTCGGTGTCGTCATCGCCGGCAACCTTGTTGCGCTGTTGCTGCTTCTGGTGCCGGGCGTCAATCTCATCGCGTTTTTCCTGGTGAACGGTTATCTGCTCGGCCGGGAATTCTTCGAATTTGCGGCGATGCGTTTCCGCTCGCCCGCCGAAGCCCGACAGTTCCGTTCAAAACATCGCACCACCGTCTTCATGGCCGGGCTGGTGATAGCGGCCTTCCTGGCGGTGCCGTTCCTCAACCTGTTGACGCCGCTTTTTGCCGCCTCGATGATGGTGCATCTGCACAAGGCCGTCAGCCGGCGCGATCCCTCATTCGCCGCCGGCAGCACCGAACAGCTGCGCGGGTAACTCCACCAGCGGCGCCGGAATATCGAAGGTCTTTTCCGGCGATTTGCAGATATCGGCAATCACGCAACGTTCGCATTCCGGCTTGCGCGCCTTGCAGCAATAACGCCCGTGCAGGATCAGCCAGTGATGAGCGTGGAACAGATATTGTTCGGGAATGATGCGGATCAGCCGGTCTTCAACCTCGTCAGGGGTTTTGCCCGGCGCAAGACAGAGCCGGTTGGCAATGCGGAAGACGTGGGTATCCACCGCAAGCGTGGGCACGCCGAAGGCCATGGACATCACCACATTGGCCGTCTTACGGCCGACGCCCGGCAGCGTCACCAGTTCCTCGCGGGTTCTCGGCACCTCGCCGCCGAAATTGTCGATCAGCATCTGCGACAGGGCGATGACGTTTTTCGCCTTGTTGCGGTAAAGCCCGATGGTCTTGATATGGCCGATCAGTTCTTCCTCGCCGAGCGCCAGCATCTTTTCCGGCGTATCGGCCACCTTGAACAGCGCGCGTGTGGCCCGGTTCACGCCCACATCGGTTGCCTGCGCGGAAAGCGCCACTGCTACCAGCAGGGTGAAGGGATTGGTATGTTCCAGCTCGCCTTTCGGCTCCGGCCGCTGGATGGAAAAACGGCGGAAGATTTCGGTCAGCTCGTCCTTCGAATAGGCCGTCTTCACCCGCGCCGGCTTGCGCGCAGATGCCGGATTTGACTTTTTCAATGTTTGGGTGCTGGATCGTTTCTTGGCGACTGTCATGGACTATCTATAGCCAGCCCGCCCAAAGGAAAGCAACGTGGATACGCTCAACGACAAGCCGATTTTCGCGGCGGAACTCGTTCCGCACCGTTCGCTCGGCAGAAGGGGTTTCCGGCTTCTCCTGCTTTTCTCCGGGCTCGCCTGTCTCATCTATGGCGGCTTTTTCCTCGCCACCGGGGCATGGCCGGTCGGCCTGTTCTTCGGGCTGGATTTCCTGCTGCTTTATGCCGCTTTCCGCGCCAATTATCGGGCGGCGAAGGCGCGGGAAGAGGTCAGCGTTTCGCGCACCAGCCTGTCGATCCGCAAATTTTCGCCGGCCGGGCGGATGGTGGAGCATCGCTTCAATCCCTTCTGGGCGCGCTTCAGGGTAAGGCGGCATGACGAGATCGGTATCGTCTCCATGCATGTGACGGGTGAAGGCCGGGCGACCGATATCGGTTCGTTTCTCAACCCGGATGACCGGGAGAGTTTCGCCAAGGCCTTTGGCAGCGCACTGGCGACTGTGCGGCGGCGGATGTGAGGGGATCAGGAAGTTGCCGTGGCGCGGCGCTCTCCTTCCTCATCCCTGTGCTTGTCACAGAGATTCAGCCAGCCCAAGTCTTTGGGCTGAAAAGAGTCCTTCGCCACGCGGACGCGTGTCTATTGGATGCCTGTGACAAGCACAGGAATTGTCTGTCGGAATTATGCTTTATTGTTCGGGAAGTTGGATGACCTCCGAGGCGGCCACCCCGGAGGTCATGCGATTGTA
>QFOL01000615.1 GCA_003241215.1 Agrobacterium fabrum
TGATCGTCGCCCTCTTAATTTGCCGCAGCGCCGCGGGTGATGACCTTGCCGAGCGCCGCCACCAGCTTGTCGAGCACGAAGCCGACGACGCCGATGTAGACGAGCGCAACGATGATGTCGGGCAGGCGTGAGGAGTTCCACGCATCCCAGATAAAGAAGCCGATACCGACGCCGCCGGTCAGCATTTCCGCCGCGACGATCGCGAGCCAGGAAAGGCCGACACCGATGCGCAGGCCGGTGAAGATATAAGGAGCGGCCGAAGGCAGCATGATCTTGAAGAAGAATTCGAGCTGGTTCAGCCGCAGCACCTTCGCCACGTTGCGATAATCCTGCGGGATGTTGCGCACGCCGACTGCGGTATTGATGATGACCGGCCAGATGGAGGTGATGAAGATCACGAAAATGGCGGAAGGGTTGCTGTCCTGAAAGGCGGCCAGCGAAAGCGGCAGCCAGGCAAGCGGCGGCACGGTGCGCAGCACCTGGAAGATCGGATCGAGACCGCGCATCGCCCAGACCGACTGGCCGATGACAGCACCGAGGATAATGCCGGCAATGGCGGCAAGGCCGAAACCGTAAGCCACACGTTCCAGCGAGACCAACACACGCAGGCCGAGGCCGATATCCTGCGAACCGTTATGGAAGAACGGCGATACGATAAGATCGTAGCTCTCCTCGAAAACCTGGCTCGGCGGCGGCAGCGATGAGCCGGGGGCGGAACAGAGCAATTGCCAGACGCCGAGCAGAATGGCGAGAACGACAAATGGCGGGACGATGTTGCGGGCGGCGGCGGCACCCCATTTACGCGGATCGATCCGTGGCGACTGTTTCGTCGCAAGCGACACGACATTTGCCTTCTGCGCCACCGGCTGCTGCGGCTCTTCGTTGAATTTTCGGGCCAATGCGGACATGGGCGTTTCCTCTTGATTTCGGTTGCGGTCTGGGGCTCGCCCCTCATCCGGTCTTCAGCTGCACCGGTTGGGCAGCGCAGCTGGCGGATGAGGGGCGATACCCCGGGTCTCCTCCTCAGGAGGCCGCCTTGATGGACAGGCTTTCGAGATAGGCCGACGGATTTTCCGGGTCGAAGACCTTGCCGTCGAAGAAGGTTTCC
>QFOL01000161.1 GCA_003241215.1 Agrobacterium fabrum
CGTCGTGCTCAATCGCGGCAATATCGAGCAGGTCGGCTCGCCGATGGAGCTTTACCGCTCCCCCGCCAACCTCTTCGTCGCCGGCTTCATCGGCTCGCCACGCATGAACCTGGTGACCGGCGACTACGCCCGCCAAAAGGGCGCCACCACCGCCGGCGTGCGGCCCGAGCATCTGCTGCTGTCGAAGGAAAGCGGGCTGTGGCAGGGCAAGGTCACCGTCGCCGAACATCTCGGATCGGATACGTTCCTGCATCTCGAGGTCGACGGTATCGGGCCGATCACCGCCAGAACCGACGGCGAGTTCGAATGCAAACACGGCGATACCGTCTTCATCACACCCGATGACACGAAGATACACAGGTTCGATGAGAAGGGTAAGGCGATCTAGGCCGAAGCCTCACGCCTCCCCGATCCTGACGCCATTCCTGTCGAAGACATGCAGCCTTTCCTGCGGGAAACCGACCCGCAGGGATCTACCCGGCTGCAACAATGCCCGGTCTGATGAAAACAGCTTGAAAGGCAATCCATGCACGGTGAGGTGCAGGATGACGCCGAGGCCGGTCGGCTCGACCAGATCGACGGTTGCCTCCACACCGCCTTCAGCCGGCGCAACAGTGACATGTTCCGGGCGGATGCCGAGCGTGACCGGCTCGCCACCGGCGAGGTCCACTTCCCGGCCAAGTGCAAGGCGCGCGCCGTCACCCAGCACGACGAAACTGCCGCCATTCTCCTGCACGAGCCGTCCTTCGAGGAAATTCATGCCGGGCGAACCGATGAAGCCGGCGACGAAAAGATTGGCGGGGCGGTCGTAAAGATCGAGCGGCGCGCCGACCTGCTGCACATGGCCGGCATTCATGGCGACGATGCGTGAGGCAAGCGTCATCGCCTCGATCTGGTCATGGGTGACATAGACCGAGGTGGCGCCAAGATCGGCATGCATGCGCTTGATCTCGGCCCGCATCTGCTCGCGCAGCCGGGCATCGAGGTTGGACAGCGGCTCATCGAACAGGAAGGCTTTTGGCTGGCGCACGATGGCACGGCCCATGGCGACGCGCTGACGCTGGCCGCCGGAGAGCGCCTTCGGGCGGCGGGCGAGATAGGGATCGAGGCCAAGCTTGGCGGAAGCACCGGCCACCGCCGCTGCGATGGTTTCTTTCGGGCTGCGGCGCAGGCGCAGGCTATAACTCATATTGTCGGCGACGCTCATATGCGGATAGAGCGCATAGGACTGGAACACCATGGCGATATCACGATCCTTCGGCCGGCGATCATTGACGCGTTCGCCATCGATGGACAGGTCGCCGGACGTTATCTCTTCAAGGCCTGCGATCATGCGCAGCAGCGTCGATTTTCCGCAGCCGGATGGGCCGACAAGGACGATGAACTCGCCATCCCTGATATCAAGATCGACGCCATGCAGCACGGCGAGGTCGCCATAGGTCTTGCCGACATTCTTCAGCTCGATGGAAGCCATGGGATTATCCTTTCACCGCACCGGCCGTCAAGCCCTGCACGAGATAACGTTGAATGAGCAGGAAGAAGAGGCAGGCCGGAATGAGCGCCAGAACGCCCGCCGCCATCATCTGCCCGAAATCGACGGAGAATTTCGAAACGAAGGTCAGAAGGCCAACCGGGAAAGTGGCGCTCTGGTTGCCGGAAATCAGCATCAGCGCAAACAGAAGCTCGCTCCACGCGGCGGTGAAGACGAAACCGAGCGTCGCGGCAATGCCCGGCAGCGTCAACGGCAGAATGATCTGGCGGAAGGCCGTAAACCGGCTCGCCCCGTCGATCATCGCCGCCTCTTCCAGATCCTTCGGAATGCCATCGAAGAATGACTGCATGAGGAAGGTGGCAAAAGGCACGTTGAAGGCGGTGTAGACGATGACGAGGCCCATCAGGCTGTTGGTGAGGCCGAGCGGCGACAGCATCTTGAAGATCGGCGCGACCAGCATGACCAGCGGAAACATCTGGGTGATCAGCATTAGCGCCACGATCCAGTATTTGCCCTTGAAACGGAAGCGTGACAGCGCGTAACCCGAGAGCGAGGAGAGTATCGTTACGGCAATTGCCGTGGAGCCCGCGACGATGACGCTGTTCTTAAAAAACGTCGGGAAGGCACTGTTTTCTATGACGAAACGATAATGATCCCATGTCGCCCGCGATGGCCACATCCTGACACCTTCGCTATAGAGCAGATCATTCGGCGTGACGGACACCTTGAGCAGCCAGAACAGTGGGAACAGCGCAAAGGCGATATAGGCAAGGATCGCCAGACGATGGGCAAGGGTGAGAAATATCCTTGAGGTCATCGGTCAGTCCTTCTCGATCAGGCGCTGGCGCAGCAGCACGATCAGCATGGAATAGGCAAGCAGCAGCACCAGCAGCACCAGCGCGATGGCCGAGGCATAACCGAAATCCAGCCGCCTGAAGGCCTGGGTGAAGATGTAGCTGGCGACGATCTGCGTGCGATCGGCCGGTCCACCATTGGTCATGACGATGATGAGATCGGCGAAATTGGCGATCCAGACGGTGCGCAGCAGGATGGTGATGGCGATGGTGGGCGCCAGAAACGGCAGGGTGATGGAGGTGAAACGCTGCAGCGGGTTCGCTCCGTCAATTTCCGCTGCCTCATAAAGATCGCGCGGGATGGCCTGAAGGGCCGCCAGCAAAGTGATGGCGAAGAAGGGAATGCCCCACCAGACATTGGCGATGATCGGCCCCCACATGGCAAGCTGCGGATCGGCGAGGATATTATTGGGCGCGGAGAGAAGTCCGAGCGAGACCATCCAGTGCGGCAGCGGCCCAATGACCGGATTGAACAGCCATGCCCAGTTGAGGCCGGCAAGAAAGGTCGGCACGGCCCATGGCAGGAATACCAGCGCCTGCGCCAGCCCCCTGCCCGCAAAGGGTTTATCGAGCAGCAGCGCCAGAATGAGGCCGAAGAAGAATTGCAGGAAAACCGAAGCGCCCGTCCACCACAGCGTATTTTTCAGCGCCCGGTAAAAGGCCGCATCCTGCGACAGCGCCTCCAGATGCTTGAGGCCAACGAAACCGCCGGAAAACGGATTGAGCAGCTGCACATCGCGAAAGGCATAGGAGAGGCCAAGCACCAGCGGCACGAGCATGACGGCAACGATGAGCACCAGCACGGGCGCGCTGTAAAGCCACGGTTCGGCCCAATCGGCAAACCGCCGCATCGCAGGCTTGCCGGCCGGTTTGCGCGCAGCCACCGGCCCGGCGCCATGGGCATAGGACATTGTATCGCTCCCTGATCGGACGATGGAACGGACGGGTTTTCCAGCCTCACGGCTTACCGATCCGAAAAATTGCGAGGAAAAGGCCTGTCGCAGCGAAGGCCGGCAAGACCGCCGCACGGGCATTTGCGCCCGCACGGCCGGTCAATGTCGTTACTTCGAGGCCAGGAACTTCTGCTGCGCCTTGGTCATGTAATCAGCCCATTGCTTGGCAAGGTCTTCCGGCGTGATATCGCCGAGCAGCGCTTCCTGCGATGTCTTGATCACAAGCGAATCCTTGAAGAAGGCGAATTCCTCAAGATAGGTCGGCATCGTCGTCGGCACGGCGTTCTTGTCGGCCAGTTCGTCGAACCAGCCCTTGAACTGCTCGCTGGCATAGAAGGGGTCCTTCTCCGCCGACTTGTGCACCGGCAGCGCGCCAGTCTTCTTGTTCCACTCGATATTGCCTTCCGGTCCCTCGAGCGTCTCGATCAGCTTCCAGGAAAGGTCCTTGTTTTCGGATTTCGACATCATCGACCAGCCGGCGAAACCAATCGTCGGAAAGGTCTTGCCGTCGGGGCCCTTGGGCATGGTCATGACGCCGAAATCTTCCGGCTTCATGCGCTGTGCGATGGCGATCAGCGCATCCGGGTCCTGATCAAGGAAGGCGCAGGTGCCGGAATAAAAGCCGGCGACGATCTCGTTGAAGCCCCAGTTGACGCTGTCCTTTGGCGCGTAACCGTTCTTGTAGAGATCGATCACATAGGTCAGGCCCTTCACCCAGCCGGGGCTGTCGAAGGTGGAGGTGCCGTCCTTGGTGAAGAACTCGTTCGAGCCGGCCATGGAGGCGCCGAACATGACCCAGCCGTTGAGGCCACCCGGACCGCCGCGAAGGCAATAGCCGTATTTGCCGGGAAGTGCCGCGACCTTCTTGGAAGCATCGGCGAATTCGTCGAGCGTCTTCGGCGGCTCCTTCACGCCGGCTTCGGCCAGCAGTTTCTTGTTGTAGAACATGGCGCGCAGGTAGAAACCATAGGGCAGCATATAGGCCGTGTCCTTGACATCGCGGCCGAGTTCCAGCGTGCGCTCGCTCAGGCCCGCGGTGTGCTCCCATTTGGCAAGATAGGGCTCAAGGCTCTCCAGCATGCCGTTATTGGCATAAAGCGACAGCCATGTGTCGGGCATTTCCATCACGTCAGGCACATCGCCGGCCGAGACCATGGTGGCGAATTTCTGGAAGGCTTCGCTCCACGGCAGAGAGATGATTTCCACCTTGGTGCCGGGATTGGCGGCCTCGAATTTCGAGACGATGCCTTTCAGCGTTTCCGTCCGCTCGGGACTTGTGATGACTTCCACCAGTTTCAAGGTCGTGTCCGCCAGTGCCGTTCCGGTCATCAGGGCGGTGAAGATTGCTGCTGTTACCAGTTTTTTCATGTCGTTCTCCCCTTTTTTGTCGTCAGTTTAAAAACACGTCAGGCGGCGGTGGCCGCCTTGATCGCGGGTTCGAGATCGTTCCAGAGCGCTTCCGTGCCCTCCAGCCCGACATGCAGGCGCACAGAACGCGCGCTGATGCCGAAGGTGTGGGCGGAGTTTGGCTGCGCCTTCTGTTCGAGCACCACTTCGCCGGGGACGATCAGGCTTTCATGCCCGCCCCAGGAAACACCCAGTTTGAAAAGCTTGAGGCGGTCGGCAAAAGCGCGCACATCCACCCCTTCCCTAAAGATGAAGGAAAACAGGCCCGAGGTGCCGTGAAGGCCGGGCGGCAGGCGGTTCGCCAGCCCCGGATGGCAGACCTTCTCCACCACATCCAGCGCCTGCAGGCGGGTTGCGATCTCAAGCGCCGAGGCCTGATGCGCCTTCATGCGCAGCGGCAGGGTGCGAAGCCCGCGAATGAGCAGCCAGGCATCGAAAGGCGACATCTTGCCGCCGAGATAGGGATAGGTTTCCGCCCGGATGCGGTCGATCATCGCCTTCGAACCGGCCACCACGCCGGAGACCACATCGCTATGACCGCCCAGATATTTCGAGGCGGAATGCACGACGAGATCGACGCCGAGCGAGATCGGCTGCTGGAAGACCGGGCTCGCCCAGGAATTGTCGATGACGGTGACCGCGCCATGTCGCTTGCCGATGGCGGCGAGCGCGCCGACATCATGGGCTTCCATCACCCAGCTCGTCGGGCTTTCCATGTAAAACAGCTTCGCGCCCGGCATCGCCTTTTCAACCGCCGCCTCATCGCGGCCGTCGACATAGACAACCTCGATATTCATGCGCTGCATGAAGGTGCCGAACAGACGGAACGCATCGGGATAGACATGGCGCACCGCGACAATACGGTCGCCCGGTGACACGAAGGACAGCACAGTAGAGGAAATGGCCGACATGCCGCTTGCAAAACCGAGCGCATCTTCCGCCCCTTCGAGCTTCGCCAGCATCTCCTCAAACAGCCGCACGGTGGGGTTCAGCCCGCGCGTATAGACCGGCCGCACCTTTTCGCCGCGATAGGTGGAAACCATTTCGTCATAGCTGGAAAAGGTAAAAAGCGAGGTCTGCACGATGGGCGGCACCACGGCCTCGAAGGCGTGGGCCTCGTCATGCGCAACGATAAATGAGGCGGGATCGAAGAAATCGTTGCCATGGTTCATTTCGACATGTCCTTGATATCCTCCTCGACGACAGCGAGGATTTTCAGTGTTTCTTCACGGGCGGTCTCGGCATCACCGGCGGCGATGGCGTTGAACAGCGTGCGGTGAAAGGGGAAGGAGCGGCCGGCGAAATCCGGGCGGTCGAAGGGCTTCGACCAGAAACGTTCGAAACCTTCGCGCATCTGCTCCAGAAGCTGCTTGAACAGCGTATTGTGGGTGGCGTCATAAATCGACAGATGGAAGGCAAGGTCGGCCTTGCCGGAGGTTCCCTCCGCCAGATGCACCCGCTCCATCTCATCGAGCCGCGCTTCCATCGTGGCGATATCGTCTGCCGTGCGGCGGCGCGCGGCGGCCATGGAGGCTTCCACCTCGATGCCGCGCCGTACTTCCAGCGTCATCAGCAGCGCATCGCGCAGGCTTTCAGCATCGATGGAAATCGGCATATGCACGGTGGCGGCGGAAATCGGCTTCAGCAGATAATTGCCGCTGCCCTTGCGGCTGTCGATAACGCCGAGCGCCTGAAACTTGCGAATGACTTCACGGATGGTGGAGCGGCCGACGCCGAGCGCTGCCATCAATTCCCGCTCGGCCGGCAGCCGGTCTCCCGCCTTCAGCCCTGCCCGCTCCACATAGTCGGAAAGTGCTGCCTCGACCTGGCGCACGCGGTCGCTCGGCGGAATCGGTTGCATGAGTTCCCGGCTGGACCTGTCCAAGACGCATCCTATAAATTGGTCTGACATCTTACCATTTCAAACAGGATGTCGATTGTCAACCGGCAAGCGGCCGTGCGTGCACACCATTCGGTTGGAGTCGCGAAAGAGTACCGGGGCAACCGCTCGATACGGAAAAAGGTCGAAACGGGAGATGGCTGAAGTGAAGAGATTAACGTGCCGAAGTACGACGACTGACGGCCGCCGGCCAAATCACGTCGCACGGGAAACGCCACGCGCCAATGCATCGGCATGCTCGTTGCCGACAGTGCCGGAATGCCCTTTGCACCATTCTACAACCACATGGGGATGCCGCTCCAGCAGGCTGTCGAGCTGCTGCCAGATTTCCCTGTCGGGGATCGGTCTGCGGCGGGTGCGCTGGTTGGGCGTGATCCGCTTCCAGCCGTTATTGCGCCAGATCGCCCTATATCGGCGGCAGCCTTCGATGACATGAACGGCATCCGTCCAGAGCGTGACTGCCCGCATCGGCGCTTCGACGGCGATCCACGACATTGCATTGAGGACCGCGAGGACCTCGAACGTATTATTCGATATGCCGACCGTCCTGCCTGAGGCGGAGTGGACTTGGTGGCCTGCTTCATGAACCACGAACGCCCAACCTCCGGTTCTGGAGGCGTCGTCGAAGGAACCGTCGGTGAAGATGTGAAGCGCATCGCACATGAAGAGGGGGTGTAGCACCAATATGGAAATCGCCAAAGGGAGAGTTCCAGGGCCGTTGCATAAACACAAAAGCAGAGAGGGCGGCGCAAGCCACCCTCTCCCTGACTCACAACGGGTGAACCGAAATTACTGGCCGAGCACGGCGGCCGTGATCGTCTCGATATTGTGGTTGATCATGTCGATATAGGTCGCAGCCGGGCCGTCGGCGGTCGAAAGCGCGTCGGAATAGAGCGTGCCGCCAACCTTCAGGCCGGTTTCGCTGGCGATCTGGTCGACCAGCCGCTTGTCGGTGATGTTTTCGACGAAGATCGCCGAGGCCTTGTCGTGCTTCACCTGATCCACCAGCTTGGCGACATCGGCGGCCGAGGCTTCGGATTCCGTCGAGATGCCCTCAGGCGCGAGGAAGATCAGGCCATAGGCATGCTCGAAATAACCGAAGGCGTCATGCGAGGTGATGATGACGCGCTTTTCCGGCGGGATGGCGGCGATTTCGGTCTTCACCTTCTCGCTCAAGGCGGCAAGCTTGGCGACATAGGCATCCGAATTGGCGGTGTAAGTGGCGCAACCGGCCTTGTCGACCTCGCAAAAGGCGCCGGCAATGTTCTTCACATAGATTTCCGCGTTCTTGATCGACTGCCAGGCATGGGGGTCGAATTCGCCATGGTGGTGCCCCTCATGGCCGTGGTCGTCCGCTGCGGCGGCCTCGTGCTTGTGGCCGGCTTCTTCCGCCTTGTGGTCGTGACCTTCCTCTTCTTCCGCTTCCGGATGGGCGTGACCGGCCGGCTCTTCGGAAAGCTTGAGCGGCTCGACACCCTTGGTCAGCTCCACAACCGGCGCCTTGGTGCCGCTGGTGTCGATCAGCCGCTTCAGGAATCCTTCGAATTCCAGGCCATTGACCAGCACCACATCCGCCTTGCTGACGGCGACGGCATCGGCCGGGCGTGGTTCATAGACATGGGCGTCGCCATCCGGCCCGACCAGCGTAGTGATTTCGACACGGTCGCCGCCGACGTTCTTCGCGAAATCGGCGATGATCGAGAAGCTGGCCACGACCTTGAGTTCGGCGGCGGACGCCTGCGCCATCAGAACCGGAGAGAGGCAAAGAAGGCTGACGCCGGTGACCAGGCGGAGGGTTTTGAACATGAGGGTTCTCCTTTTCGAACGCTGTTTTCAGGCCGTCCTGTGACGGCCGGAACCGAGAAGATCGCTGAGCACGCCGCGCGTGCCGATGAGGATGGAGAGCGCATAGATGACGCCCGCGGAAAGGATGATCGCCGGGCCTGAAGGCAGCGACGCGTGATAGGACAGAAGCAGGCCGGCAAAGCAGGACACCATGCCGATGCCGATGGAGATGAAGCACATGGG
>QFOL01000162.1 GCA_003241215.1 Agrobacterium fabrum
CTGGCGACAATGGATCCTCGGGTCAAGCCCGAGGATGACGAAGGCTGATGTTACGAGGCCTATAAAAAGCTTGAGCCGTCCGGTATTCCTCCGGGCGGCTCCATCGATTTCGGCTCGTCCAATCTATCAGCTGTAAGGCGAATAGCAGGGCTGGCGCGGGCCGTGATACGGCTGGAACGTGTTGCTGTAGGCATCGTAGGAACGATAGCGGCCATAGCACCAGTTAACATGCGCCTGGCTCATACCGCCACGGCGGACCGGACGGTATTCGCGATAGACCGGGCGCGGACGATATTCGGGAACCGGACGGTAGATTTCACGCGGCTGCGACAGGGCGCCGCCGATGATCGCACCCGTCGCAAAGGCTGCGAGCGGGAACCAGTAACCGTCATGGTGACGATAGCCCGGGCGGTAATCACGATAACCGCGATGGCCGCGATACCAGCCACGGCGGTCGCCCCAGCCGTCCCGGTCACGCCAATATTGCACGTTGACGATATTCTTGCCGGCATCATTGCCTGCGGCCTCAATGCTCTTCGGCGCTGCAGGCAAGGGCATTGCCGCTTCCGCCGGAACAATCGCTCCTGCAACCACGATCGCAGAAAGACCGACAGCCAGGATATTCTTCACATAGCTTTTCATCTGACTTCCTCCATTCACGACGGTCGACAGGCCGTTCTACGTGAATTCTTCGTTTTTTCTTTCCATACCGCCTCCATGCGGGGCAGTCTTGCTTACCTTTGCAGCCTAGGGGCGTGTGGCTGAACCCACGATTAACGGAACGATCACGCTTCGTTTATCAAAAACCATGCATTTCCCGAGGAAGGCAAAAGCCCGGATGGGACCGGGCTTCTGCATTTATGCAATTAACGGCTGTAGGGCGACACGCAGATGCGGCGCGGACCGTTGCTCGGCTGATAGGTATTGTCGTAAGCGCGATACGAGCGCCAGCGGTTCTGACACCAGGAAACGTGGCTGCCGCCATAGGTCGGACGCGGCTGCTGCATGGCGCCGCCGATGATCGCGCCTGCGGCAAAGGCTGCCAGCGGGAACCAGTAACCATTGTGATAACGGTAACCCGGACGACGATCGCGATAGCCGCGGTGACCATTGTACCAGCCGTCACGCGGCGGGCGTGGGCGATACATGCGGTCGCCGTGCCTGCGGTCGTATCGGCGGTCCCATTCACGGTACTGCACCGGCACGACATTGTCGGTCGAAACCACGGGCTTGGGCATGGGAACAGGGACCTGGAACGCCTGCGACGGCGTAAAGCTGGTGAGGAACACGATCGTCGCCGTGGCGACGCTCGTTGTCCGGAAATTCAACATGATCTTCCTCCGTTTGCTTCAGCGCGTTGGAGCCGCGCCTTTTCACCCACTCGCTCTTGTCGGAGATAGGGAGCAGCCCCGTTTCATGCCCGAAAAGAATTCGATGACGTGCAAACGAGTTTAGGGAAATTTAGTTCCAAGACAACTATCCGGGGAAAGACGGAAAAGATGAAACGTCCGCTCGTGTCAGGCTTCCACTTTCACATCGGTCAACGGCCGTGAGCAGCAGGCGAGAATGTAACCTTCCTCGATTTCCTCATCGAGAATGCCGCCATTGTGGTTCATCTCCACCTCGCCGGAAAGTTTCAGCACCCGGCAGGTGCCACAAATCCCGGATTCGCAGGCCGCCCCGATACGGACACCGGCGGCGCGCGCCGTCATCAGAACCGTCTGGCCGGGCTGGCAGGGCAGCTCTTTTCCGGAAAGGGTAAAGCCCACCACCGACAGCGCTTCGCCATCCGCGCCGGTAAGCGCAGTTTCACCCACGGTGACCGGCGCGGCCGGCGCGAAGCTCTCCTGGTGATAACGGCTCATGTCGAAGCCGGAGGCATCGAGCATCGAGCGGACGGCGGCCATGAACGGCTCCGGCCCGCAGCAGAAGACGGTGCGCTCCATGAAATCATGCGCGAGCAGCGCGATCTTGGCCTTGTCGACCATGCCTTTGAGCCCGGACCACAGATCGGTGCGGCCGCATTTCTCGACAATGAAGCCGAGAGACAGGTTCGGCATGAAGCGGGCGAGATATTCCAGCTCGTGACGGAAGACGATATCGCCGGGCGTGCGCGAACAATTGATGAAGGTAATATCGCTCTGCGGCGCGCGGTCGCTCATGTCGCGCACCATCGACATCATCGGCGTGACGCCGGAGCCTGCCGAGATGAACAGATATTTGTCACCGGGATGCTTGACGTAGGAAAAGTCGCCGAGCGGTCCGAGCGCCCGGATCTTCATGCCGGGCTTCAGATTGTCGAACATCCAGCGCGTGCCGATGCTGTTGGCCTGCGCCTTGACCGTGACCGACAGCGCATAGGGCCGCGACGGGCTGGAGGACAATGTGTAGGTGCGGTAGAGCGGCTCCTTGCCCACCGGCAGTTCCAGCGTGACGAACTGCCCCGGCAGATAACGGAACCAGTTCTGATCCTCGGAGCGGAACAGGAATGTCATGACATCGGCTGTCTCGGGCGTCACCGAGATGCATTCCAGAAGCTGGAGCTTGTCGCTCCACGGCTTCATCTCGTCAATATGCTTATAGGTCACAACCATATTCATCTTCGCATCACGCTACAGCCGAAAGCCGGGCCTTGTCGCCGGAAAGCCGGTCGATCATGAAATCGGAGTACCAGTTGACGAACTGCATCACGCCGCCCTCATCCTCCATGGAATAGGGGCCAGGCTCATAGGCGGGGGAACGAATGCCGAAGGCATTTTCCTCGACGATGCGGCGATCCTGGTCGTTGGTCTCATTCCAGACGTGGGTCAGGTCTTCGAGATCGTAATCCACGCCTTCGACCGCATCCTTGTGCACCAGCCATTTGGTGGTGACCATGGTTTCATTGGCGCTGAGCGGCAGCACCCGGAAGGAAATGGTGTGATCGCCGAGGAAATGGTTCCAGGTCGTCGGGTAATGGAACAGCAGCAGCGCGCCGATATGGCTGATGCTGACATCGTCCGACAGCGGCCGGCGCACGGCGCGTTTGCCGGACATGGTGTAGCTTTCCGCCTCGCCGATCAGCGGCATGCGGGCGACGCGGAACTGGCCCTTGGGGTCGATCTTGAAACGGCTCGGCAGGCCGGCCGCCTCGCAGCGCGCCCAGTGGCCGCCGATTTCAGGATCGCTCGCACCACCGTCCGTTCCCGTCACGCTCGGATTTTCGGGATAGGTGCGGCAAAGTTCCGGGTGGTTGGCGGCGCAATGGTAGCACTCGCGGTTGTTTTCCCAGACGAGCTTCCAGTTGCCCTTTTCGATGATGGTGCTCTCATGCGCGACCTTCGCTTCCCAGATGCGGTGCGGCGCCATGTAGCTCTCGACCTCGGCGCGCATCGGCGCGAAATCCGCCGGCTGATCGGCAAGGCAGATGAAGACGTAACCGGCGACGGTTTCGCAGGCGACCGGCTTCAGGCCGAAATCGCCCTTGTCGAACTCCTCGCCCATATGGCGCGCAAACAGCAGCTTGCCATCGAGATCGTAGGTCCACTGGTGGTAAGGACAGACGAGGCGGGCGGACTGGCCCTTCTGCGTGGTGCAGACGCGGGAGCCACGATGGCGACAGGAATTGTGGAAGGCGCGGATCTGCCCGTCGCGGCCGCGAACGATGACGACGGAGTAGGCCCCGACCTGAACGGTGAAATAGCTGCCGGACTTCGCCACTTCGCAATCGTGACCGACGAACAGCCAGTCGCGATACCAGATGGTTTCCATGTCCAGCTTGAAATAATCCGGGTCCGTGTAAAAGGGCTGCTCCAGGCTGAAGCCTTCGCGGCGGTTCTTCAGCTGGCGCAATACGGTCTCACGCAATTCCATGGCCAAATCCTCGATCAAACCGCCCTGCCCGGCACCATTTGCGGGGTTGCGGAAGCATGTGCTCATCTAAACACCGGCGCTCATTTGCGGCAGCACAGACAGCGACATCGGCTTCCGCATTGGCGACAAATTGCGACATGCGCCAACAGCCGCGACAGGCCATTCCACTGGGAAATCCGACAGCTATTCGGCAGGCGAAACCACGTCGCAATAAGACGCATGATGTGGCGCGCTTCACGCCCCACCCGTTAAAAAACGGGGGGTGAGCCGCAACGGAGTATTAACATACACTAAACTATCTTTGCTGATCGAGAGCAACCGGAGCGTTCCTGGTGGAGAAGGCAACACGCATACGCTATTTCGATGCGAGCAGGCATTCGGTCACGCCGATACGATCCAAGACCGCGCATTCCGACTTTCTGCGGACGGGTCGTATCAGCCGTTATGAAGAGCGCTGGCTGCCCAGGGAGCGCGTCTATTACAGCCATGACGACGTGGCTGCGCTGACCGGACGCAAGCTGGAGGCGGCCGCCGACGCCACCCATAGCCGCCTCAACACCTTTCACCAGTCCATCCGCTTCCCGAAGATGGTTTTTCACCATCTGCTCAATGACCGGCCGCATCTCGGTTACTGTCACGTGACAGCCGCGCGAACCAGCTTCGATGCCGAACGCCATGTGCTCTGGTCCTTCTATTTCGCAAATTTCTTCGCAGAACTGAGCGGGGCCGAAAACTTCTTCGAAAACATCGATGCGCGCTATTCGAGGATGTATTTCGCCGTCGCCATCAACGCGCTTCCCGATCAGGCGGCCGCCATCGACACATCCTTCCACCGCAGCGGCCTGCTGTTCCAGACCCACGATCCGCGCGTGGCGCTGAAAAACGTGCTCATGCTCGGTGCGCGTTCGGAAGAGATGCGCAAGATCATCAAGGCGATATAAACGCGATAAAGCGCCTCTGGGCCTAAAACCGCGGGGCACTTCGAGGCGATATGCATTAGCGCTTCCCACTCCGCCCCGAAATACGCTATTGACGGCCGTGAAAGGCAGCACCATGGCGCGTCACATCAACATCGACAATGAGCGGGAAACAGCCCTGCAGACGGCCGCAGCCGAGCTTGCCGCCGGCCAGCCCATCGCCCTGCCGACAGAAACGGTCTACGGCCTTGCCGCCGACGCCACCAATCCGGCGGCGATTACCCGCATTTACGAGACCAAGGGCCGGCCGCAGTTCAACCCGCTGATCTGCCATATGGCCGATATCGCCATGGCCGAACGTTATGCCGTCTTCGATCCCATATCGCGGAAACTTGCCGAGGCCTTCTGGCCCGGCCCGCTGACGCTGGTGCTGCCGCTGAAACCGGCAAGCGACATTCATTCGCTGGCGACGGCGGGGCTCGATACGGTCGGCATCCGCGTGCCGCAGGGCTTTGCCGGCGATCTGATCCGTCGCTTCGGCAGGCCGCTCGCCGCCCCCAGCGCCAATAGTTCCGGCAAGATCAGCCCGACAAGTGCGACCCATGTGGAGGCGGATCTCGGCCAGAAGATCAATCTCATTCTCGATGGCGGCGCGGCCTCCGTCGGTGTGGAATCCACCATCGTCAAGGTGGAAGAGGATGGCCAGGTGCGGCTGCTTCGCCCCGGCGGCATCGTCACTGCGGACATAGAACGCATTGCCGGCAAACGGCTCGAACGGCCGAAAAAAGCCTCCGCCGCCATTGAGGCGCCGGGAATGCTGGCCTCGCATTACGCGCCGGGCGCCGCCGTGCGGCTCGGCGCCACATCGGTTTCCTCCGGCGAAGCGCTGATCCGGTTCGGCGGCATCGCCGTTTCAGGCGAGGAGACGGCGCGGACCGTTCTCGATCTCAGCCCTTCCGGCGATCTTGCCGAGGCCGCCGCCAATCTGTTCGATTATCTGAAAGCCGCCGATGCAAGCGGTGTGGGCACAATCGCCATCACCGCAATTCCCAGCCATGGTCTCGGAGAGGCGATCAACGATCGCCTTTCCCGCGCCGCCGCGCCGCGAGGCTGACGGCACCCAACCCTTTCGCCCATGTTTCAAAAGACAGCGAGACGCCGCCCATGACGACCACCGCCATCCCCTCCTCCGACATCCTCGACCGCTTTACCGCCATTGTCGGCGAAAAGAACGCGGTCCGCGACCCGGCAGAAATGGCGCCGCGCCTCGTTGAAAATCGCGGCCTTTATCGCGGCGTCTCGCCGCTGCTGCTGAAACCCGGCTCAGTCGAAGAGGTTGCCGCCATCCTGAAGCTCGCCAGCGAGACCGGCACGCCCATCGTGCCGCAGACCGGCAATACCGGCCTTGTGGGCGGGCAGACGCCGCGCGCCGAAGGAACGGACATCATCCTGTCGCTGGAGCGCATGAACCGCGTTCGCGATATCGATCCGGTCGCCAATATCATCGTCGCGGATGCCGGCTGCATTCTCGATGACATTCACAAGGCCGCCGAGACGGTGGAGCGGATGTTCCCGCTGTCGTTGGGGTCGCAGGGTTCCTGCCGCATCGGCGGCAATCTCGCCACCAATGCCGGCGGCACGGCGGTGCTTGCCTATGGCAACATGCGCCAGCTTTGCCTCGGGCTGGAAGTGGTGCTGCCAACAGGCGAAATCTGGAACGGGCTGCGCCGGCTGAAAAAGGATAATACGGGTTACGATCTGCGCGATCTCTTCATCGGCTCCGAAGGCACGCTTGGCGTCATCACCGGCGCGGTGCTGAAGCTCTTTCCGAAACCGCTCGGCCATCAGGTGGCCTTTGCCGGGCTCACCTCCACCGAAGACGCGCTGAAGCTGTTCGAAATGGCTTCCAACCTCTGCGGCACGGCGCTGACCGGTTTCGAACTCATGCCGCGCATCGGCGTCGAATTCACCGCAAGGCACATTCCCGGCGTGCGCGATCCCCTGGAACAGCCGCATGACTGGTACGCGCTCATCGATATTTCCACCTCCGATTCGGCCGAAACGGCGGATAACATGATGCAATCGCTGCTGGAGCGCGGTTTTGAGGCCGGGCTGGTTCAGGATGCGGTGATCGCCGCATCGGAAGCGCAGCGACAGGCGCTCTGGCACATGCGCGAAAGCATGTCGGAGGCGCAGAAGCCCGAAGGCGGCTCGATCAAGCACGATGTGTCCGTTCCGGTATCGAAAATACCGGAATTCATGGCGACGGCGGAAAAGGCGGTTCTCGCCGCCATCCCCGGCGCCCGCATCTGCGCCTTCGGACATCTGGGTGACGGCAACATCCATTACAATATTTCCCAGCCTGTCGGCGCCGACAAGGCCGAATTCCTCAGCCGCTGGCGGGACATGAACGAGATCGTCCACGGCATCGTGCTGTCGCTCGGCGGTTCCATTTCCGCCGAACACGGCATCGGGCAATTAAAGCGCGACGAACTGGCCGCCATCCGCCCCGGCATCGAAATGGAGCTGATGCGGCGCATCAAACACGCTTTCGACCCCGCCGGCATCATGAACCCCGGCAAGGTTCTGGCCGGGTAAAGCGGCCCCCCGAGGTTAGGCCGAGGCCCGCAGCGCCCAGGCGGGCACCATTTCCGCATTCAGTCGGCGCGGTTTCTGCGCGCCGACAAATTGCGTCAGGCTCATGCCCGATTTCGCAATCGACACGGCATGCTTCTTTGGCAGAAGATACCCGTGTTCCAATGGCGGAACGCGGCGCAGCACACGGCTGAAGACATTGCGGCGATGATAGCGCGAGGGCGAGAAACGGGCCGGCTGCGCGCAGATCGCCACATATTCGAGAATCTCGTCGATCCAGCCCGCCTGCGGGCGCGCGCCGGGTTCGATCAGAAGCAGCCAGCCGCCGCGTGCGGACTTCACGACGTCTTCGATATCCCACTGCCCATAAAAACGGCAGCCGGCGGCATCGGCGACACGCGACGATCCATCGCGCGAACCGTGATCGAGAATCACAACATCGCTTACAAGCCCTTCCACGGCCCCGGTTACAAGCGCAGACAATGTGTGCGCCAGTTCCGGCTCGTGATCCCGGCATTCCATTATGACTGTCAACATCTGCATAGCTCTAACGCATCGCACAATAAATTGCCACTATGCTCATCGCGGTAAAATCCAAGGCTGTCCATGCCACCGACCGCAAAGTCTGCGGACGTGGCCATGCCTGTCGCGGCCACCCATCCATCTCTGGAGAACGAGCCGAATTTGCAATTTTGTTCTTGTATTGTTCTCATTCCTGATGTAGGAATTTAATCATTCGGAAGGCGGTTGAAAGCCTGTCCGGACGGAAACGGTTTAGGGCGTTAAGCGTGCCTTGAGAGGCGTGCGGCGTCCTGGGAGCATCCAGATGAGAAACCATACGCTTTCGGGGCAGGCTGCCTTCCAGCCGAGCCATATGCCTGATATTGCCAATGCGCTGGCCGATGCATCCGGCCTGCGCATCGAGATCGACCGCCGTCGCGGCCGTGGCGCCGGGCTGAACCCGGATGGACGCTTCGAGACCCTGCAACACGAGGTTTTCGACGATGGTTGGCAGACGCTCGAGGACATGCCGGAATTCCGCACCGAGGTGCAGGTGGAAAAGCCGCGCAGCATCATCACCCGCAATGAATCGCCCGATATCCCCTTCGACCGCTCCATCAATCCCTATCGCGGCTGCGAACATGGCTGCATCTATTGTTTTGCGCGCCCTACTCACAGCTATATGGGGCTTTCGGCCGGTCTGGATTTCGAAGCCAAGCTCTTTGCCAAGCCGGATGCGGCAAAGCTGCTGGAACGGGAACTGGCGAA